>JBBSZB010000001.1:0-4370 GCA_038044965.1 Nanobdellota archaeon
GTATCTCCAAATTGCATTAAAAAAAATGACTTGTTTTCTTTTTGTTTCATATTTATATTATATTTATATTATATTTAAATGATATTTAAATCTTTCTATCAAGTATATTAATATTTCAATAATAGCAACATTTAAATAAATGTAATTTTTATATTATCATGGCTAACAATCTTGAAAAAGCTCAACTTATGTCAATTTTAGCAAGAGGAAAGGGTAATTGGGGTGGCAAGTATGATAGGACAGAACATTTTAAGAGATTTCAAAGTTTAAATGAGATAATAAAAGAACTTTCAAAGGTTGGATGGGTTATAGTGCATAATAAACCGAAATATACTGGAATTTCACTAAATACTGAATATAAACAAGAAATTATAGAGTTCATAGAAATGAATCTTCCTGAATTAAGGGGTATAATAAAATAAATTGGTTAAATTTATTAATAAATTATTTTTAATATAAATAATAAAATGGGCAGACTAATAAAAGAAAATAATATTAAGAAAGTGGTTGAAGAGCTTGACAAAGAAAAATCTGTCAGTAGTGTAGCTGGAGATGTTTCAAAAGAGCTAGAAAGAATTGTTGAAGATGTTTTAAGAGATGGAATAAAAAGAGCAAAGGCAAATAACAGAAGAACTTTGCTTGGAAGAGATCTATGAATAAAAATGAAAAATCCCAATTATAACAAAAGGTTTAAATATATGTATACACATATTTACACATGGTTAATATAACTTTAACTCTGCCTGAAGATTTGAAAGAAGAACTACAGAAGCATAAAGAAGTAAATTGGAGTGCTGTAATAAGGAAAGCCTTGAGCAATCATTTAAAAAAGCTTGAAATAGCTGAAGCAATAGCCCAAAAAAGTAAACTTACTAGAAAAGATGCTGAGGAAATAAACAAATTAATAAAGAGAGAAATGGCCAAAAATCATGGATTGTAACTATGATACTTATAGTATATGCTAATGTAATTATTTCTGCTTTAATAAAAGAGGACAAAACTAGAGGGTTACTTATTGACTGCCCATTTACATTATATTGCCCTGAAACTTTAATTAGTTCTATTAGAAAATATGAAGAAATTATTATTAAAAAGTCTATGCTATCAAAAGAAGAGTTTGAAATATTATTTAGTTTAATTACTGAAAAAATTAGTGTTGTAGAAAAAGATAAATATGTTTTAAATATGGAAAAAGCTGAAGAGATTATAGGATCTTTTGATAAAGATGACGCACCTTATATAGCTTTAGCATTATCATTAACAAATGATGGGGTCTGGAGTGATGATTTTCATTTTAAAAAACAGAATCTGATTAAAATTTTTACAACAACTGAAATTATAAATTATACCCTCGGTATTTAATATATTAAAATGAAACTCCTCAAATCAAAAATAGGTTGGATATTTGTTTTAGTTTATATTGTATTATCCACAATTTCAATAATTTATTCAAGAATATGTAATGTTGGAATTTGTGATGTGGGATATCTAATGTTGCCTGTAATTCCTTGGGTTGCTTTTTTTAATGGTGGAATTTTTGTGTTATATGGATATGTTATTTCTATAATTTTAAATATAATAGCTGTTTATTTAATTGGGTATTTCATTAGTTTTTTAATAACTAAAATTAAAACTAAGAAGAAAATTATTAAATGAAGAGTAATTAAATTGTAAGTTATAATAAAGTAAGGTAAGTAAAAGGGCTTTCAATAAAACAAATGTAAAATAGTAATCTGAATTTACAATAATAATATAAGGAAAAGATAAATAACATTGAAAACAAGATATCAAATCAATATAAATAAGGAAAAGATATTACTTATTTACAATAAAGTTACATGAAAAATAAAAGATAAAAGGAGGTTAAACAAAAATGGCAAAGAAAAAATTTCCGACACTTGCAGTTATTTTGTTAGCTATTGGTATAATTTGGTTGTTGACAGAACTGAATATCATAACTATTAATATTCCTTGGATACCCATAGCTTTGATAATAATTGCTATTGGATTAATAATAAATAGATATATGGGAAGATGAAACCACAAAATTCAAAGAATTTTGGGTCCAGAAAACCAATTGGTTTTCTGGGACTGAAAAAAGGTGAGTGGCTTTTAGTATTTTTTAATTTAGCATATATACTAGCATTTGCTTTATACTACATCAATATTAAAAACTATGAATTTTTGTGGTATGTTGTTGTTTTGATTTTTTTCTTTTTATTAATTGGCTTAACTTTAAGGAAAACTAATTTTGACTATTTGATATTGTGGTTATTGAGTTTATGGGGATTTTTCCATATGGCTGGAGGAGGAATATGGGTTGGAAATGAATTTTGGATTTTCAAAGGAAGTGGAGTTTTATATAGTTTAGAAATAATCAAACTTTTTAGTCTTGGAGATACTATGGTTTTTAAGTTTGATCAGTTTGTTCACGCATTTGGGTTTGGGACAACAACGCTAGTTGCATGGCATTTATTAAAACCTTATTTTAATTCAAAGGCAAACTATAAAATAATTTATCCTGTACTTATTGCAATTGCTATGGGTCTTGGGGCATTAAATGAAATTATTGAATTTGCTGCAGTTGTTGCTTTTCCAAGCACAGGAGTTGGAGGTTATTATAATACTGCTTTAGATTTAGTTTTTAATATGGTGGGTGGGATTATTGCGATTTTTATTGTGCATTTTTATTATCGAAAATAAAAAGAACCAAAGTTCTCTTTAACTCTCCTTTTAATATTAAAACTTTTATTTTGTTCTTTTTCTTTTTCCCGTATCTTTTTTAACACGCCCATATGAAAAACTATGTGGAATTTGACTATATCTTTCAAACCTTTCATTAACTATTTGACCTTCTTCTTTTCCAGTGTATAATTCTTTTATTCTTTTTTGAACAAATTGTTTTCTTAATCCTGAAAATAATGATTGGTTGTAAGATTCATCAAAATCTGGATTTATGTATTTTGTAATGTCCATATTTCTTGCTAATTTCCATTTTCCATCAGACAATTCAAAATATGGCTCTTCTGATGATGATAAATCTCTTGCAAAAATAAATCCTTGATAATTTGCCTCTAAATCTGCTGGAGAAAAAACTCCGTCTATAATGCTTCCTACAAATAATTCTTCCAGGGCAATACCTCTGTTTATTACTTTTTCAACAGCTTCTTGTTCATTAATTCCTTTACCTCTTAACTTTGTGTATTTATGAAAATATCTTTCTCCAAAACCAAAAAAATGTCCTATTTTATCAACTCCTAAATAATTCCCATTTAAATTTATTGTTCTTGACATTGGAAGAAAAAACCATGGAAAGGGAAAATTACTTCTGTAAATGCTTTCTCTTTTATATTTTCTGTAAGAAACAGATTTATCTGGAAATCTATCTATTTCATCTGAAGTATTCAAAAAATGCTTAACTCTAGACGAATATAAACCATGAAAAGCATAATTATATAATCCGGAAATTAATTCTTCTTTAGATTTTTTATTTGGTTTTTTATTTGGTCCTTCATTAACTTTTTCCAGGTAATTGGGTATTAGTTCATTATTTAAATAATCATTAAAAGCTTGAGAAGAATCTTTTAATTCAATATTCCATGTGAGATATTGGTCTGTTTCTAAAGCTTTTACAGGAGATGAAAGAAATGCTCCTATAGTAAGCAATCCTGCAGTAAGTCCTTTAGCTAATTTCATTTTGTTTAGCAATTTTTAGGGTTTAATTATATTACTGTTCTTCAGAAAATAAATTAAATGTCAAGAACCATGTAATAAATTGTATGACATGTCTGGTTCTTGAGCATGCTCAAGATTTAGTAAATCTTGACATATTAAATTATTATAATTAAACTAATCAACGGACGGCAAGTGCACCTGCAATTGCCTCTGCAAGTGCTCCTAGAAGAATAAGGTCTTTTTTTGTCAAATTATCTGGATTAATCCAAGGAACATGCGAGGATAATTCAATAACATCTTGATATTTTTCACTATCTTTTATTTTCTTACCAGATGCTTGATATTCTAAAATTGAATTAATATTATTCTGAACATTTTTGTCAAGGGTTTTATATTTTTCTTTTGGAGATTTATATACATCTATAACAAGTTTCTTGCCTTCTTCATCAGCTTCTTTCCAAGCTTCTCTTGTTTCTTGCTTTTTTTTCTCAGGTAATTTATCCCATTCTCTTCCTAAATAATGTGTAAACTTTGAAAAATCATCCCTATTAGAATAATTAGTTGAAGCACAGCCATACAAAGCTGAAGCTAATCCAATACCTACTATGTTTCTTAAAAACTCTCTTCTTGTTTGCATTTATTTAAAATCAAATAACCATATATAAATATTTATGAGGTATTTTTATTTAATAGAA
>JBBSZB010000002.1:0-13652 GCA_038044965.1 Nanobdellota archaeon
AGATGGAAGAAAAACAACTATCCCACACCATGCTGGAGAAGAAATAGGCCCAGGATTGCTAACTAAAATAATAAAAAAAGACATTCAGATATCAAGAGAAGAATTTGAAAAGTTGCTGTAAAAAGTTAATTTAAAACTTTAATAATACCAGTAAGTGCACCTTTCTTATTTTTAGAATCCCTGAAAATAAAACCATCTCTCTTTATATCATTCCTGCCTTCATATTTATGAATAACTCTTTTTAATTTTGCAAAATCATAAATAAGAAGAATATCTAATCTAAGAGGACGTCCACCATATTTTATTCCCATATCATAAAAAGGTTCAATTAAATATCTAATATATTTTCCTTTCTTATTAATCTTAAAATCGAGAGCAAAAATATCTATCTTTTTACCTTCAACATTTTCATATCTATCTCCTTTTCTTTTAGGATTATATCTATCATATCCTAATTTCTTTATAATCTTAATCAGTTCATTAACATTTTTACTTTTATGATCACTTAAACTAATTCCCCTTATAGCAACCTTTCTCCCAAGAAAATGTTTTTTTATTAGTTCATCAATTACAGAACCAATTTTAATGTGATCTGGTTTAGTTTTAATATCATATTCAGGTATCTTAATTGAATAAACAGGTATATTTCTCATTTCTTAGTAAACTAAAAAAATTATAATTTATAAAATCTATTGAAATGCTTAATTACCCTAATATAGCCTTAGCTTTTTCTCTTAATTCTTCAGAAAGTTGAGCTTTCTTAGCCGTAATTTCTCTCTCTTGTTGATCTTTATACTCTTTAATTTTTCTATCAAAGTGTTTCTGCAATCTTTCTTTCAAAGCAGCTTCTCTTAGTTTAAGCTCTTTTAACATCTCCTGATGTGATTTTTCTGCTAACTCTAATTCTCTTCTCTTTAATTTTTCCTGTTCTTCTTTTCGAACAGCATCAATCTTCGTGCCTTCTGATCTCTTAAATATATTCATCTTTTCCATAAGAGTCTTTTTTTCAGAAGCAAGAGCAAGAGATTTAGCTTTATGTGTTTCTACAAAATGTTTTTCTTTCATTTTAAGAGAATCCTCCCTGTCTTTGTACTTCTGCTCTAAATCCTTGATTTTATTTTCTAACTTTTGTCTTTCAAGAAGAATTTTATCATTTGCTTCTCTAAAAAATTGTTTTCTCATCTCATTTTGCAATTTTTCTTTTTTCAGTTCAACATTTTTCCTTAGCTTTTCATCATACTCACCCCTAAGCTTAGATTTAAACTCTCTAACCTCTCTGCCAGAAAGATCTTTCATTTTTTCTCTAGATTCAGCTATTTTCAAATTAAATTCCTTATCTAATTGCTGTTTTTCAAGAGAAATATGTTTTTGTAATTCCTCATCAAATTTACTATGAAACTCTTTTTTTAATTGTGTTGTAAGATATTCTGTATCTTTCCTGTGTTGCTCAATAAGCTTTTTATGCTCTTTCGCTCTTTTCAAAGACTCTTTGTGCTTAATACCAGATACTTCTGATACAGTTTTTCTGTTAAGCTCTTTTAATTTTTCAATGTTATAATCTTTCTCAGAAAGATTTTTTCTTAAAATATCATTCATTTCATGTTCATGTTCCAAAGCTTGCCTGATTTTATCAGTTCTTTGGACAATATCAGATTCCTGTTTTTTCTTTTGTTCATTTAGAAAAACATTCATCTTCATAGCTAATTCACTTCTTAATTCAGATTCTAACTTTCTTTTATGTGATTTCAATTCATTAGCCATTTTTTGATGAGCTATCTCTTCAAGTCTTTTTTTAACAATTCTCTGTTCATCTAAGATTTTAGTTTTGTTTTTTTCTCTTTCTTTATTCAATTCTGCAAGTTTTCTGTTAAAAGAAATCTCATGTTCTTTTTTTTCCTTTTCAAGATCTTTTAATCCTTCAATAATTTTTTTCCTTTTATTTTCAGTTTTACTGGTTAAAAACCTTCTAAAAGTGCTTTTCTCTCTTTCTATCCCACTAAGTTTTGTTTTAAGCTTTTTTTCCAATACTGCTCTTTCTTTATTTATATTAGTTAGTTTATTATTAACATCACTTTCCAAATTCCTTTTCTTAGACTTATATCCAGAATTTAGTTTCCTCAGCTCACTATTAACCTTACTTCTATATTTTCTCTCAAGTAATGCTTTCTTCTTCTGCATTTCATCACTATATCTTTTCCTCATCTGAGAAATGTATGATAAATCAATCTTCTTTTTCTCTTCTTCAAATTTCTTTTTCAGTTCTTCTAAAAATCTTTCATTAACCTCCTTATCAAGTTCATCTTTAAGTTTTTGCTGATACTTATTTTTTAATTCTTTTTTCAGCAAATCAACTTTCTGAAGTTTTTTCTGGTAATTTACATTTAAATTTTCCTCCATATCTTGATATTTAAGGTCAAATTCCTTGCCACTTACAGCTAAATCTTTTCTTAACTTATTATTCAGCTCTTCTAATTTTTCAATTGCATAGCTTTTTTCAGAAAGATTTTTTCTTAAAAAATCATTCATCTTTCTTTCATGTTCCAAAGCCTGTCTTATTTTTTCAGTTCTTCTTTCAATATCAGATTCCTGCCTTTTTTTCTGTTCATTAATAAAAAAACCCATTTTTACACTAAGCTTATTCTTCAATTCAGAATCTAATTTCTTTTTATATAACTCAACTTCTTTAGCAATTCTTTCATGGGCTTCTTGAGAAGATTTCTTTCTTAAAACCCCTTGTTCTGACAGCAGTCTTGATTTATTTTCCATGCGTTCTTTATTTAATCTTTCTAAATTAGAATTAAAAATCAATTCATGCTTTTTCTTTTCAGAATCAAGATACTTTAACTTATTTATTGTTTTTCTATGTTCATTTTCAAGAGCTCTTTTTTTAGAATCATAATCAGAACTGAGTCTTCTCAATCCTTCAGAAATTTTATCTCTGTATGTTTTATCAAGAATTACTTTTTGTTTTTGGAACTCATCATTATACTTTTTCTTCATCTGGGAAATATAATATAAATCAAGTCTAGTCCTTTCTTCTTCAAATTTCTTTTTCAACTCTTCTGAAAATCTTGCCTTAACTTCTTTATCAAGCTCTTCCTTAAATTTTTGCTGATATTTATTTTTTAATTCTTTTTTCAGCAAATCGATATTTTGTAGTTTTTTCTGGTAATTTTTATCAAGATCTTCCTCCATATTTTTATATTTCACATCTAACTCTGTTCTTCTCACAGATAAATCTCTTCTAAGACTTTCATTAAGCTCTTTCTCCTTATTCTTAACTTTTTCAGAAAGATCTAATTTTATTTCTTTAACAAAATTTTGAAAACCCTCATCAACTTTTAATCCAACTTCAGAATCAACATGCCCGCTTTTTTCAAGAGATTCATCAATCTTTAATTTAAGACCTTTAATCTCATTTTTCAGCTGTTTTGTACTATCTTCCATTTCACTGCCAATATTTCCAACTTTTCTATCAATTCTCTTCCTTACATCATCTATAGCACTACCAACTTCACTTACCTCTCTTTCAATTTTTTTAATTGGAGATTTTTTCTTAATTTCCCGTTTATTTCTTATATTACTTCTAAGTTTTCTAATCTGTTTTTCTAATTCAGGGATTGCAGTAGTATCTTTAAGTCTAGATCTCATCAAACTAATTTCTTTTTCAAAACCTTTAGTCATACCTTTAGATTGTAAAGATTGTAACTCTCTTTTCAACTCTTCAAGTCTTGCAATTTTTCTTTGAAAAGAATAAAAATCTCCCCTGATTTTTTCTTCAGGATTAATTCTTTTTTTAGAACTTGTTTTACTAACACTTTTTTTTCTCTTCACCATTTTTGCCTCTTTTTATTTTCTCCTTTTTGGGAACCTTTTCATAAAAGGTTCATTTGGAAACCTTTTTTAAAGGTTTATTTTTCACCATTTTCTCTTTTTACTTATGCTAACTGTCTATTTTCTAAATTTAAATATATAATATCTTTTCCAAATTTATAATTTATTTTTCTTATTTTACTTTTATTTTATTTGTTTACATTACCTCTTTTTTATTTATTATCTTTATTTTTTAATTGCAAACGTATAATGTCTTACCTTACTTATCATTATTTTAATGATTTTACCTTATTTTCTTCTTACCTTTTCTCTGTTTGGATATTTCTTATTTCCCCTATTTTATTTTTATCCATTAACCTTACTACCTTATATATAAGTTATTTTTGATTTTTATAGGTTTCGTTTTAGTTTTAGTTCATCCTAATTTTAATAAAACTTACCTCTTTCCTTCATACTCATCTAACTTCTTTTGAAGATTAGTAGTATCATAATATCCTTTTTTATGCCATTCATTCAACTGTCTTTTTAATGAAGCTATCTCTGATTTATTTACTTCTTTTCTTCTTATACTTTTATGTATATGTTTAACATGTCTTTTAACTTCTTTTCTTCTTATCCTTATTTCTCTTCTTTCAGCTATTTTTTTCTTTCTCTCAATTCTTTTCTCAACTCTCTTAGCTAATCTTAATCTAAACTTGTGCTTTTTTATTTCTTTTCTTCTTTCTATTATTTCTTTTCTTCTTTCTATTATCTCTTTTCTTTCAGCTCTTTTAGCTAATCTTAATCTTAATTTATGCTCTCTTAACTTTCTTTTCTCTGATTTTCTTAAAGCTATAGCACTTCCTCTTGCAAGTTTCTCATTAGCCTTAACAAGCTTTCTATGTGCTCTTATTGTAGCTTTTTCTAAGGCTCTCTTTCTTGCATTTTCTTTATATCTATTCCAAGCATTAGATGTTAATTTCAAAATGCTCTTTCTAGGTTTTCTTATTTCTTTATATTCTCTTTTTTTCTCTTTTCTTTCTCTAATAAACTTTATATGTGTTCTTCTCTCTTTCCTTCTTTCCTCTCTTATTTTTCTAATATGTTGTTTTCTAGCAGTTCTTTCTGCTCTTCTTTTTCTTACATCTTCTCTATGTCTTCTCCATGCATTAGAAAAAGATAAGAAAATGCTCTTTTTAGACTTCCTAATTTCCTTATACTCTCTTTGCTCTCTGACTTGTTCTCTATTCTGCTCTCTAATTCTTAATTCTTTAACTCTTGCTTTTTCTAATCTTCTCTTTTGTTTTTCAATTTCCTTGTGTCTCTTTATTTTTTCTCTAGTTTCTCTAATATATTGTTTCCTGACAGCTTTTTCTAACTTTCTTTTCTTTACATCTTCTCTATGTCTTATCCAAGCATCAGAAAGAGATAAGAAAATGCTCTTTCTAGGTTTTCTTATTTCTTTATATTCTCTTCTTTCCTCCCTTATTTTTTCTTCTCTTGCTCTTTCTCTTGCTTCTTCTTTTATTTCAGTTATCTTAGGTTTTCCAAACCATATTTCTCTGAGAGTTTTATAGTCTCTATATTTCTTAATTTTAGGTAATCTTTCTCTTCTTCCAAAAATTAATTCTCTGAAACTTCTACCTTTAGCTTCTCTATATCTTGTTTCTCTATATTCAATTTCTCTTTGCTCTCTAGCTTGTTCTCTAGTCTGCTCTTTAATCCTTAATTCTTTAATTCTTTGTCTTTCTAATCTTCTCCTCTCTCTTTCAATCTCTCTAGCTCTTTTTTTCTCAGCTCTGCTATTTCTATAATCTCCAATTCCCTTAGAAAGCTTTCTTTCTAAGCTAGAAGTTGCATAATATCCTCTTCTCTGCCATTCTCCTAATCTTCTCTTAAGATCTGCATAAGGAACAATTCTTCTTGGTAACTTAATGCGTATTGGCCTAATTACTTCACGAACTGGAGTTATTACTGGTTCTCTAATTTCTGGTCTTCTCAATCTTATCTTAAACTCTAATCTAGGCACTAATCTTGAAATTATGCTTCTCAAACTAATTCTACTTCTTACTCTTTCTTTAACAATAATTCTTTCTCTTGCCTTTGCTCTTGCTCTTTCCCTCATTACTTCAGGTATTGGTGCAAAGGTCTCTCTTAGCTCTCTTCTGCTAGTGATTATAAAGATTATTATTAACAACAATAATAAAATCCACAAGAATAACTTAATATAGAAAATCCAATCAAAGAAATATCCTTTATCTACACAAGGCCTACATCCACTACCTCCGCAATCAATATCTTTTTCATCATAATTTTTTACTCTGTCATAACAATAGCTACAATAACCTCCAAAATCAGAAACAATAAGTCCAATTTCTAGTTTTTTCATACCTTTAACTGAAAAATCTTTTATTCTACTTACCAATTTATTAGTTTGTATATCATGAATTTCTATATATTGCTCATAACACCAATCTGCTTTTGTTACACTAACTGGCAAAACAATATTACAAGATTTATGCTCGATAGATTCATTTCGACAATCATTTACATCACTACATGTTCTAAACTGTCTTCCGTTAAATTCAGTCTGCCCAGAAAATAAATCCTGAGTAATATCATAATTAACTGCACACTCTGACCATTCAGAACAATCCCACTTAGGCAGACAAACATTTTCAACAACATAACCTTCATCAGTCAATGTACATTGCAACTTTGTTGGCTTTCCATCTTGTTTATTACAATTATTTAAATCCAAACAATTTACAGGATTATTATAATAAGTGGTGTTGCTTTCTTCTTGACATCCAGTCCAATCACACTTCCAGTTTGGAACACAAACACAATGCTCATCTGCAGAACAATCACTATCAGAACAATCAACATTTCCATCATTATCATTATCTAATCCATCATTACAAATTCCCTCTGCAACAACCTGACAGTTTGGACTTGCAGAACAATCACTATCTGCACAATCTATACTTCCATCATTATCATTATCTAATCCATCATTACAAATTGCTTCCTGAATCTGGCATTGTGGTAATGCGCTACAAGTCCCGTCATTACAATCTGCATTTCCATCACAATCATTATCTACTCCATCACTACATAATTCTAAAGCTCCGGGATGGATATTACCATTATTATTATTACAATCTGTAGTACAATAACCATCTCCATCTGAATCAATACATGTTTCCCCTTTATTATGCGCTAAAATATTATTAGCATAAAAATTTCTATTTTTAGAAACAGACTTAAGATTATATGTCTGAATTGTCTCGTTCCAGCAAGAAATATTTTCAACTTTTTTATAATCTAAATCACTTGAAAGAATTAAATCTCCAAGAGATAATTTTTCAACAAAACCCATATAAGATTTTTCTTTTTTAGTATCTTCTGGGTTTATTGATTTCCATCCAGTTTTAGAATAAATTGGATGTTCTGATGTTAAATTTAATTCAGAGTTATCTGAAAATATAATCTTACACATATGGTCTCTTATAGGAGACTCAATTTCAAGAACTTCACTATCTTCATTCTTTTTATTTATTTCATTATAACTAGTAACATACTCTCCAACTTCAATGTCCTCTATATTTTTGTAACTTCCATCAGACAGTAAAATCTTTGTCCCAGCAGGAAAACAGCTTTCAGTCGTTCCGCAATCACTACTAGTCTCAACTTCTGAACATCCAGTTGAATCACTTCTTGTTCTTGTTTTAGTTCCAGCAGAACAAGCACTCCAAGCACTCCAAGCTCCAAAATCAGCTTGACATATTGCTTTATCTGCATGAACAGCACTTCCTATAAAATTAGAAAAACCATCATTACTAAGCCAGACATCCCATCTAACAAAACCTCCGAAACTATAATTAACAGTTACATTAGTTGTATACACTCCAGTTCCTGTCCTTGTGATATTAACACCAGGATAAAATTTAACACCATTGGAATATGGTATTTCAGCAGCATTAGTTGCATTTGCACTTATATTTTGAGAATCATAAGAAGCAGTTCCTGTTGAACTAATCTTATTTATTGAAATTCCAAGCACAGCACTATCTCCATCATAATACTTTCCATTACTCCTTAAATTACTCATTGTTAAACTAGTAACATATCTTATAATTGCAATATTTACTTCAGAAGCATTATTATCTTTAATATCAGAAGTAAGGATAGAATAATTTACACTAATATTTCTTGAACCAACACTTAAACTGTTTTTTGTATAACTTACATTACAATGTCCAGAAGAATTTGTACTAGAAGATCCAAGCAAAACACTATTGTCATAAAAATAACAAGTTGCCCCAGAAAAACCACCAGTAGTTCCATTTTCATAAACTTTGGCAGTAAGTGTAATACTATTTGGCACAACTCCTTTATCATCTTCTCCAGAAGAAGCATCATTTCCCCTAATTACCTCCTCATTATTTGAATGAGAGGTAATTGCAACAGCTAAATTTTTAACACCTTCTAAAATTCCAAATCTTCCTGTAAAACTATTAGTTAAATACTGCCCAACTGTCTCTATTCCTCCAATAATTCTTTGAGTAAAACTATTACTTGTAGAATTTGTTTGTGAAAAAGAATCTGTTTTTATATCACTAGAATAACTGCTCGAACTTCCTTGAAATGCAAAAATAAAACTTATAAAAAATATTATAAAAAACATCGATACAAAAAGCTTAGAATATTTGCAAATCATTTTTTAAGTTTTTTAATTATTATCTCCTCCTTTTCAACATCTAGAAATACTTCAACATCATTACCTTCTAATAAAGAAAGATTTTCGAGCAAAGAATTAGGAAGTGCAACTCTATTAAGCTTCTGAATTTTTAGATTTCCAAATTTAACTCTTTTAACTGTCTTCGCCATAATACTAATTAAATACTTAAGAAATACTAATTTTAGTATTTAAAGTTTGCTATGGCCAATTTTAAGCCAAAAAATCTATGATTCTTTATGTATAAAGGTTACTGCAGTGTTAATTTCATAATGAAACTTAATATTCTATACAACCATATATAACTCAAAATGTCAAAATATAATCAATATTAATTAATTTTACAAATAATCAATCTAAAAATCAAGTAAAAATATGGCATGATATAAAAATAAATTATGTTAAAATTTACTTTACATACTATAAACCCATACTTAATTAATCAAAGAAATCCCTAATTTTATGCATTTGAAACATTTGTAGTATTTGTAACATTTAGGGTACTTTGAATATTCTGACTACTTTGACTACTTGCAGAAAGATTAAATTCACCAAGATAAGATTCAACATTTTCTGATTTACTCTCGCCTTTATTAAGACTTTGTACAAGAAATTTAACCCATTTAGTCATATCTAAACCAATCTGATAATCTAAATCCTTTTTATTCATTGAATTATCATAAGAATTTTCAAGCCAATAATCTCCTATTTTAAATCTTATTATAAGTCTGCCATTAATCACTTCTGATTTAACAATTGAAACTTTATCACTTCCTATTTTAATCTTTAAACTAGCTAATTCTTCATCTGTCAAACTATAATCAGTTAAATTACCTTGGATAATTGTAACATTAGTAACATTAGTAACATTTGTTGTTTGATTAACTATTGTTTCATTAGAAACTGTAACATTAGAAACACTTTCGTTAGTGTTTGTAGTTTGTTCAGAACTTTCAATACTAATAGTTTTAGATACACTTGTTATTTCCTGACCATTATAAACTAAAGAAATTTTCAAATCACCTTCTTCAGCATTTATATTAAGTTCAGATAAGTCAACTTTTAACCCATAAATATTTTCTCCAATAGCATCTTTTCCAAATCCGCCTTCATATCCTGTTGTTATTCTAACTGTTTTACCGTCAATAGATATATCTACAGGTTGATCTGATGAAACTATCTCAGCTGTTTCTCCACCTTTTAATTCATAAGTATAAGGACTATCTTTACTAACACTTCCACTAATTTCCTCACTAATTTCAGATGTTGCTTTTCCAGTAAATCTAAAAAATCTAAAAATTCTAGATACTGCATTTCCAGTTATAGGAGCTGAATTAACTTCCACATTAATAGGTTCTGAATTAGTACTTGGTTCAATTGGATTTTCTATATTTTCAGATTTTTCTTCTTCCGTTTCGGAATTTTTATTCTCATCTTTGGGAACCTTTTTCAAAGGTTCATTTTCTAAAGGTTTATTTTCTTCTTTATTCCCATTATCACTAGTAGTTTCAGTTACACTAGGAATTGTTTCAGAATTAGTATTAGAATTTTCATTTGTAGCTGTTTCAGTTGTGATGGTTTCCTCACTAGTAGTTCCAATTGTTTCTCTATTAGTTATTTCTTGATTAGAATTATTTGATTCATTTCCAGAATTTTCATTTGCAGTTGTTTCTTCAGTTTGTTCTGACTTTTTAGTAATTTTCATGACGAAGTTAACCTCATCACTGCTCGGAGAACCATATCCTTCTCCGCTTCCAGAAATATCAGCATTATCTAAATAAAAATTTCCTTCAACTTTATCATTAGAAACTAAATCAGAAAGAACATATTCATAACTATTATCATTTAAACTAATTAAAATTTTAGAATCTACTGGAAGCAGCTCTCCTTGCTTTAAAGAGAACTTAAAATCTCCTTCTAAACTACTATTTGGCTTGTAAACAGTACTTGCTTCTAAAACAATATTTCCAGTTATAGATTTTCTAAATATTGAATTTCCTGTAAAATTTTTATAATTAAATAAAAAAATACCTAACAAAACTATTAAAAAAATGACAATAAAATACTTCCATTTCAATAATTTATTTGCTGCCATATTAAGAAGTTACTTCTACACTTGTAATAACATTACTCCACTTTAGATTTCCTTGCTGCTCAACATAAACAGAAATAACATCTCCAGATTCATAATTAACAACATTCTCTGATTGTAAATCATAATCTACTTTTTTATTATCATTTGAACTAATTAAATTTTCAAATCCAGTATCTTCTCCATTTTTATAAATTTTAATTTCTAACTTTCCATCTCCTTCTGAAATACTAAGACTTGAAGAAATTCCAGTTATGCTTCCAGTATGCATCATTACATACCCTACATTTTCTCCAGTTTGTACTCCAGTAGAACTATCTAAGAATTTTGATTCGCTATTCTGGGTATTAGAGCCAAAAACAAATATTTGTGTATTCTTAGATTCTGTTTTTTGTTTTAACTTTTGTGTTGCATAAGTTATAACATAAACACTTTCCTCATTTCCAGAATCAGATGTATAATTAACTTCATAAATCCCAACTTTATTTTTATCTATTTCTTTTATTTCAACATCATCAGGTAAATTTGCCTGATCAATTTCTGTAACTTTACCCACACTGCTTCCGTTTATTCCACCCTTTTCAATAAATCCTTTAACATAACTGCTTATATCATCACCAACTCCTGTAGCTGTCTGAGCAAAAGCTCCAGCTGATATTAATACAAGTAAAACTAAAAATACACTCACCTCTTTTCTCATTTTAATAATTACTGCTGTTGATTAAGCTGTCCTTGTCCAGGCTGTCCTTGCTCAGGATTGTACTTAACAAGTATAATTGAGTCATTTCCCTGTCCTAAAACAACATATCCTTGTTGGTTAACAACCTGAACTATAGTTTGAACTGCAACTTGCTGAGCATCAATTTGTCTTTGTACAACATATCCTTGTATTTTAGGTCCTATCAAAAGTACATAAAGCAAAACTAAAGCAAGAACAACTATCACTACCATAGCTATAAGGAATTTTTTATCTTTCATATTTCCTCCCATATATCCTCCTTTCAATACAAATTTTAATATTTAGAAGTTTAAAAAGTATTCTATAACATAAAAAAGTAAAGAAAGATTTATAAGGAGATTAAATAAAAAGGAGAAATGACCAATGGAAAGGAAAATCAAAAAGGAATGTTACCTAGGAAAAATGCAAGAGATATTATTGAAAACTGTTTAATTCCTTCTCTGAATTCAGATTTAGTTTTAAGCTATCTTAATTATATCTTTAATTTTAAAGAAGATTTCTCATGCTCAGAAAATTTAGGTAATTCTTTAGAAAGTGATGTAATAAAACTTTCTGAATTATATTTAATATATGCATCAACACTAGACAATAAGACAAAAAAATTATATTATATAGACGCGGCTTTAATGTTAAATCCCAAATGTAGTGCTCCAAAACATATGATACTTGCTGAAAGACCTTCTGTATCTCTTCACATAGGATTAATACCAGGTATGACTACAAAAATGATAAATATTGACTTACACTGCATTAAATATGAATTATCAGATAAAGAAAGAGAAAAAATGAATATTATAATAAATACAAGAAGACCATACTAATAATTAAAAATTAAACAATCTCTCCAAAACCAACTAATCTCCAGTGTCCATTTATATTTCTTGCAATGCCTACATTATCTCCAGTAAACGGGACAACAGGAATATTTAGCTGAAATTCAATAACTCCTTCTTTAACTCTTATAACTTTACCTATTGTAATAGAAGTATTAACACTTAACATTAGTGTTTCTCCCGGTCTGAATTCTTCAACACTAACATGATCTTCTACACCAAGAACTTCTTTAAAATGTGTGGCTTTAACTTTCAGAGAATAAGTTATATTAGGAACTTTCCCAATTAAACCTGCAACACAACCTGATAATTTATCTGATTTTGTGAAAAACATATCTAAACTAGTTTCTATAGCAAGACTTCCTCCGGGAATTGCTTCATCAATGGAATAACTTCCCCTATGTAATGAAATTATTTTAGTTTTAACAGTTTCATATCTAACTCTATCTTTTTCTTTAATAGCTAACCCGGGTTTTATTTCAATATCATCTCCAATTTTCAAAGCTCCTTGTTTTAAAGCTCCTCCAAGAACCCCGCCATGAAGGGCATTTACAATAGTTCCTGGACGGTTTATATCAAAGCTTCTTGCAACAATAAAAAATGGTTCTCCAGTTTTTGTTCTGTCAGGAATTTTAATATTTGCCAAAGCTTCATAAATTTTATCAATATTAATTTTTTGCTGAGCACTAACAGGAATTATAACAGAATTCTCAGCAACAGTTCCCTTAACAAAAGCTTTAATCTCTTTATATCTTTTAACAGCTTCTTCTTTAGAAACAAGATCAATTTTATTTTGCACAATTATTATATTCTTAATGTTTTTTGCCTGCAAAGCAATAAGATGTTCCTTTGTCTGCGGTTTAATTCCTTCATTAGCTGCAACAACTAAAATAGCTACATCAATCATAGCAGCTCCAGAAAGCATTGTTGCCATTAGCATTTCATGTCCAGGCACATCAATAAAAGTAATATATCTGAAAGGTTCTCCATTTTCAAGTCCATACTCATTTTTATTTTTTCTAAGAACAATATCTGCATAACCTAACTTAATAGTTATCCCTCTCTTCAATTCTTCAGAATGCTGATCTGCAAATTTACCGCTAATTGCCTGCAATAAAGTAGTTTTACCATGGTCTATATGCCCAACCATTCCAACATTCAGCACAGGAAGTTTTTCTATGTCAATTATTTCTTTTTTTGTTCCTTTACTTATTTCATTATTTTTTTCTTTATTCATAAAAAACATTAGAGAAAGGTGTTTTTAAAAGTGCTGGTTTTAAAAAGGTTGTTTTGTTACTTTTTTTCGTTTTGGGAACCTTTCCCAAAGGTTCATTTGGAAACCTTTTCGTTAAAAGGTTTATTTTAAAAGTGCTGGTTTGTGTGACGTCCTCTGATGGGCTAAAGCCCACAGCGTCCCTCAGACGACTTCATTGA
>JBBSZB010000003.1:0-1462 GCA_038044965.1 Nanobdellota archaeon
CTTTGGTATCATGTTATATCTTTCACTTAAAGTGAATAATTATTCATTAATAATGAATGTTTATAAATCTTCCGATTTTATTCAGATAATAACTCCTCAACATTTTGCTCAGTTTTTTATAAAAAAACAAATTTTATCAATTACTTCATTAAACTTTTCTTGTTTTAATGAGTCTATCTTATATTTAATTCTTGTCCTCTTTATTGTCGTAATTTTATCTATTCTAACATAACTTTCAATTTTTAAACTTCCCTTATAAAAATCTTCTTTTTTTATTGGAACTTCTACTGATTTTTCTTGAGATTTCCCAATTATTTGGCATATGATTAAATCATCACCTTTTGGAACTTTTATTATCAATGAAGGTCTTCTTTTTACATCAATTAAGTTAGAAAAAGGAAATTCTAAGACAATTATGTCTCCTTTTACAAATCCTTCCATGCTTCATTCTCTTCTTTATTCATCCAAGTTTCGGCAAGAGATTCTTCAGCAAGTAAAGCTAAATCAGGAATAGATTTTTTTAAAATTATATCATCATCTTTTCTAATAACAATTAACTTATCCCCTTCTTTAATATCTTTTCTCATATCAAGAGGTATAACTACCTGCCCTCTTGAACTCATCTTGGTTGTATCAATCATCATAAATAAGATTAATCTTATTTCTATTTAAATCTTTTAGTTTTTTAGAATTTTTATTTTTTTGTGTAATGCCCCCACGAGATGATTAACCTCAATCTTTTATAAGCGAGCAGGGATTTGAACCCTGATCAACTCCTCCGCAAGGAGTTATTCTATCCTGGTTGAACTACTCGCCTAATTTGCTTAATTGTTTAATATAAAGAACTTAATTTTATTTATCAAGGTTTGCTTTTTATTTTTTTAATGTTTTAGAATCAGTGTTCAGCTTTTGGTGTTTGAAAATAAGTTTGTATTCTCTCTTTCATTCTTTGCATAAATTCTACTTCATTCTCACGAAGCTCAATCATTTCTTCTGCATCATTTCCATAAGTTTCAAAAATAAGTTTTGAGAAAGAATTTGCCTCATCAATATCTTCTGGGTTTTCAGGACGACCTAAGTGAAAACTTGTATGTACATATTTTGATCTTTCTATAAAAATACCTGTTGCTTTAGTTATGAAATTAAGATATTCCTGCGGAGCGTCAGAACCTCTAATTGCTGCTCCTTGAAATCTAGCTTGATTTTCTGTTTGATAGGTTATTTCTAAATCTGGGCATACAGTTACTAAATATCTCCATATGTCTTTAACTTCATTTGGATGGATAAGTCTTGGAAATTCTACTACTGCTATTTGTTCGAGAGTTAGATTCTGTTCCCTTAAATCTGTCATATTTAGATAAGAATACTGTCTTTTAAAAGAATTAGTGTTATTCACAAAATATATAAATAAACCTTTTAACGAAAAGGTTTCCAAATGAACCTTTAGGAAAGGTTCCCAAAA
>JBBSZB010000004.1:0-5143 GCA_038044965.1 Nanobdellota archaeon
AAATGATGTTCAAAAACAAATTAAAAATTTGTTAAATGATATTAATTCTGATAAAATTAGTTTTGAGAAGTTTGATTTTAAAAATGAATAAAGAATACCTTTACAATTTGTTATTACTGATATTCTTTAAGCCTCAAATTGAATTTTCAATTTGAGCAAGAAAATTAACTACTAAATACCTGTAGTAAAAAAATAGAGGTATCTTTAGAAAGCTTTAAATAATAAAGTTCTAAGAATTAGTATGGTAAATAGAGACTATGTGACTTTAAACAAGAAACAAATTATTATTGGGGTAATTATACTTGCTTTGGTTATTATAGGAGTTATTGTTTATTTTAATTGGAATAACATAAAAGATTTGCTTCCTAGCAAAACTATTGCAATGGTTAATGGTGCTAAAATAGACCAAAAAAAATTAGATCAGGCAATATCGTCTGTTCAATCTCAAACTCAGGGAGCTGTTAATCAAACACAAGTTATAGATCAATTAATAGCAAGAGAGTTACTAATACAAGAAGCTGGAAAAAGAGGAATAACAACAAGTGCTGAAGAAGCAGAAACTCTTTTGTCCCAACATTTATCTCAGCAAGGTGCAACTATAGATGATTTAAAGGCAAAACTTGCTAAAAAAAGTGATTATGATTTTATAATTAAAGGTTATGAAGAACAAATTTCCCTTGGAAAACTAACTGAACAGATATTTCAAGATCAAGAGATAATTGTAAGTGATCAAGAAACTAGAGAATTTTTTGATAAAAACCCTAAGTTGTTTAACTTAGTTCAATCTAATGGAAAAAATGCGACTTATAATGATGTTAAAGATCAAATTAAAGTTCTTCTTGAACAACAAAAACAAAATAAAGTTGTTGGAGAATTAGTTAGTTCTTTGAAAAACCAATCAGAAATTGTTTATTATTAATTTTTAGATTAATTTAAGAAATGATATTTTAAAAATTGTAAATATATAATGCACTAAGGCATAATTATTTTATATTTAAAAGTTATATGAAATCTTCTGGATAAAACTATACTTTTTAATTTAATATTTAGTGATTAGTGTAATTTTTTATTCTGATTAGGTATTTAGATGATAATAACTTAATAGTATTTTAAGAAATCTTATATTTAAGATATTGTAAAGGATATTTTCCACTACAATGGTGTATATAAAGCAAATTTCAGTCATCATTTTATAAAATTATTACAAAAATGAAGGTGTTTAAATTGCTGCCTGAAAAGGGAAAAATAACTCGAGAGACATTATCTCATCTTGGTAACTGGATTTATCATAGTGATGACGTAAGAGAAGTAGTTGTTAAAGTGAAGTTTAAGGATGGCGTTGAGATGGGTTTTAAGAAAAATGAAGCTGAAGACGAACTTCTAGAGTTTCTCAGAGAAGATGACAAAGAGTAGAAACAATTAAAAAGCCTATTTCTTTTGGCAATTTTATGAAAATAAAAAACAATGATTTAGTTGTTGTAGAATATGAAGGTAGATTAGAAACTGGAGAGATATTTGATAGTTCTAAACATGGGGATCATGTACATTATTTAACATTTAAAGTAGGTGGCGGACAGGTAATAAAAGGGTTTGATAAAGCAGTTGTTGGAATGAATAAAAACGACGAAAAAGAAATAACTCTTAAAAAAGAAGAAGCTTATGGTGAGCATAAAAAAGAGCTTGAAAAAGAAATTCCAAACAGCCAGTTTCCTGAAGCTGATAAGTTGACAAAAGGAAGTGTTTTAATGTTAAATACTCCTCAAGGACAGTTCCCTGTAAGAGTTGTTGATGTTAAGAAAGAAAGTTTTGTAATTGACTTAAATCATCCTTTAGCTGGAAAAACACTTATTTTCAAAGTAAAAATTATTGATGTTAACCCAAAAGATATTTCAAAGTATCAGCAAGAACATCATCATGAACATTAATTAGATTTATTAATCCTGTTTTCTTGTATTAAATAATGAAAAGTAAGTTTGCAATTGCTAGGTTTATATTAGGGCTTATTTCTTCGATTATAGGAATTTTTTATTTGTTATCACAATCAAAATATAGTGTTCTTTTTATTTATGTTATACCCATTACTTCTGTAGTAGGAATAATATTATCAATTGTTTCTTTTTTAGAAATAAAAAAGAAGAATCTTGAAGGAAAAGGATTTGGAATTGTTGGGTTAATTCTTTCTATATTAAGTCTTCTAATGTTAATATATGGGATAGCAATGGGTATCGCAGGTGCTCTTAGCTTTATTTAACATTATTTCTTTTATATTTAATTAGCACACTCTCCATCTATGTAAAAAAGAGTTCTTTTATCAGCACATGCTGAACATATGTTTGAATAAGTTTCTGGAACAGGATAACAAGGAGCTTTAATACATTCTACTTGTTTAAATGCACAAACAGGCTTGTAAAGAGTTGTACAGGCGGTTACTTTTTTTTGGTTCGCTGTGCAAAGAGTTACATTATTTCCAATTATTCTTTCATTTACTGCTTCACAACCACAACCTGTTTTATCACTAAATTTTTCATAACCTAAAGCACAATCTATTTGGGTTTTAGAACATTCTACAGCACTATAACTTATGTAATTTTTTAATTTTAAATTAGTTATGTTGTTAGATGGCTGGATTTTATCAAGGATATGTGATGAATTTAAAACTATAATACCTATTAAAAATAATATAATTAAGCTAATTATTGTCCATAACTGAACACTTTCTTCGCTTGGAGGTCTTATTTTAATTTCTTTTACTCTTTTTAGCTTATGCAAAACCATAAAAAATAAAAGAGCTGCTAGTATTTAAATTAAATCAAAAAGTCTTTGAGTTAATTTTAGTAGACTTTTGGGTGCATAAAATTACATAGTAATTTTTGCACATAAATTCTTTGAATTTCTTGTGTTCAAGATTCATGAAAATCTTGACATCATGAGTTCTAGTGAATTTGAAGATAAAACTTAAATAAAAGAGTTATTTAATTGAGACATGCTAAGTTATTACATAGACACTTGTATATATCTTAACCTATGGCAGAAAGAGGAAAGTTATTCTGGTGTAGAATATTGGAAAGCAGCACAAAAATTTCTTGAAATGTGTGAAGAGAAAAAGGAAATCATTTATTATTCTGGATTTATTTTAAAAGAATTGAGCTTTATCCTCAATAAAAGAGAATTTGTGGAAAAGAAAGTTTTATTTGAAGGTTCTCCGAACTTCAAAAGAGTAATTCTAAGTGATAAAGAATTAAGCGAAGCTAGAAAAATTGAAGAAGAAGTTAATTTTGAGGTGAGTTTTTATGATATTATACATATGATTTTAGCAAGAAAAACAAACTCTATATTAGTTACAAGGGATAAAAGGTTAATGAAAATATCTAAGAAATATAATGTTAATGTCAAACTTCCTGAGGAATTAATATTTAATAAATAGATTATAAATTATTTACTTCATCTAAACTGATTTTTTGTCTTGATAGTTTATCTCTTAGGTCCCTTATTATTTTAACAGAATCTCCTTTTTTTGCAATACTATAAACTTCTCTTTCCCATACAAATCTTCTTACAGCGTCTCGTATTACATCTGATCTATTTGAGTATATTCCGGATTTTACCAAAATATCTATCTGCTTAAGAAGTTCTTTATTCATCCTTATCTGAAGCGTATCCATTGTCATTTTATTTTCCATACAAATTCTATCTTATATACCACATTACTATCACATTACTATAGTAATGCTATGTATTTAAGGTTTTGGGTTTATTTTTAAGAATTCGTATAGTTTTCTTTAATTTTTAACAATTAATAATGTTCTTTTGTTTCTTTCATAAGGATTTCTAAATCTTCTTTAGTAGGATAATAAGCTAGATTTTTTCTAACATTTTCTGACCGAGAGTTTACAAAAAAACGGCAATTTATTTCAGTGCCATCTTTATCTTTTAAAAATACTGGAATTTCATAGTCTACAGAAAGTGTATTTGGTCCAAATTCTTCAGAGTTAATGTAAGAAAAATCACCCATCTCAGGATTTCCATAAGATATTTGATAATCTAAACCTAAAGATTCAAAATATTCTTTAGTTATGCTTTTAGCTTCTTCAGGAGTAAGATCCATCCTAGTACAATGCTTACGAGATGATTCTGATAACATGCATTTTTGATAAAATACCCTTATTTAAAATTATTGTTTTTTATTTTCTGTATACTGATTGTCTTGGAATTTCTAAAGCAGCTCTTGTTGCATCTTGTTTCCATTTTGGCCAAGAAGCTACTTCTGCAGATGCTCTTTTTAAAGCTGCTTCAAAACTTACCTTGCTTTCTAATGCTTCTCTAGCTCTTTCACGAATTTCTTTTGGAGAGATTCTTTTTCCAGGATTCTGATATAAACAAACTTCTCTATCTTTATGAACAGAGAAACAAAAATCAGGATCACTAACTCTGTCACAAACTCCAAATTTTTCTGCATAGACTTCTCCATCTTTTCTTATAGCAGGTATATAATATTCACATTCACAACAAAATCTTGTATATTCATCACTCATTTACTTTTGTTAAAAACCTTTATTTTTAAGAATTTGTATAGTTTGCTTAATTTCTAATATTAAATCTTTCTTTTAACATTCTATCTTTCAGTATTCTTTTTTCTTCAATTACTCTTTCCAGTACTAATTTCTCCATTTCCTTTCTCATTTCTTCTTTGTTCATTTTAGTGAATATTAATTTGAAAGTATCTTAATAAGAGGTCTTAAATTTGATTAATTATCAATTAAAACTAGCTTCTATTAATTTATAGAGTCATCTCAAGTATATATATGCTTGTATTTTAAGATACTGTCAAGTTAGTGTGATATGATTATCTTGAACGAATTTTATTAATCCTAACAACTTATTTCTTTCCAGTTCTAAATCTATGCCAGACTCCTCTGCAGGAGTTTTTCCCTGCAGTTCCTGATGAGGATTAACGAAATTATAAATCACTTGTCTCAAATTCATAAAATTTCTTGCATCACCAAAACTTTTGAATCCACTTCTTATTCCTTTTATCCTATCATTAATTTTTCCATTGTATCTTTCAATTGCATTATTGTTGTGTTCTAAATTATATTTCTTGCAGGCAATTGGTACTCCAAAATTCAGCTTACAGGTTCTTGAA
>JBBSZB010000005.1:0-3841 GCA_038044965.1 Nanobdellota archaeon
TCACATAAATTGTTTTTAAAGCTTCTTTATATAAACACTAATGAATGAAGATTATTCTGAAAAAGAAAGTGAATTTGGAGGCGGACAACGAATGGAAACAGTTTATAAATAGGATTATTTTATATTCAGTATTATGGCAAAGGAAAAAGCAAGACCATGGTATAAACGTTGGTGGGCAATTATTATATTTATTTTTATAGGATTAATTTTCATAAGTTTTTTACTACCTGATGAAAATGCACAAAACTCTCAGAATTCCATATCTGATGTTGGTGATTTTAAAGTGATTTATTCTTCTACTAGCAACCCCGATTATTTAGAGTTAGAAAAAATATTTAAGGAATCTCGGTTATTTGAGGAAGTAGCTAATGAATTAAATAATATTTTTATTCTTCCTCAAGACATAGAAATTGTATTAAGAGAATGTGGAAAGACCGATGCTTTTTATAATAGTGAAAATCATCAGATAGTTATGTGTTATGAACTAATTGAAGAACTGTCTTCTTCTTTCTCCGGTGTAACTGAATCTGAAGAAGAACTTGACTCTGTAATCATTCATTCTACTTTATTCATCTTCTATCATGAAGTAGGACACGCTCTTGTTGATGTTTTGAACCTTCCAACAACTGGCAAAGAAGAAGATGCAGTAGATCAATTGTCTTCTTTAATTTTAATTGAGGCCGGTGGAGAATCAGCTGTTTTAGATGGAGCGGATTGGTTTTTCTTAAGAAGTGAAGAGACTAAAATAGACGAACTTGCCCTTGCTGATGAACATGCTTTAGACAAGCAAAGATTCTATAATCTCGTTTGTTGGGTTTATGGTAAAGACCCTACAAAAAATACTTATTTAATTGAAGAAGGATATATAGGTTGGGAACGTGCAGAAAGATGCCCTCAAGAGTATTCTCAAATTTTTAATAGTTGGGAGAGACTTACAGAACCTTATACTAAATCTTAATATCCAAAAATCTTCCAACTTGGTATTCTAAACCTTCATAATGAATTTGTATCACAGGTTCAACCCTCGCTGGTTCTTTCTTAGGTTTTCTAGTCTTGCTTAATATACAGGCTTGGCTAGCTAAAATAGCAGGCATTACCTGATATGCATATACTTCATTTACTCTCATTTTATCTATTAACTTACCATATTAACCTTTAAAAATCTTCCTTGCTATTCTAATTTTATATTAGAGGTTGTTAATGGTCTTTGTAAAAAAACTGGTGATGCACGGATTCAAGAGCTTTGCAAATAAAACAGAAGTTCCTTTTGACAATGGAATTAATGTAATTATAGGCCCAAATGGTTCTGGAAAAAGTAATATTACAGATGCTCTTTGTTTTGTTCTTGGAAGGCTTAGTAGCAAAAGCCTAAGAGCTTCAAAAGCATCCCACTTATTATTTCATGGAAATAAAGAAAAAAAACCAGCCCATGAAGCTTCTGTTGAAATAATATTTGATAATTCAGATAAAGGTTTAAAACTCGACACAAAAGAAGTTCATATAGAGCGTACTGTAAGAAGAAAAGGAACAAGCATATATAAGATAAATGGAGAGGTAAAAACAAGACAAGAAGTTCTTGAGTTATTGGCAACCGGAGGAATAGATCCTAATGGTTTTAATCTTGTCCTCCAGGGAGAAATTGCTTATTTAGTTAAAATGCGTCCTGAAGAAAGAAGAATTATTTTAGAAGAGGTTGCAGGAATATCAATCTATGAATCAAGAAAACAAAAATCTCTTAGAGAAATAGAAAAAACAGAGCAGAAGTTAAAAGAAGTTTCTGCAGTTCTTAGGGAAAGAACTGCTTATCTAAAAAATCTTGAAGAAGAAAGAAAACAAGCTTTAAAATTTAAAGAATTAGAAAAATCAATAAAACAATGCAAAGCTACAATACTAAAAAAGAATATAGATGAAAAATCAAAAAAAATTGATGAGGTTAACAAAGAAGTTTCAAAAAATAATTCTTATAAAAATAAGTTAAAAGAAGAAATTTCTAAAGTAAATAAAGAAATTGAATCCTTGGAATTAAGAACAAATGAGATAAACCAATATATTCAAAAAACAACTGGTTTTGAAAGAGAAAGTTTGAATGATGAGGTTACAGAATTAAATGTTCGTGTTGCAAGTGAAAAAGCAAGACAGGAAAATTTTGAAAAAAGGCTTTCTGAAAATCAATTTAGAAAAATAAGTTTGAAAGAAAATCTTAAAGAATTAGAATCAGAAATTGAAAATTTAAAAAAAGAATCTCCAAAAATATCAAAAAGGCAGTCTTTACTAAAAGAAAAAAAATCCGAGTTAGAAAAAATAGAAGCAGAAAGAGAGCAATTATTCAATGCAAGAACAGAGATAAATTTAATTAAAGAAAGGGTAAGGGAAAAAACAAAATACTTAGATAAAGTTTCATCAGAAAGCAAGTTAGTTTTTGGGCAGATTTCAAGAATGTCAGAAGATCTTTCTTCTAAATCTATAAATGAAGCAGAGTCAGAAATAAAGAAAATAGAGACTAAAATACAGCAGTTAGAGTCTAGTTTAGACATAAATAATAACAAAAGAGTAGAGTTTGGAAATAAACTTTCTGTAATAGACTCAATTATAGAAAGAAACACTAAAATAAAAGAAAGCATCCCAAAAAAAGATATTTGCCCAATATGCCAGACAAAGCTTACTGAATCACATAGAGCCCATGTTATAACTGGAGCTGAAAATAAAATAAAAGAATCTAATTTACAAAAAGTTTCATTAAAAAATAAACTAGATGAAATAAACAATAAAAATCAGGAAATAAAAGAATCTCTAAAGACTTTGGAAGATGCATTAAAAAGAAAAAGCGAAGAGTTAGGCATTTTAAAGAGTATAGAAGATAAAAAAGAACTAATGAAAAAACTGGTTGAAGATGAAAAGCAGATTAAACTAGAAATAGAAAAGCTAGAACAAAAACAAAATACCTTGTCAAATAAAATAAATCATAGAGACACAATTGAACAAAAATACAACAAGCTGTTTTTTGAAATGCAGGAGCTTTCTTCAAGAACTGATGAAAATTTAGATGCAACTATTCTCTATAAGGAAAGAGATATTGAAAGCGTAAAAAATGTTCTTAAATCAATAGATAAAGATGAAATTGAAATAAAAAATGAGCTTGGAAGAATGTCAGAACAGATTAATTCTGATGAAAAAGAACTTGATAGAAAAGAATCTGCATTGGACGAATTAAGTGAAAAATTCCAGAAATTATTTGATGAAAGAACTCAAATACATGAGAAAGTAAAAGATAAAAATACCCTGCTTGTAAATAAGCAAAATGCTCTTGGAAGAATAGATGAAATAATCAATAACTTAAGAATAGATATTGCCAGACTATCAGCTGAAAAAGAATCTTTGGATTATGAAATTAAAGAGTTCCAGGGAATTGAATTTATACAAGGAAGTATTCAGTTTCTCCAAGAAAAGTTAAAAAAAGCAGAGCAGATAATTGCAACAATAGGCAGTGTTAATATGCGTGCTTTGGAAACTTATGATGCAATTAAAAAAGAATATGAAGAAATATATAAGAAAGTAGAGCAATTAGAAAATGAAAGAGACCAAATTCTTGCAGTAATTGCTGAAATTGACAATAAAAAGAAAAAAACATTTATGAAAACATTCAAAGCTATTAATGAACTATTCACAAGGAATTTCTCTCAGTTAAGTGTAAAAGGAAAGGCATTTTTAGAAATAGAAAATCCAGAAAATATGTTTGAAGGAGGAATAAATATAGCAATAAAAGTAGCTAAAGGAAAATATCTAGACATTACTTCTCTGTCTGGAGGAGAAAAAACTCTTGTTGCATTATCGCTAATTTTTG
>JBBSZB010000006.1:0-4728 GCA_038044965.1 Nanobdellota archaeon
GGATCCATAGCTCAGCCTGGTTAGAGCACTGGCCTTTTAACAAAAAATCTCTTTGAGATTTTGGTTCCTTCTGTTCAGGAATGAACGAAAGAAAGCCAGGTGTCGGGGGTTCAAATCCCTCTGGGTCCATTTATTTTGATATTTGAACTGATTTATTTAAATGAAAAAAGAAGAAAAGAAAAAATGGAAAGTAACTTTTTCTGATGAAGTTTTAGAAAAATTTAAAGAAATTCCAGATAACGTTGCAGAAGAATTTGAAAAGATAATTAAAGGATTCAAAACAGGAGAATTAGATCCTACAAAAATTGGCCAACCCATTAATTGGATAGAATTAAAAGTAAAATTAAAATGTCCAGAATGTAAATCAAAAAATGTTGAATGGTTATTAGATAAAAATAGTAAGGAAGTTACTTTTCATTGCATTAAATGCAGTGAGGGATTTTGGATGACTTTTGATGAATATAAACAAGCTATTAATAAAAATCCTGATTGCATAATTTAATATTTACCTTAATTGAACTCACTTTACAGGAATACTTGAGGTAATGGAAATTTATAATAGAAAATAGAAAGCTTTAAAAACCAACTTTTGATAATATTTAGTATTAGAAAGTTGCAAATGTCCAAGCCCTTCAACTTTTTCAGATTAAATATTTAACAATCTAGCCATAATGCACATCCTTCAACCAAAACACTCAAAAATTAGCAAAAAAGATGAGGAAACTCTATTAAAAGAACTAAATGTTTCTAAAACACAATTACCGAAGATAAAAAAAGAAGATCTTGCTTTACCAGAAAATTGTGAAACTGGTGATATAATTAAAATAGAAAGAAAAGAAGAAGAACATTCTTTTGTTTACTATAGGGTTGTTATTTAAAATGAGCTTTGGAAAAGGAGTTAAACTGCAATTGAAAGGAGATGAACATATTATTTTACAAAAGTATTTATCTGAAAATTCTTTAGTTGAATCTAACTTAACATCTTTTAATAATTTTATTGACAAAAGGATGCAGGAAATTGTTGATGAAATTTCTGAAAACATAGAAAACGACGAGGGTTTGGAGATAAAACTTGGAAAAATCAAAATTGGAAAACCAAATGTGATTGAATCTGACGGTTCGACTTCTTTAATAACTCCTGCAGAAGCAAGGATAAGAAATTTAACTTATTCTACTCCAGTATTTCTTGAAATTTCTATAAAACAAGAAGGGCAGATTGAAAATCAAGAAGTAGAAGTTGGAAGAATACCTGTAATGGTAAAAAGCAAGGCATGTAATTTGCAAGGGGCATCTAAAGAAGAATTAGAAGCAAACTATATGGATCCTATTGATCCTGGCGGTTATTTTATAGTAAATGGTAATGAAAGAATTATGGTTATGTCAGAAGATTTAGCTGCAAATCAACCATTTATAGAACCCATAAAAGAAAAATTAACATTAAGATTATTTTCAAGCAGAGGTGCTTACAGAATACCAATAACAATAACTGAATCAAGTGAAGGAATAATTGAAGTTAGTTTTTCTAGATTCAAAAATATTCCAGCTGTAATTCTTATGAAATCTCTTGGAATGATAAAAGAAGCAGACATTGCAAAACACATAGGCAAGGAAAATGATACTGTAATAGTTAACCTTTATGAATTTGCAAAAATTTCAACTAGCGAAGATGCAATGCTTCAAATAGCTGAAAAAACAAGTGTTCAGGGAACAAAAAAAGAAATTCTTGACAGAATAAAACAAAGATTAGATTCTTATTTTCTTCCACATATTGGTTTGAAAAAAGAAAAAAGGATTGACAAAGCAATAACTCTCTGCAAATTAATAAAACAATTTTTAATATTTAAAGAAAATGAAAATTTAAAGGTTGATAAAGACCATTATGCAAATAAACGTGTCAGATTATCCGGAGATTTGCTTTCTGATTTATTCAGAGTAAATCTTAATATTCTTGTAAGAGATATTAAATACTCTCTTCAGAAAACAATAAAGAGAAAAAAATTCTTCAGCATTAAAACAATTGCAAAATCAACTTTATTTTCTCATAGAATAAAATCTGCTATTGCAACAGGAAGCTGGATTGGTGAAAAAAAAGGAGTGACTCAGAACATGGATAAAACAAATTACATGTCAATTATTTCCCAGCTTCAAAAAGTATCTAGTTCTCTTTCTGGAGAACAAACAAATTTCTTTGCAAGAACATTACATCCAACCCATTATGGAAGATTTTGCCCTGTAGAAACTCCTGAAGGAACTGAAATTGGTTTAAGAAAAAATCTTGCACTTATGGCTAAAATATCTACGAGACTTGATTTAGATGAAGACCAATTAGTAAAAGAATTAGAAAAACTTGGTATGAAAAAAGATGGCGAAGGAAGTGATGTATTTTTCAATGGAATATTTATTGGAAGTGTTGAAAATCATAAAAAATTTACTGAGCAAGTAAAAGAAAAAAGAAGGGAACAAAAATTGCCTGATGAACTAAGTATAAGATATGATAAACAAATTGATAGTATATTGATATTAGGTGATACTGGAAGAGTTTTAAGGCCATTAATTATTGTGAAAAACGGAAAACCTTTGCTTGAAAATTCACATATAGATGCTTTGAAAGATGGAAGCTTAACATGGAAAGGATTATTAGAACAGGGAATTATAGAATATATTGATGCTTCTGAAGAAGAAAATTGTCTTGTTACAATAACTAAAGACAAATTAAGTCCTGAACATACTCATCTTGAAATAGATAAAATTGCTTTTTTAGGGCCAATAACAAGTTTAGTTTCTTTTGGAAATCATGACCAATCTTCAAGACTTATAAGAGGAAGTAAAACTCAGAAACAAGGACTTGGATTATATGCCGCTAATTATTTATGCAGGGTTGATACAGATGTTTCTTTATTGCACTATCCTCAACAACCAATTGTTAGAAGTTTTATTTATGATGCTCTTAATGTTTATCCTGTTGGGCAAAATATTGTCGTTGCTGTAATGACTTATGATGGTTACAACATGGAAGATGCTTTAGTTATAAATAAAGCAAGTATAGACAGAGGATTTGGGAGAAGCACATATTTCAGACCATATGTTTCAGTAGAACTTAATTATGCCGGAGGATTGGCAGATGAAATTATTATTCCTGGAAAAGATGTCGCTGGTTATAGGACTGAAGAATCATACAAATATTTAGAAGACGACGGAGTTGTTTATCCTGAAGCTAAGTTAAATGCTGGTGATGTTGTTATAGGTAAAACTTCACCTCCAAAATTTCTTTCAGAAGCTAAAGATATTAGTATAAAAGCAAAAAAAGAAGCAAGTTCTGTTATAAGACAGGAAGAAAAAGGGATAATGGATGGCGTTTTCATAACCTTAGATGAAGATGGAAATAAAATTGTGCAGGTAAGAACAAGAGATCCTAGAATACCTGAATTAGGAGATAAATTTTCAACAGCTCACGGACAGAAAGGAGTTATCGGAGCTATTGTTCCTGAAGAAGATGTTCCATTTACATCAAGAGGCATCAGACCTGATTTAATGTTTAATCCCCATGGTATTCCGTCGAGAATGACTGTTGGTTATTTGTTAGAGTTGCTTAGCGGGAAAATTGGATGTTTGAAAGGGGAAATAATGGACGGAACATCATTTGGGAAAAGAGACATTGATGATCTTGAAATGCAGCTAAGAGAATTAGGATTTAGATATGACGGAAAAGAAACAATGTATCATGGAGTTACTGGTAAAAGAATGAATGCTAAAATTTACATTGGAAATATGTATTATTTAAAATTAAAATATATGGTAAGCAATAAAATGCATGCTCGTGCATCTGGAAAAGTTGCACTGCTTACTAGACAGCCAATTGAAGGAAGATCACGTGGAGGAGCTCTAAGACTTGGAGAAATGGAGCAGCAGGCATTAGTTGCACATGGAGCATCTTTATTGTTAAAAGAAAGGTATGATTCTGATAAAGTTATAATTCACATTTGTTCAAACTGCGGAGTTTTAGGAATTAAAGATACATTAAGAAATAAAACTTATTGTCCTTCTTGCGGAAGCAATGAAATTGAAGACGTGGAAGTATCTTATGCTTTCAAATTACTAGCAGAAGAATTATTAGGATTACACATAAACACAGAGTTTGAGTTGAAGAATAAGTACGAGGAATAGCGAAGGACACCAAATGGTTTCCTACCGCACTACCTTCCTTAACTAAAAATAAAAACAAAATGGATCAAGAACGGGAATTAAGTTTTAAAGAAGAAGCACAAATAAGACATGCATTAATTTTTGTAGTTGGTGAAAGAGCTAAAATCTTATCTAGAGAAAGTAGAAGTTTAGAAGAGGCCCATTCAGAAGAACCTCGAAATAATGGAATATGTTCTTTGGTTGAAGAAGGATGCATATGTGTAAGAAATAGAGAAATTTATAATAATGTATGTAATGGAAGATTTAATACATGTCCTGGATATGTTGGTTTTAATGATAATAATACAGTTGCTAGTAATCTTTGTGATTACAAAGCTGCAATTTAATAAAATAAAAAACAAGGAAAAACAAAAATGCATGCAATAAGGAAACAAGTAAGAGCATTAAGATTCAAATTACTTAGTCCTGAACAGATAAAAAAGTTTGGATGTGCTAAAATAATAACTCCTGAACTTTATGATATGGATGGATATCCTGTAGATGGAGGATTAATGGATTTAAGATTAGGAGCTATTGATCCTGGAG
>JBBSZB010000007.1:0-15317 GCA_038044965.1 Nanobdellota archaeon
GGTTTTCCATCAATTCAGAAAGAAGTTTTATATAAAAAAGAAGAGGGCTGTTTGATATCTTTGGTTTTGTTATTAGAAAAGAATTAGCTTGGCTTATTTAATTCAAGTGAAATTTCGGTATTAGGAAAGTTTTTAGTTTAAAATCCTGTAAGTTAGAGGATTATCTTCAAGAAATTTAACGAGGTGAAATTCCTTAACTTAATGGAATTGGATTAACGCCCCCACGAGATGTTTAACTTACATTCTTTCAAGAACAGAAATCCTCTTTTCCAAAGGGGGATGTGTTGACATTAAATTATCTAAATTCTTTTTGAAAGGGTCGCTGATAAACAAAGGAGCTATTGCTTTTGTTATTTGATGAGGTTTCATGCTAGAATCTGATTTTATCTTTTTTAATGCACTTATTAATCCAGTAGGTCTTCTTGTGAATTTAACTGCTGTTGCATCTGCTGTATACTCTCTTTTTCTTGAAATTGCTAATTGCACTAGCTGAACAACTAATGGAGCAAGCACTGCAAATAAAATTCCCAATAATATAAATATGATTTGAACTCTCCCATCTCTATCTCCATCTCCAGATTTATTAAACCATAAACTTCTCAAGAATATTTCAGAAATAATTGCAATCATTCCAACTAAAATTGTTACTAAAGTCATAAATCTAATATCAAAGTTTGCAATATGCCCCATTTCGTGAGCTATAACTCCTTCTAACTCAGGTTTTTCTAATTTTTCCAAAGCTCCTGTTGTAACACAAACAACTGCATTTTTTGGATCTCTTCCTGTTGCAAATGCATTAATCTGTGAGTTTTCCATTATATACACTTTAGGCATTGGTAATCCCGATGCAAGAGACATTGATTCAACTGCATTATACAATGTCCTGTATTTTGTTTTATCTGCTAATTTGGCATGTGCAGAAGTTATTGCTATTTTATCGCTGTAATAATACCCTATCCAGATATATAATAGGGAGATAAAAATTGAAGCAATCATTATAATAAAAAAATAATCCGGACCAAGAACTAAACTTATAATATATCCAAATAAAAGAAAAACTAAAAAAATACTTATTAATAAAAAAATAGAATTTCTTTTATTTCTTGCTATTTGATCATAAAATAATACTCTTTTTGGCATAAAATGTTAAATGAAATGCAGTTTATAAAATTTTATAAAGCCATTAAATAACTTATTGCAATGATAAATGGAAATAGTTCTGGAGCAGACAGACGTTTTTATGAGCAGAAAAAGCTTGACTTTGTTGAGCGTGGGGTTGTTTTTGAAGCATTTCCTCATTTTATTGCACCTGAAAAACATAATGTTCCTGAAAGCCCTGCAATGTTTATTAAAGATTTAAGCACTGGGAGAGTTTTTACAGGTTTTGTAAGAGCGTTAAATCCAAGAGATATTAAAATTGATAGGAATTATAAATTAGTTATTAGAGGTGTGGGTCATGAGCTTAAAGATCATACAACTGCTTTATTTCTTGAAGAAATTGTTGAACCTGGGGATAAAATTCATGTTCATACAACTGACCTGAGTAAAAATGAAAAGTTATTTGGCAGATTTTTAAGATATAATATAAATAAAGATGGAAAAGATAAATACCGTTATACTGTTTTTGTTCATGCTTCAAATGGAGGAACAAGATTTACTCCTGGAGATTATATATTTGGAAGAGCTGAACATGTTTGTTTTAGCAGAAATTCAATTGATTTAGTTCCTATTTCAGCTGTAACAGAATCTAGATATCTTAATTTTGAAAATATGATTATTAAATCAATTTAAGCAAAATTTAATATTGGTATTTTAAGAAGCAGATTCTATTACCTTACTGACATCCCCTGAAAATACTTTACTGGCTTTTAGAATTTCAATTGCCTTTATCTTATTATTTTTGTCTACATCTATAATAATTCCATTTGGAAGTTCAATACTTTTCCAGTATTCACTATCAGTCAATTCTATATTCAAAATATCTTCTTCCTTATCATACCATTCTATCATTTTTGATTCCTGTTTTAATCAAGCCAAAATGCGGTTATTACCTTTATTTTACCTTTCTCCTTCTTATATACAACTTTTAAGATTCTTCCTGAAAGAGGAACTCTTGATATTGCATTAAGAGCATCTTGCCAATGTTTATCTTTAAGTTCACTGGAGTTTTGTATAGCATACTCAATCACATCATTTGTAATATCTTTTCTATACTTTCTTTTCCTTTTCCAATGAGTTGAATCTGTAATATTCATTTAATATTTAAACTTTGCTTATAAATCAAAACTTAACTTTAACAGTCTTCCTTTCTTCAGCTGTTATTTCTATGAATTTTCTTTCCTTAACACTAAATATACTTGCAAATACTTTCCCTGGGAAGACATTTATTGAATTATTGAAATCTAGGATTGTATCATTATAATATTGTCTTGAATAAGCTATTTTATCTTCTGTAGCTGATAGTTCTTCTTGTAATTGTTTGAAATTTTCATTTGCTCTTAGCTGTGGATAGTTTTCAGCTATTGCAAATATTGATTTTAAAGCTGATTCAAGTTGATTGTTTGCTTTTAGTCTTTTAGGAAGATCTTTAGCTGCTAACAAAGCTTTTCTGGCATTTGTAACATCAGACATAATTCCTTTTTCATGCTTGGCATAGCCTTTTACAGTTTCTATTAAATTAGGTATTAAATTAGCTCTCCTCTTTAGTTGAACATCTATCTGGGCAAGAGAATTATCTATTCTATTACCTTTTATTACAAATTTGTTGTAATAAGCAATAAATATAATTACAATTAATGCTAATATTATAACAGGTATTAACCATAGCCAAAATGCCATGTTATTATAACAAAAATGTAGTTTTTAAATTTAATGTAATAATTGATTGTCTAAACATTATGATAAATTTTATTTTATGAGTATTTTGTGTAAACACTAGAAGATATTTTTGGGTGAGAAAATTAATAACTTTTAAGAATTTTATGTGTGAGAAGGCACATACTTGTGCATATTCTCATCTAACCATTTAAGAGTAAATTGTTTTACTCCCATAACATCAATAGCGACAAAACCTCCCCTTGGTTTTACTGGACCTTCTTCTGCTACTTTAATTCTGAAATCATCACCAACTATTTCATGAATCGCATAACTCCAAAATTGGCCAGGAAAACCCACAGTTTCTGCGTCATATCTTCTTTGATATTCTTGATACTCCACATCATCGCACATTTTTCTGCAATTGTCATCAAAAAGTTTTACTTGGTCTGTACCAAACACTTTTATTTTTAGTCTTTTTAATTCATCATCATATCTTTTATTAGATTCTATTTCTTGATTTAGTTGTTCACGAATAAATGGCAAAGAACCTGCGCCTATAGAAACAATATCTCTATAAGCATCACAATCTAAGTAAGGTTTTGGAAGTGAATGAAAAGGATTTTTTCTAAAATGTTCTTTCCATCTTCCTAAAGCATCTTGAAATCTTTCTTCTAATGTTGCTGTCATTTTATATCTCAGAATAAGCTTCTGAGGTGCTTATCACCCCCAAAATCTAACAGGTATGAACCTTTTAATCCTTTCTATCCCTCTTTTTATCAAAATTCTTATGATAAAAAGTTATTAAAACCTTGGTAAAAAAACATATATACTTTGTGTAAATAATATTAAACTAAAATTATATTTTCCATGGCCTTCTTTATGTTTGGGAGATCATCTTTAAACACTTTCCAAACCTTACTTAAACTAACCTCAAAATAACCATGTGCAATTAAATCTCTAAATTGAGACATTTCAAACCAAGGAACATGTTTGTTCTTTTCTTTTAAAGCTCTCGGAATATTTCTGCTTGCTTCACCAATTATTTCAAGTCTTCTTATTACTGCATCTTGAAGTAGTTTATTCTTCTTAAAATTATCTTCAGAAATCTCACCCATATACTCCTCAATATAATTTATGCATTCTTTTATATCATTCAAATAAAGTTTATATTCTCTTTTCATCTTAGTATAGGTATTTCGTCATTTAGTATTATTTCTCTTAGCTCTTTTCTTATTAAGCTATATTCTACCAAATCGATCTTCTTTTTTAAAGCTCTTTCCAATATATTTTTTAATCTAATGAACCCTAGCAGACTCATATTGTCATCATTTATTTCAACAAGTATGTCTACATCGCTATTTTTTTTCTGTTCACCTCTTGCATAGCTTCCGAATATTCCTGCGCGGGTTACCTTATATTCTTTTAACACGGGAATTATCTTCATTTTTATTTTTTCTATTTCTTCATTATTTTTCATGTTAATAATATCTATTTGTAGTATTTAAAAATTTCTAAGAAAATTTTTAGCTTATTTATTATAATAAGTTTATCTTTGTTTTAATTTAACTCTTTCCAACATCTTTATAAATTACAATTAACTCTTTTTTATATTAAATTATATTAAACTAAAGAGAGTGAAATGAAAATAGGAATTAATGGTTTTGGGCGGATTGGAAGAGTTATTTTTAAGATTTGTTTGGATAAAAAGATTAATGTTGTGGCTGTTAATGATATTCACGGAGTGAAAGATGCTGCTTATCTTTTAGAGTATGATTCTGTTTATGGAAAATATGATAAAAAAGTTAAAACTCAGGGAGAATATCTTATTATTGATGGTAAAAAAACAGCTGTATTAAATGAAGAAGATCCTGAAAAGTTGCCCTGGAAAAAGCTTGGAGTTGATATTGTTATTGAAAGTTCTGGAATTTTTACAGACAGGGAGGGGGCTAGTAAGCATTTCAAGGCAGGAGCAAAAAAAGTTATTGTAACTGCTCCTGGGAAAGATATGGATATTACAATAGTTCCTGGAGTAAATCATAAAAAGCTTAATAATAAACATAAGATAATCTCAGTTGCTTCTTGCACAACTAATTGTGCAACTCCAATTCTTAAAGTTTTAAATGATAAATTTGGAATAAAAAATGCTCTTTTAAGCACAGATCATGCTTATACAAATAACCAGAGTTTAGTAGATGGATTTAACAAAAAACCAAGAAGAGGAAGAGCTGCTGCTCTAAATATTGTGCCTGCATCAACAGGAGCAAGCGACGCAATTACAGAAGCACTGCCAGAGTTAAAAAATAAAATAAATGGGATGGCAATAAGAGTTCCTGTAGCAGACGGTTCTTTAGTAGATATTGTTGCTGAACTAAAGAAAAATTTCACAGTTGAATCAATTAATAATGCTTTGAAAAAATCAGCTAGCAAAGAAATGAAAGGTATAATTGAGTATTCTGAAGATGAGTTAGTAAGCAGTGATGTTATTGGAAATTCTCATTCAGCTGTTGTTGATTCTTTATTAACTTTAAAAGAAGGTGATTTAATAAAGGTTTTAGCATGGTATGACAATGAATATGGATATTCTTGCAGAGTTGTGGATGTTATTAAACTTTTAGGAAAAGTTTAATCAAAACATACCTTTGAAAATATGAAATGATTAACAATTATCTTCTAATAATAAACCATCATTAGGATAATACCAACCATTGCCTTTACATTCTGGAGTTCCTTTATTAGGATCATAACATAATAATCCCATATCATAACTATTAGGCTCATTAATCCACTTTAGTCCTTGGCAACAACCATATACTATTGATCCCGGTGCAGCATTTCCACCACTTGTAAATTCCCCCTCTTTTGCGCAATTATTAAATATGCTAGGGGTCATATAAATTAATACCCAGACAGCAATACAAACAACTATTCCAATGATAACACCAAGAGCTATCCAGCCAAATACTCCTTTATTATTCATATTTCATTTAAGAAAATACATTTTATAAAGTCTTTCTTGAATAGGGAAGTACTCTTGGAAAAATGAATATTTAACAAATAAGCTAAGTTATCTTTCTACCAAAAGCCTTATAAAGACTTAGTAATTAATATTACCAAATGGTAAAAAAACTTACTAAATATAATATTATTGAATTATATCTTAATAATTATGGTAAGAGTATCTATCTTAGGGAATTAGCTTCTTTAATTGGAAAGCCCCATCAAACAGTCAAACCTTATGTTGAAGAGCTTGTAAAAGAAAAAATTCTTTTGAAAAATGCAAGAAAAAATATTGTTGAATACTCTCTTAATTTTAAAGAAAGCAAAGTGTATGATTATATTATTATATCTGAAAAAGAAAAATTGATTGAAAGGCTCAATAAAGATATTCTATTAAAAACCCTGCTTGAAAAACTTTCTATGTCTTTTGAAAAAAATACTTTTGTAATATTCGGTTCAGCTGTAAGTCAGATTAATAAAGGATCTGATATTGATTTATTAATTATAGGTGATGATAATATAATCAAAATAATAAAAGAATTTGAAGATATTTATGACAAGAAAATCCATAAAGTTCAAGTAAAAAATCTTAATGGATTGACATTAACTTTTGCTAAGGAAATTTATAAAAAACATCTTATATTAAATAATACGGAGGCAGTTATAAGATTTTTTGGAGGATTGCATGGACAAAATAAATTGGTGTAAAAAACAAAATAAAGGCATTAAAATAACTGAACCAAGTGATAATCTTTCTAATGAGTATTATCAAAATGCAGAAGAAAGCCTTAAAGTTCTTAGAAGTATTAAAGAAACAAAATCAAATATGTGGTTAGCTACAACAAAATATTATATTGAGTATTTTGCAGTTTATTCTGTTTTAATGAAAATTGGGATTAAATGTGAAATCCATGACTGCACTATTTTGCTTATTAATTTTCTTGAAAAAGAAGATATTGTTAAGAAAGGTATGTCTAGAATACTTGAAAAAGATAAGGAACTTAGAATTGATAATCAGTATTATTTAAAGAACAGGCCAGTAAATATTAATTTTGAAGAACTTTCTGAATTTATTCTTTCTATAAAAGAAACACTTAATAATCTTGATGAAGATAAAATAAAATATTTAAGAGAGAAAATAGAAAATTATGGGAAGAAAGAGGAAAAAGATGAAGCTTAAAAGCATAAAAAATTTAGATTTGAAAGGAAAACTAGTAATTTTAAGAATTGATATTAATACAGAAATAATAAATGGAAAAGTCCAGGATAATCCAAGATTTTTTGAACATGCTAAAACTATAAAATTTCTTAAGGGTAAAAAAGCCAGAGTTGTTATTTTAGCCCATCAAGGTTCTCCAAATGGGCATGATTTTACTTCTTTAGAGCAACATTCTAAAATATTGGGCAAATATGTTAAGATAAAATTTGTTAATGATATAATTGGCAAAAAAGCAATTAATTCAATTCAAAATTTGAAAAATGGAGAAGCTTTGTTATTAGATAATGTGAGATTTTTAAAAGAGGAGTTTAATCCTTCTATTGATAATAAACTTATTAATATTTTATCTGAAAAAGCAGATTATTTTGTTCAAGATGCTTTTTCCATATGCCATAGAAATCAAACCTCTGTTGTTTCTTTTCCAAAAATACTTCCATCCTATATTGGTTTAGTTATGGAAAATGAACTAAAAAATATTGATAAGTTAAAATCTAAAACTAAAAATGCCTTGTTTATTCTTGGAGGAACAAAAACTAAAGATTTATTACTTTTGTTAAAAAATAAAACACTTTCTAGCGGAATGTTTAGTTTGTTATGTTTAATGGCTAAAGGTTATAATCTTGGTAAGGAAAAAGAAATACTAAAAAATGATATTAAGTATATTTCTGTAATAAAAAAATATATTGAAAATATTATTACTCCTGTTGATTTAGCTGTTTCTGTAAATGGCAAAAGAAAAAATATTTCTGTTTTAGATTTACCTTCAAAATATCCAATATATGACATAGGAGATAAAACTATTGAGCTATACAAAAAAGAAATTGCTAAATCTAAAGCTATATTTTTTAAAGGGGCTGCTGGAAGAATAGAGGAAAAAGGTTTTGAATTAGGAACTAAAGAATTGTTAAAAAGTATATCTAAATCAAAAGGATTTAGTTTAATTGCAGGAGGGTCTTCTGCTTCTGCAATTGGGAGATTCAAAATAAATAAAAAGGGGTTTTCATATATATCTTTATCAGGAGGAGCTTTAGTCCATTATTTAGCAGGAGAAAAGCTTCCTGGTTTGGAAGCTTTGAAGATAAACCTTTAAGAAAGGTTTCCAAAACAAAATAAAAAGAAAAGGTGAAAATGACAGAATATGATATAATAAGTGTAGGAAGTGCTGTTGTAGATGCATTTGTCAGAACAGGAGTTAGAGAAAAAGGAAAGGAAATATCTTTCCCAATTGGAACTAAAATACTTGTAAATGATTTGTTTTTTTCAATTGGTGGAGGTGGAATGAATACTTCAGCAAGTTTTTCCAAACTTGGTCTTAAAACAGGTTATTTAGGAAAAATAGGCAGTGATTATAATTCTATTTTAGTATTAAAAGAACTAAAAGAAAATAAAGTTGATTTTTTGGGAGTAAAAAGTAATGAAAACAATGGATATTCTATTATTTTAGAAGGAACAAAAGGTGATAGAACTATTTTAACATATAAAGGAAGCAGTGATCATTTAAAATCTAATGAAATAAAAATCCATAATTTGAAGACAAAATGGTTTCATTTTACCTCTCAGAATAAAGACTCTTTAGAAACCCAAAAAAAAATTATTGATTATGCTGTTCCTAATGGAATAAAAATAAGTTTTAATCCTTCAAGCTACCAAGTTAAAGAAGGTTTTGGCAAGATAAAAAAAATGATTGAGAATTCTTACATTCTCAGCATGAATAAAGAAGAGGCTGAAATTTTGGTTGGAAAAAATACTTATAAAAAATTGCATAATCTTGGAGCTAAAATAATTATAATAACAGATGGTGAAAATATGGGAATTGTTTATGATGGTAATTATTTGTACAAATACTTTCCCCATAAAATTCGCACTAAAGAGGTAACTGGGGCAGGTGATGCTTTTTCAGCTGGTTTTATTACAGGATATATTAGAACTAAAAGCATTGAGACAGCAATAAAAATAGCTCTTGCTAATTCTGAATCTGTTATAACTAAAATAGGAGCAAGTGCTGGAATTTTAACCTGGAGTCAGGCTCAAAATACAATTAAAAATAAAACTTTTGTTATTAAAAAAGAGGCAGTGTAAATGGTTCCTGGATCAAAAACCTGGTGGAGGTTTTTAGGATGAATATTCTTTTTGTGTGCAGGCATAACAGATTTAGGAGTAAGGTTGCAGAAGCTGTTTTTAATAAAATAAATAAAGAATCTAGATATAAAGCAAAAAGTGCCGGGATTATAAAAGGAGTTCCTGTAGCAGCTATAGTTAAAAAAATAGCTAAAGAAAATGGTTTTTCTATAAAAGGAAATCCTACTAGTTTGTCTGAAGAATTAATGAGCTGGGCAGATATTTTTGTAATAGTTGCTGATGATGTCCCTGTTAGTATTTTTGAAAGATATAAAAAATATGGCAAAAAAGTAATTGTCTGGAAAATAAAAGATGTTTCCCAAACCGACGAAAAATCTATAAGCAAGATTTTCTTAGAGATTAAGAAAAAAGTAGAGATATTTGAAAGAGGTTTAGATAAAAAGAGAAAATGAAAACTTGGTTAAAAGGCGGGCTGATTTTAGGAATAATGGGAGCATTATTATATATTATATTAAATATAATCTTTATATTATCTGGAAATCCTAAATTTCAAGTTCTTGTAGATTTGAATATATTAAAAAATATAATCCCATTTATTGGTTGGACTTTAATTGGTTTTATTTTAGGAGCAATCATTGGTTTAATAATCGGTCTTATTATACAAAAAGTTAGAGAGAAAAAGAAAAAATGAAACTAGCATTTTTTGAAGTAGAAGATTGGCAGAAAAAATATCTTAAGGAGAAATTAAAAGGAAATGATATAAAATTCTTTGATTATGACTTAAATATTAAAAATGTCTCTAAAATAAAAGATGTTGAAGGTTTAGGGTTATTTATCTATTCCCAAATAGATGAAAAAACTTTAGATAAATTACCTAAATTAAAATTTATTACAACAATGTCAACTGGTTATGATCATATAAATATCCAGTCATGTAAAAATAAAGGAATTAAAGTTTCAAATGTGCCTTATTATGGTGAAAATACAGTTGCTGAACATACTATTGGATTAATGTTATGTTTGGCAAAAAAATTACCATTAGCAATATCGAGAGCAAGAAAAGGAAATTTTGATATTGATAATTTGGAAGGATTTGACTTAAAAGGAAAAACTCTTGGAATTATAGGAGCTGGGCATATTGGACAGCATGTAATAAAAATAGCTAATGCAATGCAGATGAAAGTAATTGTTACAACAAAAACTCATGATGCTAAACTATCTAAGGAATTAGGTTTTAATTATGCAAGCTTAGACAACTTATTAAAAAATTCAGATATTATCAGCTTTCATGTTCCTTTAAATCCTAGCACTAAACATATGATTAACATGAATAATGTTAAGAAAATAAAAAAAGGGGCTTATCTTATCAATACAGCCAGAGGGGGGTTAATAGACACAAAGGCTTTGATTTATGGACTTGATCATGGAATTTTTGCTGGTGCTGCATTAGATGTTTTAGAAGAGGAAGAAACTTTGAAAGAAGAAAGACATTTATCAAAGAAACATTATACAAAAGAAGAAAGAAATATCTTAAAGGAAAATCATCATCTTTTGAAAGAAAGAAATGTTTTAATTACTCCACATACTGCTTTTTTCACAAGAGAAGCTCAAGAGAGGATTTTAGATACGACAATTAGTAATATTAAATCTCAAAGTAAACTAAACAGAGTAATTTAAAATATTTAAAACAATATGGAGGATTTTTTTATTCAGATAAGCGTAATACTAGCAGTAGTTTTAGCTGTTTCTTTTATAATGCGCATTTTAAGACAGCCGTTAATAATTGGATATATTATCTCTGGAATATTTGTTGGGCCTTTGTTTCTTAACCTAATGCAATATAATAATGCTATGGCAGTTTCTTCTGAATTAGGAATTGCTTTTCTTTTATTCATAGTCGGGTTACATTTAAGCCCTAAAGTAATAAAAGAAGTTGGTAAAATTTCTTTAATAACAGGTATTGGGCAGGTAGTGTTTACTTCTTTAATAGGTTATTTTATCGGTCTTGCTCTTGGCTTTTCTTCAATTACCTCTTTATATGTTTCAGTTGCTTTATCTTTTTCATCAACTATTATAATCATGAAACTTCTTTCTGATAAAGAAGCTTTGGATAAACTATATGGAAAAATATCTATTGGATTTTTACTTGTTCAAGATTTGATAGCAATTGTAATACTCATAGCAGTTTCATCTTTTTCAAATGGTGGAAGTGTAACAAGTGTTATAACTTCAACAATAATAAAAGGAGTTGTTGCTGTAGCTGTACTTTTGCCTTTTAGTTATTATGTACTTCCTAAACTAAATGATTTTTTTGCTAAGTCTAAAGAATTATTATTTGTATTTGCAATAGTCTGGGGTCTTGGACTTGCAGCATTATTTTATTATGCTGGTTTTTCAATTGAAGTTGGAGCTTTGATTGCAGGAATTTTGTTATCTGTTTCTCCGTATAGTTATGAAATAAGTGCTAAATTAAGACCATTAAGAGATTTTTTCATAATTTCGTTTTTCCTAATACTTGGATCACAGATGGTTTTTTCAGATATATCTAGCCAAATAATTCCAATAATTGTACTGTCATTGTTTATACTTATTGGGAACCCTCTTATTGTGATGATTCTTATTGGAATATTTGGTTATAGTAAGAACACAGGATTTATGGCTGGACTAACTGTTGCTCAAATAAGCGAGTTTTCTTTAATCCTTATAGCTTTAGGTGTTAAAGTAGGACATTTATCTAATGAAATACTTTCATTTGTAACACTTATTGGGCTAATTACAATTGCAGGTTCTACATATATGATAATGTATTCTGATAAGGTATACCCAAAAATAGCTAAATATTTGAAAATTTTTGAGAGAAAAAGTATAAAAGAAAAACCCCAGAAAAATAAATTTTATGATTATGTGCTACTTGGAGAAAATAGAATAGGATTTTCTGTAATGAACTCTTTTATAAAAATGAGAAAAAATTATGTTGTTATAGATTATAATCCTGAAAGAGTAAAAAGATTAAAAAATAAAGGAATTTCTTGTGTTTATGGTGATGCTTCTGACTCAGAATTTTTAGATGAAATAAATATCAGTAAAGTTAAGATTCTGGTTTCAACAATTCCTGAAATTGACACTAATTTAATGATTATTAATAAAATAAAGGAGAAAAATAAATCTGCTATAATTATTGTTACTGCAAGACAAATTTCAGATGCTTTCAAGCTTTATGACTCTGGAGCAGATTATGTTATAATGCCACATTTCTTAGGAGGAGAACATACAGCCAGAATAATTGAAAGATTTAAAGATAATAAAAAAGAGTATGAAGCTGAAAAAAAACATCACATAAAAGAGCTTAAAGAAAGGTTAAAGGAAGGGCATAAACATCCTGATATTGATAAAGGTTAAATATTGATTACAAATTTTTCTTCATTTTATCACTTTGCCATTCAACTATTTTTCCCACATCTAATTCTATTTTGTCTGCTTTTCTTAAACTCATGATTTGTTTTTTATTCAAAATATTATAGTGTTTTGTTTCAGCCATGTAATTTGCAATTTCCCAAACTTCTTTTTCAGTTGTCATCCAGTTTATTTTATCAAATTTTTTTAAGTTAACTGGCATTGAAAATTTCCTTAAAGTTTTTTTCCCATCATCATTAACATATTCATGAAAATGGCTCATAGCTAATTCTCTTATTGAATTATAAACAGGTTCTCTGTATCTTAATACTGAGTGATTTGTTTTTGAGATAGCACCCCATTTACCGTCTTTTTTAAATACGGCAAGCATATGGTCAAAATCATTTTTAGAAGCTGATAAATCTACCAATAATGGCTGATGGCCGTTAACTCTTAAAATTAAAGCTGCAAGAATAGCTCCTTCCATGCAATGGCATTTGTTATTTTTCAGCACAAGTCTTGGAGAATAGCATGTATCTCCTTTTTCTTCAAAGTTTATCGGAATAGAGTTGATAAAATCCTGAATTTTTTTAGGAGTATCCATACTTTTGAATAATTTTATTTCTTCTTTTGTTAGGTTGAACATTTTTGCTTATTTTTATTGTATTTTATTATTTGATTAATAATATTAATAAAATTAAGGTTATAAAATTATTGAATGTAATATATGATGATATTTTACAATGGATATAATAGATATTTCCCTTTAATTTGGGTAGTGATATTACTAATAATGGTAGTATAAGTCTGGTATTAAATAAATATTCTTTTGCTATTTCATACTAACTTTTTTTAATTCAAATTTAATCAACCCCATCTTCGAATTTCATTTTCCATCTCTCATTCCAGGCCTTTTTTCTATCTTTAGAACATTTATCACAGTATTTTCGTTGATATCTAGGATTAGGATGAGGTTTATACTTAAATTTCTTCCCACAATCTTTACATTTTATTTCTTTTTCCATTTTATTATATGACAACTTTACTTTTATTTTAAGTATTTCTCTCTGATAAAATTGCTTACCCAGAGGACTAGTGCAATAATAATTGTAGGTAATATAGTAAATTCATTTAGCAAAGAGATAATTAAAACATAAACTGCAATTCCAATTATAGTATAAATCGTTGCATTAATATAAGGATTTTTTGTATCTTTCATGATTTTCATAATTATATTATAATCATTATATTTATAAGACTTGCCATAAAAAGTTTTAAGTAGTTTAGGTTCTTTAATAATACATGAAAGGTTTTGTAGCTAAAATAGAGAATGACACATTGAAAAATAATAATTTTCGTAAAGTTCTTTATACTGCAAAACATAGCCAGTTAGTTTTAATGAGTCTGAAACCTAAAGAAGAAATAGGTATGGAAGTTCATAAAGAAAATGATCAATTCTTCCGTTTTGAAAAAGGGAAGGGTAAATGCATTATTGATGGTCATGAATATAAAATTGAAGATGGTTTTGCTGTTGTAGTACCTGCAGGTGCTAAGCATAATATTATAAACACTTCTGATAAAGAAGAATTAAAGTTATACACAATCTATTCTCCAGCCCATCATAAAGATGGAATTGTGCGTGCTACAAAAAAAGAAGCAGAAGCTAATGAATCTGAATTTGACGGCAAGACTACAGAATAATAAACGCCCCCACGAGATGCAATCCCAAAAAGGTAATTTTAAGGGACACCGATAATATTTATAAAAGTATTCAATCATTGATAAATAAACTATGCAAAGGAATAAAAAGGATAGTAAGCAAACCTACAACAACTGATAAATAGACTAGAACTGAATAGTCCTTTTTTCTTATAGCTATTATTCCTAGAATAAAACCAGCGATAGATGCAAGGAACACAATAGGAACAGTTACATCCCACCAATGGTCACCATAAGAGAGTATTCCTAAGCCATTAACTAAAATAATAGAAATAATAATTACTATCAAGAAAAATATATTTAAACCTACTGACCATTTTCCTAATTTTGTCTCTGGTTTTATTTTCATATTCTTCATATTTGATTAATGGTGGCTAATAATTTTAGAGCTATATTTTTTTCTTAAATTTTAACCAAAAATAACGTTTCCTGTGATGGAGTTTTTTTCATCTCCAAGATTTTCATTATTCATTTCATTTTGCATTTCTTTTTCCATTTCAGGATTGTTATTAGTGTTTTTTTCAGACTTTATCATCATGCTGAAAAAGGATTTCATTAGGGTCCTTGCATCTTCCCCACTTGCCTCTGGAGAAATCTTAGCCGAATTCATCATATCTCTTACCTTGAAATATATTTTAACACCATTAACCATATCTTTTATTTTTTGCATTGGTTGGGATTTTTTGTCCCAAGGAGGACTTTCTATTCTTTGTCCACCCATTTCTTTTTCCTGCATGTATATTATATCATAAAGCTTTTGAAATTCAATATCAATTCTTACATCTTCCTGTGGAACTTCTTCTGGAAGCATAGGCTTGATTTTCATTATATCATTTTCATTCACCTGAGCATATAGATTAAAAACAACTGTTTCATTATCAACAAACCTTATGACTGCATTTAAATTTCCATTATATTTTTCTGTTATTTGTTTTATCTGGTTCATGAATTCTTTATCTTGTTTTATTATTTCCCTTTCTTGTGCTGTTGGACCTTCTTCATTTTTTCTTTCCATTTTTTGTTCTGGTCCCCCTGGAAACTCATGATTTTTCATTGCTTTTTTCATTTCATATTCTATAAATTCTTTATTAGG
>JBBSZB010000008.1:0-9574 GCA_038044965.1 Nanobdellota archaeon
AGATTTTTATTCTAAACTAACTATTCCCCCAGAAGATTTGAAAAATTTTATTTTAAAGATAGAAGGTTTTGATGTTGTTATTCCTGAAGTTCTTCTTATATTGAAGCAAGGGGCTGAGTTTGATAGGGGTAATTCATTAAAAGGGCAAAAAGACAAATTAGACATTATAGCGATTTTATTATTTTGTGATATTAATTTCAAGAAATATAAAGAGATTATAAAAAAATATTCTTTAAATAATTACATTGAAAGACTGATGTTTATATTAAGAAATTTTAATGATTATGGATCGTTTAATTTAACCCCAAAAGAATTTAAATCAAAAAAATTGAAACTTTTAAATGATTTAAAAAAGATATGATTTAAAATGCAAGATAAAATAACAAAACAAAAACTGGAGAAATATTATAATCTTACTAGTTTAGCATTAAAGGAAATAATGAAAAAGGGCTGAGGATGGGCTGTCGCTTAATTTATTAATAGAAATATCTATTTTAGGTGATTGATGTACTTTTCATAGTTTGTTTATATATTATTACCCTTACATTTAACCTTCTTTGTTTTTTATAGAAAAGTTTATATATTAGCTCTTATACATTTAATAATAAATATAATGAAAAAAGGAACTGATAAATATAAAGAACTTGCCCAATTGCTTAAAGGGATTTATACAATTCAAACTCTTATTGAGCGGCTGAAAATAAATGAAAAAAAGGCAATTTATATTATTTATCGCTTAAGAAAATTAGGGTTTGTAAAAACTTCATATGGTGAAGGGAAAAAAAGATTATATTATATTTCGAGAGATAATTTACAAAAAAGGATGAGTTATACTGATAGAATTAATGAAATTTCTCCCATAAAACTCGCTTCCTCTAATCCTTATTATATTCATGGTAGGATTCCATTGTATGAAGAAACACTTATTTATGCTATAAAACAAAAGGATATTCGTTATCTGGCTGCATCATTAGTTTTATTTCATAGGATAACTAATTGGAGTCTATTATATAAGCTTGCTAAAAAAGATGATATGTTAACACAGGTTGCGGCACTTTATGAAGTCTCAAAGAAAGTGGTTAGAAAAGTAAAGCGGATGCCCAAAAAATTTTATAATTCTGCAATGAAAAAAAAGAGCAGAAAGTTTGTTTATTTGATAAAACCATTTTCTTCAGATGACTTTAAAGAGATAGAAAAAAAATGGAAAGTTTATATTCCATTAAATCTTTCTGATTTGGAGGATTATAAAAGATGATTAATATAAAACAACAAGAAGAAATTTTAATTGCATTAGGAAATATTTTGGAGAAAAAAATAGTTGTTTATGCTATTGGAGGAACTGCGATGATGTTAAGAGGTATAAAGGATTCAACTCTTGATATTGATTTAGTTTTTGATAAAAAAGATGATAGGGATAAATTTATTTTTGCTCTTAAACAATTAGGGGCTAAAGATTTTGATGTAACTATTGTATATGGATTAAAAAACAATATTCCTATTATGCTTAAACTTGGTGATGCCCGTTTTGATCTTTTTATGAATAAAATTATTACTTCAACTTTTTCTGATAAAATGAAAGAAAGAGCAAATCAAAATCACGAATTTGGAAAAAATCTTATCATTAAAGCTGCTAATTCTCATGATATAATTATTATGAAATGTGTTACTTCAAGGACCAAAGATTTGGAAGATATTAGTGTAATTATGCAGAATAATGATATTAATTGGGATATCATTACAGATGAAGCACAACAGCAAGTAAACTTGGGAAATGAAAATGCAATTGTTTCAATTGGAGAAAAACTTGAAAAATTAAATAATAAAAAAATTATTGAGGTTCCTAAACAAATTCTTGATAAACTTTGGGTTATGCTTAAAGAACAATCAAAGAAAAAATCTAAAAAAATTAATTTGAAATGAACAACAAAATAACAAAACAAAAACTAGAGAAGTATTATAAATTGACTTCCAAAGCACTTGATGAAGTTAAAAAAAAGGTTGTTAAAGCTAAGAAAAAAGATGCTGATGAGATAATTAAAATGGCTTCTGCCTATTTATCTGATTCTAGATTTTTTGAGAAGAAAGGAGATTTAATTAATGCTTTCGGATCAATTTATTATGCTCATGGTTGGATAGATTGTGGGGTAAGGCTTGGAGTGTTTGATGTTAAAGACGATAAGTTGTTTACTGTTAAATAAAACCTAATAGAAAGATTTATATATTACTTATGCATTAGTATATAAGTAGTATATAGTTAATATAAGATGGCAGAACAATCAACAATTTTATTGGACAAGAAAGTAATAGAATTATTAAAAAAAGCTAAAGAGCATTCAAGAGAAACTTATAATGAAACAATAGAGAAAATGGCTCTTGTGTTCATAAACTCAAAAAAGAAAGATCAATATGATAAATTCTTGCATGAAATTCAAAAAGAGAAAATGAGGGAGATTTGGGATAATAAGTATGATGAAATATGGGAAAAAGTATAATTTTGGAGATATTATAATTGCTAAGGTTCAATTTTCAGATACTTTTGAAATTAAGAAAAGACCTGCTTTAGTTTTGTTTGAAGAGTATGGAAATATTGTATGTGCAGTTATTACTAGCAATCCTCATATGAAGGGAATTAATATATCTAAAGAAGAGGGGCTTATTGCAGACAGCGTTATAAAAATTAATTATATTTTTACTGTATCAGAAAAAATGATCGAGAAATTTCTGTTTAAAATTTCTAGTGATAAGAAAGAGATTATTAAAAGTGAACTATTAAAAAAGTTAGCTTAATCAGATTAATCTTTACCCATTAATATTCTACATTGGCATAGGGTAATTTTCCTTTGTATCTTTTCTGTTCTTGTAGAAAGTGTTTTTTACAGAGATAACTCCACCCATTTTTCCTGTGTTTTCCTTTTAGTAAACATTGGTAAACTTCTTTGTAAGCTTTATTTCTACAGGTACCATAATAATCACAAACTGGAAATCTCTTTTTATTAACTATTTTAAACAATGGAGATATTCTTTTCTCTTTTTGTCATTTATCCATATTATTTTTTTAATATTTAAAATTTTTCTTTTTAGGTTATATTTATATATTCTTTTTTCATAAAATATTAAATGAAAAAAGAGATTATAGTTATAAGTCTTGGCGGGAGCCAGATACTGAAAAATGGAAAGGTAAATACTAATTTTCTTTTGAAATTTCGAAAAATAATCTTAAAGCATTCCAATAGAAAGAAGTTTATTATTGTTACAGGAGGAGGAAGTGTTGCTAGAACATATATTTCTGGATTAAAAGAAATTGGGGCAAATGAGAAACTTCAAAGTTTTGCAGGAATTTCTGTTACAAGACATAATGCAAGATTTATGAGTTATTTTTTCGGATTGGATCAATTAGAAGGAGTGCCTCATACTCTTGCCGGAGTTAAAAAACTATTAAAAAGGCAAAATGTAATTTTTGTTGGTGGTTTAGAATATAAGCCTAATCAAACATCTGATTCAACAGCTGCTCAAATAGCTAAAGAGCTTAATACTAGATTTATTAACATAACAAATGTTGCTGGTCTTTATGATAAAAATCCCTCAGAGTATAAAAATGCAAAGTTTATTCCTTATATAACTTGGAAAGGACTTTATGACATAGCTAAAAAAATTCCGTTTAAACCAGGAGAGCATTTTGTTTTAGATCAAAAAGCTACTAAGTTAATAATGGACTATAAAATCAGAACATATATAGTTGGAGATGATTTAAAGAACTTTGATAAATTAGTTTCTGGCCAGGAGTTTTTTGGAACTAATGTATATGGTTAGGTTTTTTTGATGATTGATTTTTTATAGTAATTAAATATTTTGAAATTTTAAATGCACAATATCTTCACCTAATTTTAGGCAGGTAGCATTAATTTTAATAATTATTCAGTCACGGGTATTTTAACATTAATCTTATTAAATTTAATATCTTGATATTTGTATTTAATCTTATTTGTATAATATTTTTATAATTTTATAATAAGTTAATATTATAAACTCAAGTTATCATTTTTATATATGGAATATACAATTATTGATAAGAAAAACATTAATGAAGTAAGGAAAGAAATAGATAGAATTTCTAAATCTAATAAGTTGGAAGAAATAACTGTCATTGCTGGAGATAGTGATTTTAATAGAAAAATACTTGAAAATAAAAAAGTAAATGTTCTTTTATTTTTGGATTTTAACGGTAGAGATAAACTAAAACAAAGAGATTCTGGTTTAGATCATGTTTTATGTAGATTAGCTAAAGAAAATAACATTACAATTGGTTTTGATTTGAGTTTTTTGAAAGACAAGTCTGATTTAGTTATATCTCAAAAAGCCTCTAGATTAGCACAGAATATTAAATTATGCAATAAATTTGGAAATATAGTTAGGATATTTAATTATAGTAATAGTGAGATTATTAAATTAAAGGCCTTTTTGCTTTCTTTAGGCATGAATAATAAGACAATTCAAGGTGCTTTTTAGGAATTTTTTAGACACAGGAAAATTTATTAATTAACCTCCCAGTATTGAAGTATGGATATGCAGGAATTAATAGAAAGTTTGTCTCCTATAGAAAGAAAGGTAGTTCCTTTTCTTCATTTAGGGGATTTTGAAGAAATTACTAAAAAGTCTGGTCTTGATAGGGTTTCAGTGCTTAGAGCATTTGAATTCTTGAGTACTAAAAGTATTATAGATTTGAAAATAGAAAAGAAAAAAATAGTTGATTTAGGAGTTAATGGTGTTTATTACCATAAAAAAGGACTTCCTGAAAGGCAATTGCTTATTATTAGCGAAAAAGGGCCTATTAGCCTTGAAAATGCCAAAAAACAGAGTAGATTGAGTGATAATGAGTTTAAAGCAGCTCTTGGAGCTTTAAAGAAAAAAGCCTTGGTAGATATAAAAAATGGAAAAATAATGTTTACAGGAGATAAATCTGATATTGTTAAAAAAAGCCTTGAGGAACAGTTTCTTGAAATTCTTCCTATAGAATTTGAAAATTTTTCACCTGAACAAAAATTTGCTTTTGATAAACTAAAAGAAAGAAAAGATATAGTGATTGTTAATGAAGAGCAAATTGTAAATTTTAGCATTACAAAACTTGGAAGAGATTTGATTAAAGAAGATCTTTCTAGTGTTGGAAATTTGATAGAGGAAATAACTTCTGATATGGTTCAAAAAGAGTCTTGGAAAGGAAAAAAATTCAGAAGATATGATGTTGTTTCAAAAGTGCCTAAAATAAATGGAGGAAGAAGACATTTTGTTAATCAGTCTATTTCTTATGGCAGAAGAATTTGGAGTGAAATGGGTTTTAAAGAAATGAATGGTAATTTAATTCAAGAGAGTTTTTGGAATTTTGATGCACTTTTCACAGCACAAGATCATCCTGTTAGAGAGTTACAAGATACTTTTTTTCTTGACAAAGAAAAAAGTTTACATGACAGAAAAATAGTTGAGTCTATTAAAAAAGTTCATGAACAAGGTATTAATGGAAGTATTGGATGGCAGTATAAATGGAATGAAAAAGATGCAGAAAAGCTAGTTTTAAGGACCCATACAACTTGTTTATCAGCTAGAACACTTTATGAATTAAGCAAATTGCCAAAAGAAAAAAGAAGGGGCAAGTTTTTTGCAATTGGTAAGTGCTTTAGAAATGAAACAGTTGATTGGAGCCATGGATTTGAATTTAATCAAACAGAAGGAATTGTTATAGATCCTGAAGCAGATTTTCAGCATTTGTTAGGATATTTAAAAGAATTTTTTACAAAAATGGGTTTTCCAAAAGTAAGATTCAGACCAGCTTATTTTCCATATACAGAGCCAAGTGTTGAAATAGATGTTTATCATCCTGAAAAGAAAAAATGGCTTGAACTAGGCGGAGCTGGAATATTCAGACCAGAAGTTACAATTCCTTTGTTAGGAGAATGGGTGCCTGTGCTGGCATGGGGACCAGGTTTCGATAGGATTTTAATGGATTATTATGAAATAAAAGATCTTAGGGAGTTGTATAAAAATGATATTAAACAGTTAAGAGGTATGAAGGTCTGGATAAAATGAAGAAAATAAGAATTGGCGATTTGATTATATGGATAATAGTTGCAATTTTGGTAATGTTGGGATTATATGTATTAATAAATGGGATAAAATGAAGATAAAAATTGAAGATGTTTTATTTTGGATGATAATAATTTTAATTATAGCAGTGGCTATCTGGAAATTAATCGGTTCTCCAACTGACACTGCTACTTTGATTTCAATAGCTTTGTTTATTGCAAGCTCTGAAATATTATTGTGGAAAGCTATTTTTTCAATTGAAAAGAAAACATTATTAGGATTTGTAAAGATAAAGAATGATTTGGATAAACAACAGATGAATTTAAATTTTAAGTTGGATAAATTAAATGAAGTTACAAAAGAAATTTTAAGAAAATGACAATACTTACAATACCTAAGAAAAGATTTGAAAAAGATATTGGTAAAATAGATGATTCTATGCAAGATAGAATTGCTATGTTTGGAACTCCTGTGGAATATGTAAATGATGAAGAAATTGCAATTGAAATATTTCCAAACAGGCCTGATTTGCTTGCTTACCAGAATTATAAATTTTCTTTTTTATCATTTTTAGGAAAAAATACTGGTTTGAAAAAATTAAATATTAATAAACCTGAAAAAAATTACCAGGTTATTATTGATAAATATGTGAAAGATGTAAGACCTTATACTGTTTGTGCTGTTGTTAAAAATCTGAAATTTGACGATGAAAAAATCAAGGAAATCATTGATATCCAGGAAAAATTGCATTTAACACTTGGAAGAAAAAGGAAAAAAGCTGCTATTGGAATTTATCCTATGGAAAAAATAAAACTTCCTATAAGTTATGAAGCTAAAAATCCTAAGGATGTTAAGTTTATTCCTTTGGAAGAAACACGAGAAATGAATGGACTTCAGATTTTACAAAGGAATTCAACTGGAAGAGAGTATGCATATTTACTTGAAGGCATGGATAAATATCCTTTTTTTATTGACGCTAATAATGAGATAATGAGCATGCCTCCTATTATAAATTCTGATAAAACTGGTAAAATAAGTATTGATACTAAAGAAATTTTTATAGAATGTTCTGGTTTTGATATTAATACTTTGAATAAAATACTAAATATACTTTGTTTTGCATTTGCTGAAATCGGCGGGAAAGTTTACCAGATGAATCTTAAATATGGTGGCAAAACAATTGTTAGTCCTAATGTTGAACCAGTAAAAATGAAATTATCTTTGGAAAATACAAATAAAATGCTTGGACTAAAACTTAAAGAAAATGATGTGAAAAAACTGCTTGAAAAAATGGGTTATTCTTATTCTAGTGGAAATGTTCTTGTTCCTGCTTACAGAAATGATGTTTTGCATGAGGTTGATTTAATTGAAGATGTTGCTATTGCTTATGGCTATGATAATTTTGTTCCAGGGATTCCTGAAATTTCAACTAGTGGAGAAATTAATAATAAAGAAATATTTAAGGAAAAAATATCTGAAATACTTATAGGTTTAGGACTTTTAGAAACCTCAAGCTATCATTTAACAACAAAGGAATTTCAGCTAAATAAAATAAATAAAAAACATGAAGTTATTGAGATAAAAGATTCTAAAACTGAGTATAATATACTAAGAAATGATTTAAGTCATTATCTTTTTAAAATATTTTATGAAAATTCTGATGTTGAATATCCCCAAGATATATTTCAGATAGGTAAAGTGTTTATTCTTGATAATAAAGACATAAAAGAAGAAGAAAGATTAGCAATAGGTTTAGCTCCCGGGAATTTTACAAGGTTGAAACAAATTAGTGATTATCTTGGAAATAATCTTGGAAAGGATTTTTCTTTTTCCATTCCAAAAAGCTTTCCTGAGCAATTTGTTGAAGGAAGAGTTGCTGAAATAAATCTTGATGGAAAAGCTTTAGGTTATTTTGGGGAAGTGCATCCTAAGATATTAAAGAATTTTAAGATAAAAATGCCTGTTGCTTTACTTGAGATAAATATTGAAAAATTATTTGAAGCTATCCATAATAAGTCTTAGATTTTTTTGAATTAACTTTTTTCCAGTTTTCACCTAACTTTTTTAATATAATATTAAGATCTTTGCTTATTTCTTTCCATTCTTCATTTTTAGATTTTATGAAATTTGCTTCAGCTTTTTCAGAGTATTCTATGTCTAATTCATAAGAACTTATTTCAACTTTACCAAGAGTATCAAATAATTTTTCTAAAATTGCTTTTTCTTCATTTTCAATACCTCTTGTTAATAGCATATTAAACATGCTTCCATTGCTCGGATTTAATAAAAGTTCAGTTAATTGCAGACTTGAGGTAAATTTTAACATTACGGCTTTTCTTATGTCTCTTAAAATTGTGTCTTCATTAAATTCTATTTTGCTTATGTCAAATTCTTCATTTAATTCTTTAAAACTCGGAAGATTGTATTTTTTGACTGTATTTTCATAAATTTCTTTTAGTTCTTTTTTTGTCATTATTAACCTTGAATTAATTCATTTATAAATGTAATGAGAGCCTCTGCCGAGGATCGAACTCGGGACCTCCACATTTTTGGTTTTTACATATTTTACCAATGTGGTGCTCTACCAACTGAGCCACAGAGACTTATATCTTTTTAGAAATTATTAATTATAAAACTATTTATTGTTTGCATTTATTAAGTTAAATAAATACATGGGAGAGTATTATGTGAGGTTATATAAATAAAAGTATTGAGTGATTAAATACTAAATGTATGTTAAAGTAGGAAGAGGTATTGTAATATTAAATATAAAAGAAAAAAAAGCAATTGTATGTATTAAAATTAATTTACACTTATAAAAAAATTAAGTATGAAAAGATAAGTTAGTAATTTTTAAATTATTTTACAATTCTTTTTCTATATTTATCCCTATTAGATTCAAGATTTGGTAAATCACTAGTTTGATTTGAATCTGTGCTATTTACAGATTTCCAGTCTAGTTTAACTGCATCTCCTGTTAGTGTTTTAAGATTTGAAAAACTATTACCCATCCACCCCAAATATAACTTTATTGCTAGTTTAGCTCCTTCAGGGGTTTTTAAGTCAATATTTTGACCAGCTATACTTAAGATAAATCCTAAATATACTGCCAGAACAAAAATTAATAGCAATATCCAGACTAATTTATGCTTTACATATTTTAGTTTTACAAATAAGAATATTATTCCAACCAGTACTACTATTAATATTATTTGAAAATAGCTTATCATTTTTGCCTCTTTTTTAGTGTAATTTTGATTTATTTTATCTGAATATTTGGGAACCTTTGAAAAAGGTTTATTGTTAATATGTAATATCTTTACCTTATTTTAAACCTTTTAATTAGGTTAAGTTTTATTCTTTTACATGTTTATCAATATGATTAGATTTAAAAATATTTAGTTCTTCCATTGAATAGACAATACAGCCCCGTAGTACAGTGGTCAAGTATCCGGCCCTCTGGAGGCTGGGACCCAGGTTCGAATCCTGGCGGGGCTAT
>JBBSZB010000009.1:0-10062 GCA_038044965.1 Nanobdellota archaeon
TGTCAGAATTTTTTGAAGAAACAATTTTCCAGTTGACACTAGGAATCAGTTTTTGAGCCCTCTTACGAGGCCAAAACTGTAAACTTCCTCTTCTCGGTCTTGATAGTTTCGCCATAGTCTACTTTTTTGCGGAGTATTACCATTTTAGGCTTCTTACGGATTAATTAATCCAAAAAAAGAGTGTTTATAAAACTTGCTGTACAGCTTTATGCAGAGAAATCCACTGATTTTTTTATTTTTTTACCATCTATATTTAACCTTCTTATTAATTTCCCTTTTCTTACTGTACTTTCTCTCATTTTAAGAGGATCTTTTTCATTTTTAGGTATGTCTAATCCAGTAATTTCAAAATCATGAGATATTTCTAATTTTTTAAAATCTTGAACATCAAACACCAAACCATGGACTAATTTTTCATTGTCTGTTTTTATTTTACAAAAATCAACTTTTGGTTGCTCATCTGTCTTTGTACTTGGTTTGGCTGATTTTGGAGTCTTTGGTTTAATTTTTAGTTCCGTTCCATTTGCAGAAAAAGAAAATCCTATAAAGGATGTAGGAAATTTATCACATATTTCTATTATTTGTTTCTTAGTCATTTCAGAGTCTATTACATATTGTTTCACTCCCATAAATTGTTTTCTATCTTTAAAATCTAGTTCATTCGTTAAATCTCTTGTAGAAACAAGAATTCCTGTAACTCTCACTTTTTGATTTTCAGGAATCAGTTCAGCAACACTTCTTATTAATTCACTTGCATATTCAGAAGTAGTGTTTATTGAATAATTTTTTCCAGATTTTGAAGCTTTAATTAAAGCTTTATTTTTGAATAAGCCTTTGCTGAATTTTTGAAACTGAAGATGGACTAAATTGTCACTCTTTTCATCAAACATTTTTTTTATAAATGAATCCATCTTATTAGATTTTAAAGTTAGCTTATAAATTTTTTCATTCCTTAATCTTGACCGAATATTACCAACAGAAAATGTTTATATATTATAAAATATATGTTATTATATGCCACTTAATGAAGAATCAATTAAACAGCTTATTGCAATTAGTTTAATATTAATACTAATTATCTTTACATTTTTAATTATAAAACCAATATTTTTCTCAATAATTCTTGGATTGATTTTAGCTTATATTTTTAATCCAATTGATAAAAGACTTATTAAAATAGTTAAAAGTGGAACAATTTCTGCTTGTATAACCTCTTTAATAGTCGTTGTTTTATTAGGATTGTTTATCTGGTTTGTTGTGCCAATTTTAGTTACTCAGATATTTAATACATATAATATGATTATTGGATTAGATGTGGTAAGCTTTTTAAAAAATACACTGCCCATATTATTTTCTTCTGATCAGATAACTGCAAATTTTGCTGCATCTTACAGCACATTCGTTTCAACAAGCACGCAGACAGTTTTAACTAGATTTACTGAAATGGTGGTTAATCTTCCAGCATTATTATTGAAACTTGCAGTCGTTGCTTTAGTATTTTTTTATGGTTTGCGCGACGGTGGAAAGTTAATTAAAGTTTTAGAAGATACTTTGCCGTTTAATAAAAGTTTAACAACAAGATTTATTAAAAAATCAAAAGATGTTACATTTTCAGTTGTTTATGGAAGAATTATTATCGGAATAATGACAGGACTGCTTTCTGGAATAAGTTTTTACATCGCAGGAGTTCCAAATTCAACTCTTCTTACTTTTATTGCAATACTGGCAGGAGTTATACCAATAGTCGGTCCATGGATTGTCTGGATACCTGTTGTTGCAGGATTATTTATCGCAGGACAAACTTTGCCAGCTATGCTTCTTTTATTATATAATGGATTATTTGTTTCATTTTTTGATAATATAACTCATCCACTATTTATCTCTAAACAAGCAAGTCTTCCAATTTCATTTACTCTTATAGGAATGATTGGAGGATTACTTGTATTCGGAATATTTGGAGTTATTGTAGGTCCTTTAATAGTAGCATACTTAGTAACTTTATTTGAGATTTATCTAGAGTATAATGTTGCTAAGCAGAAGAAGGAGTAAATACAACGTCGAGATAGGTTGGTTGTAGGATCAAAACTTAGAGAACATATTTGTTCTCTGGTCCAGAGATTCATTGAATCTCTAGGAACCCTGCTGATGGTTTTTATAATTAATTGGTTGCTGGATCAAAAACCCGCAGGTGGTTTTTAACGCCGACACCCGGAATCGAACCGGGGGGCCCCGAAGGGCACTGGTCTCAAGCCAGTTGCAATACCACTATGCGATGTCGGCTTAATTATAACATATAATTATTATTTTTAAACATTGATATTATTAACAATAGTGGAATATCATGACTTAAAAATTATAAACAAAAATATGGAGGAAATTTCAAACATTAATGTTTTATGTAATACTCTAATAACAAACACATAAATAAATGTTACAAGTATAATGTAATATTAATTAAGCCACAAATTTATCGATGATAAATAAGGAAAAGTATTATGTATTTAATGATAAATTATGTTAAAGAGATTATATCCAAGAGACGTAGCTAAGATAGAAGAAGACTCAGTCCTATTTTGATAATAATTTTATCCGAATAATGAACTGAGCCCTTCAGCAGCAGCTTCTGCTTTTTCTTCTTTCTTTTCTTCCTTTTTCTCTTCAGTTGCTTTTCCGCTATGCGCTGCGCTTGCTGAAACAAGAACTGCATTTTCAAGTTCTTTGTCTATGTCTACTCCATGTAAACTAGCTACAAGAGATTTAATCTTGCTTTCATCAACTTCAGCTCCAGCTGCTGAAATAACTTTTTTTAAGTGTGTTTCATCAACTGGTTTTCCTAGCTTATGCAATAAAAGAGCTGCATATATGTATTCCATTATTTTTCTTCTCCCATAGATTTATTTTCTTGAATATTATGTTTACTAATTAAATGACTTATAGCTTTTTCATGACTCACAGCTTTTGCAAGTAAAAATTTCAAAGTATCTTTTGCAGCAAATGAAATACTTACTGCAAATGCCAAAGCTTTTCTTGCACCTTCCTGCAAACTTACTATAGTTCCTTCTCTGTCTACTTTGATGTCCTTGTATACTTTTCCAGTTTTTGAATCATAAGCAACTAAGGGAATAAAACCAACTGAAAAAGGTAAGATATTAAGTTTACCCATAACACTTGCAGCATTTTCGCTTATTTTTTGATTTTGTTTTACTATAATTTTTGGAGATACAATTTCTATTTTACCCTGAGTTACTTTTACTGTAATTCCTAAGCCTCCAAGCTCACTTACTGCTGGTCCTGCTGGAAGGTCTGTCTGTCCAGCTTCTACTTCAATATCAATAGGAGAAATTTGTCCAGTCTTTGCCTTTATAGGAGATTTGCTGTCATTTAGCTTAGAAGCCAACTCAAAAGAATCCATGTCTGAAATCAAAACCGCACAATCTTCTTTTATAAATTTGCTAAGTTCCTGAATATTTGGTTTTTTTGAACCTTCCAAAGATTTTTTAAATATTCTTTTTTTGAGGACTTTTATTGTTACTTCTTGTGATAACTGCTTTTTTATCTGCTGAAATTGTCTCAAAGGAAGTCCTTTAATAGAAGCTAACATTATAGTGTTATTATTTTCCAAGAGTTCAACTAATTCTTTAACTGTTTTTAATTTTTCTTTTGAAACATGTGTTTTTGTTTGTGTCATTTTACATCACTACCCTAAATGGTTTTCCCATTGTGCTTTTTACAATTACTGATTTAATGTTGTCTTTACCATTTGGGAGTTCGTTTAAAACAGAGTTATAAATTTGAGTAGCATTTTCAACTAATTCATTTTCTTTCATGCTAAGTTTTCCAATTGAAACTTTAATAGATGGTTCTTTTGTCTGCACCCTTACAGTTTTATTTATCCTTTCAATTAGTTCTTTAACATTTTTTTCACTATCATCACTTAAAATTCCTAATTTTGGAGAAGGCATTTTACCAGCAGGACCTAAAACTCTACCGAAAGTTGTAGCTACTAATGGCATATTAGGAGCTGAAGCAATAAAAAAATCATATTCTTTGATAAGTTTTTTTACCTTTTTTTTATCTTTATAAATTGGAAATTGTGACTTTGGTATTGTATTAATAACAGAACTCTTTGATTCTATAAACCCACACACTTTTTTCTCTTTTATTTTATGGGGTAGTGTAACAAAACTATTAATTTGTGTTTTTTTCAAATCAATTTTTCTAAGATTAACAATTAAATCAACACTTTGATTAAATTTTCTTTCTTTATCTTTCTTAATTAGTTCTATAGCTTGTTCTAACTTTGTCGATTCCATTTTATTTTCAATTTGTTTTTATTTTATTCGTTTTTGATAACCTTTTTCTTAAAGGTTCATTTGGAAACCTTTCCCAAAGGTTCTTCGTTATTTTGGAAACCTTTCCCAAAGGTTTACTACCTATGCGCTAACCATCTAGAATAAAGATGAAAGCGATGTAGTTTGATAATTTTAATTAACTGAAGTGGTTTATAAATTTATTGTTTCTCCAATTCGCTCAAATACTCTTTAACTCTTTGAATGCTTGGATCAATTATAAACTTCTGAATTTTGTTGTTAAAAATTTCTTCTAAAGATTCAAACTCACTTAAATGATAAAGATTATTATTTTTCTCAATTATCATTAAGTCTCTAAGCCTTTTCAACTGTCTTCTGATATTACTTTCAGCTAACCCTTTTAATTCGAGATTATATTTTTTTCTCATCTCCTCAACTTTTCCTCTTATCATTTCAGAATTTAATTTGTTTTTCTTTTTTTGTTCTTCTACTAAAACCAGTAAAATATCAACAATTATATCTCTACCATCTCCAGGTTGCAATAATCCTAAAGAAAGGCAGATTTTTTTAACAAGCTGTCTTTTATCGCTAGAATAAGGCTTTTCATACTTTCGTAGAGTTATTTCATTAATTGCATTATCTTTCGGCATTTTTAATTATTAATTAATAGATATAAATCCTTATAAATATAATTCTTTTACCCATAACATGGAATTAGTCGCACTATTAAGCTCCGGGAAAGGAACATGGGCCCAGGTTTCTGGATTGATGAAATATGGCGAATGGGATAAAATAATCCTTATAGGCGGAGATTTTGCAAAAGACTTCACTTCTGACAAAAAATTTGAATTTGTTAAAGTTGATCTTGGCAAGAAATTAGTTGAATTAAAAAAAGATATTTCACCTAAACTAAATGGGAAAATTAATGGAACAGAAGTTGCTCTTAGTATTGCTTCAGGTGATGGAAAAGAACATATGGCATTAATTTCAGCTTTATTATCTTTACCGACAGGAATTAGATTTGTGGCATTAACAAAAGACGGAATTGTTTATTTATGATAAAAAAATAAAAAAGAAATAGTAGCTTATTAATTAACAAAAATAAAAAAATAAATTGATAAAAATCATTTATCTTCTTTTTTTCTTTGCAGCCTTTTTCTTTTTTGCCATTTTTACTTTTACCTCTTTTTAAATTATAATAAATAACAAAAAATCATTTATATACCTTTCTATTTTTTTATAATTCTGAATTTTTTATTTATTTTTACTAAAATTTTGTCGACGATAAATTAAACAACAAAAACTTGAAAAAACCAGATTAACATTATAAGGCCTAATAACCCAAGTATAATATAAGTTATCGCAGATGAAACTATTTTCGCAGCTTTCTCTGATTTTGTTATCGAAAATATTGTAAGATAAAAAAATCTTCCACCGTCTAATATACCAAGAGGCAGCATATTGAATAACGCAACTAACAGATTAATCAAAGCTATCCACCATAAAAAGTCATGTACTAGTATCACTAAATTTGCATTTCTCGTCGGTTTATAGTCTATTTCAGGATTTTTATAAAAATTTATTTTACTTAATAATCTGCCAGTAAATCCACTTCCAGTAGTTTGAGATGTTATACCGATGTATCCTATTTTAGGATTGTTTGGATGCTTTTCCAAAGTTAAATTGTAAATTTTTTCTTCTTTATTGTATTTTATTTTAATGCTTATGTTTTCTCCAGGAGAGTATTTTATTATTTCGTTGCTTAATTGCTGGTGGCTTTCTATTTTTACGTTATTTAGTTCAGTTATTGTAGCTTTATTTATCAGATTAACTAATGGAAATCCAGATTTAATTGCGGGAGAGTCTAACAAAACAACTGCTCTTTGATTTGAGGAAAAAATTAATTTTAAGTTATCTAGGGGAATTAGTACACTTTGATTGCCAATGGCTATTTCAGTAAGGTTAAAATTACCAATTTGTTCATCTTTAATATTCTTAGCTTCAATAATATTAAGAACCATTTCATTGTTAACACCTTGTATGGGTATGCCATTTATACTTGTTATATCAGAAGAATTTACAATTCCTGAAGCGTAACCTGTAAAATAAACTCCGGCTGGAGTGAAAAAATTAATGAAAAATAATAATAGTATAACATAAAATATAAACGCAAAAAATAAATTTGCCAGAACTCCTGCAGATAAAATACTTAGTTGGCCAAAAACAGGCTTTTTTTGCATTGCTTTCTCATCAGGCTCTACAAAAGCACCTAGAATAGGTCCTAAAAATGCAAGTCCAGTACTTTTTATTTTTAGTTTATTGTAACTTGCAAATATTCCATGTGAAAACTCATGGACAATTGCAACAAATGAAACTGCAATTATAAAATAAGTAAAATAAAATGGAGGAAAATAACTTTCCAAACCAAATATATTTGTAAAATAAGGAATAACTGGAACAATTGGAGGAGCTTTCACAATTTTGGTTACTTCTGGAAATTTAACATAAATATAAACTGCTTGTGCAAATAGAAATATCATACACATCATTAAGGCATAACCAACAATTACAGAAACATAACTTAACACTCCAAGAATTCTTTTATATTTCTTGCCAAAATAATGAATTAGTTTTATGCCCCATTTTGCCTTGTACAAATATATTATCCCCTGTTTTTCTAAATTAGCCCTATTTTTGTGTAAAAGATATACACTTAGAATTACAAAAATAGCTAATAAAGTTAAATCATAAAATACAAAGCTTGTTAAAAATCCCATTTTATTTTTTTCTATGAGCTCTAAACTTTCTTTTCTTGCATTTTCTACACTTGATTTTTCCTTCAAGTATCTTTTTTGGGTCAACCCTTATTTTAGCTCCGCAATTTTTACATAAAAATAAATTTTTGTAAAGTCTGTTTTGAGCAGCTTGTAATTTAGCCATATAAAAACCTCCAGTGGGTTTTTGATCCAGCAACCATATATTTTAATTTCATTATAACAACCTCTTTATCGCTTTTTTACCCTCAATTTCCCAGTATTCTACCTGAGCTTCTTCTTTTATTCCTGATTGTAATTCTTCGTCTTGAGGTATTAACAAATCTAAAGTTTCAAAGCTTTCAAGATCCATAACACTTGCTTGATTTCCGTTTACTGATAAAACCTGAGCTTTTCTTTTATTTATCATAGGAACTTCAAATCTTTCATGACCTGGCCTGACAATAACTCTTTTTTTACCATCAAAAATTCCAATAGCTTCAATTCTTACTTTGGCATGGCCATGTTTTCCAGTTTTACTTATATCAAAACTTCTTACAGTGCAAGGTTCATTTTCAAGCATAATTGTTGTCCCTACTTTTGCTAATGTAGCATCAATTATTTTAAAAGCCATAATTAACTTCGGAAAAATAGATTTATAAACCTTACCTTAATTCTTTTTCTATGGGTATAGAAAAAATAAAAAAGAATGATTTCATTGAATTAGAATTTTTAGGAAAAGCTAAAGATGGAGATATTTTTGACACAAATATTCCTAAAGAAGCAGAAAAAATAGGACTAAAAATAGACAAGAAGCCTTTTATTCTATGTATAGGTCAGGAAATGGTTATAAAAGGTTTAGACAAAGCGCTAGAAGATAAAGAAATTTCAAAACAATACACAATAGAGCTATTCCCCAAAGATGCTTTCCAAGAAAGAAAAAGTTCTTTAGTTAAATTAATTCCATTAAATATTTTTGCACAGCAAAAAATATCTCCCAGACCAGGAATGACTCTTGCTTTAGATAATATGCTGGTTAAAGTTATAAGTGTTTCAGGTGGCAGAGTTTTAGCTGATTTCAATAATCCACTATCTGGTAAAATAGTTATTTATGAATTTACAATAAAACGTAAAGTTGATGATATAAATGAAAAAATTCAGTCAGTAATAAATTACTTCATAAGAAAAGATACAAAATTTGAAGTAAAAGACAAAAAAATCATACTGGATCTAGATAACATGTTTTCTCCTTTGTTAGGAATTATTAACAACAAATTCAAAGATGTTTTAGGTCTTGAATTTTCTATAAAAAAGTAATGACAGATAATAAAACACCAAAATAGTAAGCTAATTCTTCATCACAACAAACCTTATAAATTATCTTGGATTTTTTATTTCATGTCTGCAGTATATGAAAAAGAGGGCTTTCCAGTTAGAGACTCTTCTGATCAGGAACTTCTTGAGATTGATCGTGAATTAGAAGAGCTAATTAAAAAACAAACAGCCAAAATTAAAGTAATAGGAGTTGGCGGAGGAGGAAACAACACTCTTTCTAGAATGCATGAAATAGGAATTAAAGGCGGAGAAATGATTGCAGTTAATACAGATGCTCAGGATTTGTTATATGCTGATGCAGATAAAAAAATACTTATCGGAAAGGAATTAACAAAAGGCCTTGGTGCAGGAAGTAATCCAAGTGTAGGTGAAGAAGCTGCAAAAGAAACAGAGCATGAAATAAAGCAAAAAATTGCTGGAGCAGATATGATTTTCATTACCTGCGGTTTAGGAGGAGGAACTGGAACAGGAGCAGCTCCGGTAATTGCAGAACTTGCTAAAAAACAAGGAGCTTTAGTTATTGGAGTCGTTACAATGCCATTTACAATAGAAGGAGCTAAAAGAATAGAAAACGCAAATAATGGTTTAGAAAAAATGGAAAGTATTGTTGATACATTAATAGTTATCCCAAATGATAAATTATTGGAAATTGCTCCAGATTTACCATTACAAACAGCTTTTAAAGTTGCAGATGAGATTCTTACAAATGCAGTTAAAGGTATTGCTGAATTAGTTACAAAAGCAGGTCTTGTTAATTTAGATTTTGCAGATGTCAGAACAATTATGCAAAACGGAGGAGTTTCTCTTATAGGTAGTGGAGAATCTGATACAGAAAATAGATCTTATGAAGCTGTTGAAAAAGCTTTGAATAATCCTTTGCTCGATGTTGATGTTGCAAATGCTTCTGGAGCTCTTGTTAATATTGTAGGTGGCCCAGACATGAGTTTAGATGAAGCAAAAATAGTTATAGAAGAAATAAACAAACATCTTGGTGATCAGGCAAGATTAATTTGGGGAGCTCAAATTTCTCCAGATATGGAAAAGACAATTAGAGTTATGTTAATTATTACAGGTGTCAAAAGTCATCAGATACTTGGACATCCTAGACACTCTCTTGAAGATAGAAATCAAGGAGAGCTTTCAGATGAACTTGGGATTTCATTCTTCAGATGAAATAAAAAACTAACTAATATTCTTTTTAATTATACAATATCCATAAATATTTTGGTTTTTATTAATTTAACAAGATTTATTTATTAAAATATTCACACTTTAATTATATCTTAGTAATTATTATCAGATTATTTAATTCGTTTGCACAATTCTTTAAATCTTTCAAATTAAAAAGCTTTAAAAACACATCCTAATTATTCAGAGTATGGAATCACCAAAAGCATTTCTAAATAAATGTGTAAGAGTTTGGAAAGTATTAAGAAAACCATCGAGGGAAGAATTTTTAAATATAGCAAAAGTTTCTGCTGTTGGAATACTTATTGTCGGTCTTGTAGGATTTATAATTTCAACTTTGATTAGATTTTTTCTGAAATGATACCAAAAAAGATATTTTTTACAAAAGGAGTGGGAGTACACAAAGACAAATTAGCTTCTTTTGAATTAGCATTAAGAAATGCAGGCATAGAAAAATGCAATTTAGTTTATGTTTC
>JBBSZB010000010.1:0-2733 GCA_038044965.1 Nanobdellota archaeon
TGAAAAAGAAGATGTAGAAGAGTTTATTCATGAAAATATTAGATATCGTGCAGAAGATATTTCACAACAACATCCAGAAAATAATCCAGTTACCAATTGGCTAACAGCTCAAAAAAAATATGCAGTCGCAATATATGATAATGTCACAAGAATAATACGAAAATAAATAATTCCTAACTCCTTTCAGGAGATATTGTCAACTTATCCGTGTTTAACCTATTTTTTAATAATTATATCAGATCAGCTTAATTATATAAACTAATAAATGGGGTATCATCTTAAAGCACCAAGGATAATTTTGTTTTAATTAGTTACCATTAATATAATTTTATTTATGTTTTTAATTCCAAATATTTTTTTCTATCATATCATACTATCTTGACAGTATCCTTTCAGGAATAGCTTTAAATATACTAAAATATTATACATTTTGATTTAAAAAATTAAAAAGGAGGTTGATAAATAATGGCAAAAGGTAAAAAACTTGGTCTTTTAGGAAGTTGGGCCTTTTTACTTGGAGTTATTCTTGCAGTAGTCCTAGGATATCTTGGGTCTGTTTCTGGAACAGGGTTAATTGTTCTTGTAGTAATAGGTCTTATTGTAGGATTGCTAAATGTTGCTGATAAAGAAGTCCAGCCTTTCTTAATGTCAGGTGCTGTGCTTATAATAGCAAGTGCATTGGGGCAAAATGTAACAGGCGAAATTGCTATACTTGATAACATTTTACAAGCATTGCTGGCTATATTTGTGCCTGCAACAGTGATTGTAGCAATAAAGAACGTTTTCAGTTTAGCAAGAAATTAATTTTGTTATTTTTTTAATTTTTCTCTTTCTTTTTTATTTTTATGATATTCTAAAGAGTATTATGTAGTAATGTCTAACATTCAATTTCTTTTGAAACTTTAATAAAGTTTATATACTAAACCACTTTAAATTAATTAATGAAAGATTTAAAACAAAAATGGTGGTTTTGGGCAATTATAATTATTTTATTTTTGATTTTAGCTTATTTTCTTTTTGCAATATTACCAGAATTATTTCAATCATCTAAAGTATAAATAAATACTAGTAATTCTTAATAAAAGAATGTAATTGAGTTAATATTTAAATTTTTCTCTATTATTTTTTACAACACAAGCTCAACTTCAACATCACTAAAAGGAATATATCCTCTATCTAACAGATATTGCCTTCTTGTTCTCTTATAATCTGGAGGAGTAAATCCAGAAGGTGTTTGTCTTACAACTCTTGACCCAAAATTTCTGGCAAACTGATGCACACTTTCATATAATTTCCAACCATCTCCTTTACCCATTAAAGTCGGTTCAAGCTCTATATCTAATAAATAGCAAATATTCCATTCAACATTAAGATCGAAATGAGTTGTTTCATCAAGTTCAAAAGCCTTTTCAGCAGTTGTTCTGTAATTCATCCATAATCTTCCATCTTGAAAAAATCCCACATTAACTTTATCATCTTCAGAATAAAATCTAAAATTATCCCTAAGACTTTTTCCCATTAGCTCTGAAATTTCTTTTAATTCCATTTCCTATATGGCTTAATGGGGCTATATAAACTTTAAGTTAAAACTGATAATATACTATGGATAGATTATAATAGATTACAAAGATAAATAATAAAAAAATAAGAAAAGATTAATTAAACTTACTTAAATAAGATAAAGATATTGCATAATTAACAATTAAAAAATAACAGTCACTTATTCTTTTTTAATAATCTCAGAAACTTACTTTCTCGTAGCCTTTACAGCTTTGCACTCTCTCCAGGCTAATTCAAACATTTGCTCTAAGGCATTAGCAAAATAAGGAGTGTTTATCCAGACACCAACATCATAACTTGGATGTACGTTATCATCATTCAAAAGCATAAACATTACTTGTTCTCCATCAATAATTGAAAATCTTGCGTTCAACCCCTTTATAGCTCTAACTTCAGCTACTCTTGCTATATCTCTGGCTACTTTTTCATTTTTAGGAGTTATTGGAGCAGCAATTCTTACCTTTACTCCTCTTCGTCTAACCTTATCAATTGTAGGCATTAAAGCTTCTACCTTTCTGTTAAGCCCTTCAGCAGTTGTTACAATTGTAACTGATTTTTCAGCTGCAGATATTAACATATCTAAATGATTATACATATTATTTCTTCCTCTTAAACTTCCAGAAAGATCAGAAGGTTCTACAAACTTAACACCTGTTGTAAACAAAGTATTTAGTTCATGAAGAACATCATCATCTTTTAAATCATCAAGTCTTTTTCTTTTATCTTGAACAGTAACCATCAAATTTTTCTTAACTCTTTCAATAACTTCTTCTGGTTTAAGAGCAACAAACTTAATCGGTTTTCCTAATTTCATGACAATGAAACCTTTCTTTTCCAAACTTTCTAAAATATCATAAGTTCTTGATCTTGGAACATCAGAAATATTACTTAATTCACCTGCTGTGCTTACACCTCTTGAAAGTAATGCTGTCCAAACTTTCACCTCATATAAATTGAGATCAAATATTTTTCTCAGCCTGCTTAAAAATTCTTCTTTCACTATCATTTTTTCATTTATTCCAAATCAATTTGGTATTTAAATCTTTTCGTAATAGTGTTTCTTGCTAATGACAATTTTTTTTCACCTTTTACTAAGGGTGAATAACAAATTAATTTACACCTTTTTAATATATATTTTTATTTCTTTATCTTTAACTTTAAATTTGTCCTCTA
>JBBSZB010000011.1:0-3349 GCA_038044965.1 Nanobdellota archaeon
TCTAAACAAAAACATTTAAATATACTATCATTTTGGTAAAAATATGAAACTAACAAATATGTATGGGGCGAAAGGCGCTGAAAGCGCTGGTTGTTTTCATTTTTGCTAGTTTTAACTCTGATTTTCAAAATCCTTATTTTTCTATAGAATTTAAAAACATTGATTCTTTATTTAATTTAAATAAATGTGTGGACACTAAAGGAAAGTTAAATAAAGAAAACTTTTGGTTATTAAAAGGAAAGTTGATAAGAAAACCTTTGGTGTTCTTATATGGCGGTTGTAGTTTAACGGTAGAACGTACGGTTGTGGTCCGTGAGACGAGAGTTCGACTCTCTCCTTCCGCTTTTGAACCTTTAGGAAAGGTTCCCAAAACGAGGTGAAAAATGAATATTGTATTAAGAAAGTCAAAAAAATCTGAATTAAAGATTATTTCTAATATTTATATGGATGAATTTTCAAGATCACCTTATAATGAAAAATGGACTTTTAAAAAATCTTATGAAAGAATAAGCTTTTATTTTAAATATTATGATCTGTATGTTATTTTGTTAGATAGAAAATTAATAGGTTTTATAGCTGTTAATCCTAAGTTCATGTGTCCTGGAGATGTTGCTTATGGTGAGGAAATGGCAATTATTAAAGAATTTCAGAAAAAGGGAATAGGAAAGGAAATAATAAAAAAAATATTTGCAATTTATAAAAAGAAAGGCTTTAAGAGATTCTTGTGCTTAGTAAACAAGAAGGGAAATTCAATTAAGATGTTTAAAAAATTAAATGTTAGTGAAAGTAAATCAGACATTTTATTGGAGAAGAAGCTGAAATGACAAACGAAGAAGTAAAAGGTTTTAGAGATTATACAGGAGAAGAAGCTGAGAAAAGAGAGCAGATAAGAAGTATTTTAGTTAGAACTTTTGAAAAATATGGATTTGAAACTGCTGAAACACCTATAATTGAATATGAAGATTTTGTAAAAGGTGATAATCCTAATGATGAAGCTGTAAGTGATATTTTTAAATTGAAAGATAGGGGTGAGAGAAAATTGGCTTTAAGGTATGAAGTTACATTTCAACTTAAAAGACTAATGAAGAATCAGAAACTCCCTTACAAAAGATTTCAGATTGGCCCTGTGTTTCGGGATGAGCCAATAAGTGGAAATAGATTTAGACAGTTTATTACTTGTGATGCAGATATAATTGGTTCTAGTATAAAAGATGAAGCAGAGATCTTTTTTATGATAGCTAAAATTCTTAATGCTTTGGAGATTAAGGGTGTTATTTATGTGAATAACCGAAAATTGTTAAATGAGATTTTAGATTCTTTGAAAATTTCTGTTAAAGACAGAGATAATGTTATAAGGGAAATTGATAAATTGGACAAACTTTCTGAAAAAGAGGTTTTAGCTAATTTAAAAAAGTATAATGCAGAAAAATTGATTTATATGTTAAAAAATAAAAAGTATTATTTTTCTAAATTTGAAAATTTTAAGGAAATACTTGAACTTGAAAAATATTGTAAATTATATGGGGTTAAAATTGAATTTTCTCCTTTTTTAGCTAGAGGTTTGAGCTATTATAACGGGACTATTTTTGAGATTAAAACAAAAGAAATTAAGGAAACCATTCTTGGAGGAGGAGCTTATACCTTTAATAATATTAATTCATTTGGATTTGGAGTTAGTTTAGAAAGATTGGAAGCTGTTTCTAAACTAAAACTTGAAAATAAAAAAGTTTTGGTTATCTCTTTAGACCAGGATAAAAAAGCTATTGAACTTTCTATTAAACTAAGAAAAGAAAATATTAACTGTGTTGTTATGTATGGAAAACCATCAAAGGCTTTGGAATATGCAAATGCTAAAAATATTAATAGTGTTGTTTTTGTAGGTGAAAATGAGATTAAGTCTAATAAATTTAAATTGAAAGATATGAAATCTGGAAAAGAACTTAGTGTTTCTGAGAAAGATTTAATTAAGAAATTGATGTAGTCTTTAATTATTTTAATATATAATTTCTTTACCTTATTTACATTAATTTTATATTTAATTTATTAGTTACAGATTATTAATTACTGAGCTTCTTTATTTATTATTAATATCTATTTCTGATTTAGAATTATTAACTGGATGTTTTGCTGATTACTTTATTTTTCTTTTGATTTAATAGATTAATTTTATTTTTAATCAATTAAGTTTTCTTCGCCTTTTCCTAATACTTCTGCATTTTCTAGTTTATCTTCAAATTGGTTTTCTAACTTATTTGTTATTATTTCATCTTTTTGTATAAATTGCTTACCTGACTTGTGAATCCAGATTTCTTCTAGATGCGCATTTTGCTGTAGCCAGAGTTTATTATGATTATCTAAATGCAATAATGGTATGAAAGTCTGTATTTTTTCTTCTTTTTTAGAACCAGAAAACTCACTAAATGCAATTTTATCCTGCTTTTGAAATACATGGGCAATTCTTTCCCTTATGCTTTTTATTCTGTTTGCTAAGCTTATAGATTGTTTTGGCATGAAAAGCATTGTTCTTTCATAATTTTCTTTCTCAACCCCTTTTTTAAAAATTCTTCTGTTTTCTGTTTTCACGGCTTGGTTTAAAGCAGATATTAGCTCTTGAATGCTTATTTTCTTAAATCTTGGCAAAGGAGTTTTTGGTATTAATTCAGGTATTTCATCTTCATCATATTCATCAAATCTGAGAATTTGTTGTTCTTCTTTTGTTTTTTTCCCAAAAAGAATTTCATCAATGTTTTTGATATAATAACTCATTAACAATTCTGATTTGATTCTTAGCATTAAAGAAGCTACTAAAAGTACTTTACTGCTTAACGAAAAATTAGCTTCTTCTAATTCACGGATACGTTCAAGATATCTTTGAGATAATAATGCTAAGTCTATATCCCATGGATCTAATTGTTCTGTGTTTATTAGGTCATAAATTATCTCTTGCCAAGACATTTTATCACCAAACACAAAAGTGTGAAACTGTTCTTGTCCTATTTTATCTATTTTTTGACCTTCTTTTTGAATATAAGTCATTATTAGGGTAATTTAATAAACTTTATAAATAGTGCCTATTTAGTTAAGTTACTCCTATAAAAGGAAAGAGGGTAGTCATTTTAAAAGAGTAACAAAATAGAAAGATTTAAATAGTATATTCATATTAGATTATTATCACCTCTTTTTCCCCCTTAGAGGCGATTCAACACTCTATTTGATCGTTGGATTTCCTCTATCGGGGTTTGATATTAAACCTTTTTTATTAATGATTAGTTTTGGAAACCTTTTTTTAAAAGGTTTAAAGGCTCCGTAAGAAATCCTATTCTTTCAAGTGTAGGATGAATTACGGCAA
>JBBSZB010000012.1:0-3332 GCA_038044965.1 Nanobdellota archaeon
AACCACAACTTTATTAATACATATTTTACTATACTTTTCATGGTTCTTGAAAGCCTAGGAAACATATTAAGAAAAAGCGTAGATAAAATTAGCTCTGCTATTTTTGTAGATAAAAACCTTGTTGATTCAATTGCCAAAGATTTACAAAGAGCTCTTATTATGGCAGATGTAAACCTTTCTTTAGTTAAAGAAATATCTGACAAAATAAAAAAGGAAGGGGAAAAATATACTAAAGGTATTGAAAAGAAAGAGCACCTTATAAAATTGTTAAATGATGAAATAACCGATATTTTAGGTGGGGAGAAAAAAGAATTAATACTTGAGAAAAAAGAAAAAATTATATTTGTTGGGCTTTATGGAACTGGAAAAACAACAACAATTGCAAAACTGGCTGCTTATTATAAAAAAAGAGGAAGAAGTGTTGCTATTTTAGGTTTAGATGTTCATCGTCCAGCTGCAAGCGAGCAGTTAGAACAGTTAGGAAAAAAAATTGACGTGCCAGTGTTTATAGATAAAGAGACAAAAAATCCTATATCTATATATGAAAAATATGAAAACAAACTTGAAAAATACGATTTAATACTAATAGACACAGCTGGAAGAGATGCTTTGGAAGAATCTCTAATAAAAGAAATACAGCTACTTTCTAAAAAAATAAATCCTACACATACGATTTTAGTTATTGCTGCAGATATAGGCCAGGCAGCTAAAAATCAAGCTCAGAAATTTAAAGAATCAGCTAAAGTAGATGGTGTAATAATAACACGTATGGATTCTTCTGCAAAAGCAGGAGGAGCACTTACAGCTTGTAATGAAGTAAATGCTCCAGTTTATTTTATAGGAACAGGAGAACACATTAATGACATTGAACTATTTAATCCTAAAACATTTGTTGCAAGACTTTTAGGAATGGGAGATCTTGAAAGTCTATTAGAAAAAGTGCGTTCAATAACAGATGAAAAATCACAAAAGAAGGCTCTAAAAAATTTAGAAGAAGGAAAATTTACACTAAATGATTTTTATGAGCAGTTAAACTCAATGCAGTCTTTAGGTTCTTTAAGCAAAATTAAAGAGCTAATTCCAGGTTTTGGAAAGGCAAAAATTCCAGACGAACTTCTTGGAACACAAGAAGAAAAACTGAAAAAATGGAAGCATGCAATAGATTCAATGACACAGGAAGAAAAAGAGAATCCAGAACTTTTAGAAAAACAAAGCTCTCGATTAAGCAGAATTGCAAAAGGTTCTGGTACAACAACAAGTGATATAAGACAATTGATAAAACAATTCAAAATGATAAAAGATTTTGCAAAAGGAGCTAAAGGTATGGGAGATGTTGACCCTTCTCAAATGTCTCAAAAAGACATGATGAAACTTGCCAAGAAATTTGGAAAAAAGAAGTTCATGAAATTCAAATAAGAAAGAAAGAGTAAGAAATTAATATATCTAAACAACTAGTTTTTTCTTTGACATAATTACTTCATCAAAAATTTCAACTAGCTTTTTTACAAATTTGTTATTCATATTTAATTTGTAAAGCTGAGCATTTCCAATTTGTCTTGTAAAAACAATTATGCCATTCTCTAATAAATCATCAAAAATTCTGAACAAAGTTGTCCTGCCAATTTCAGCACCTTCAGCAATATCAGAAATACTATAATCTAATTCTCTGCCTTCAATAAGAAATTCCAAAACTCTTATTTTTGGAGTATCTCCTAAAGCCTTTCTAAATAATGTTTCCATTAATATCCTTAAATAATCATTATTTATAAATGTTCCTATTTTGAAACATATGTGTTTCATAAAAAAACAGTAAAACATAAATATCTTTATTATATAATAGAATAAATGGAATTACAAAATGCCATTATGAAAAGGTTTCTAAGAAAATTAATTAACTTAGATATTTGGGGAGGAAGGCATACAGAAATAAGAAATCTGCAAAAAGCGCTTCCAGATCATTTGCGTGGAAGCAGAGAAGCAAAAGAAGTTATAAAAGAATTAATAGAAAAAGAATTTTTAATCATTAAAATTTCAACAGGAGAAAAACATGTGTCTTTAAACAGCCACAAACAAAAAGAGATTTTTGAATTCTTAGAAAAAGAAGAATAAAATAAAGAAGCAATTATTGTCTGTCTTTGTGATATAAATCTAAAATATAAACTAAATTTTTATCTTTAAAAAATTCATAAGAAAGTCTGAATGATCCAATATAAACTTCTCTTGTCCCCTTTCTTACGTTTCTCATTGGTTTGCCAATTTCAGGATTTATTTTTATTTTCTCAATTTGCTTAATTACTCTTTTTTTCATTAAGCTATCTTTAATTTTTAAGAAAATGTCTCTAAACTCTTTGGTGAAAGTTACTTCTACCATTTTTTCATTTCTTTAATAAAATCATTAAAATCCATAGTTATTCCTTCTCCAGCTTCAATTCTTTTATATGCCTCTTCTGTTCTTTTAGCAAATTCTAAATCTTCATTTAATTTTTCATCAAGCTCGCTAGCTCTCTCAATAATTATTTTATCTCCACTTCTTATTATTAGAAGTTTGTCTCCTTCATTAAATCCATTTCTTAATTCAGAAGGTATAACTACCTGTCCTTTAGAGCTAAGTTTTACTATCTCAAATTCCATAGTAAGACGCGCCTTACCAGATATATAAATCTTTCTGAGAAAAAAAATAAAAAGAAAAGCAAAATAAAAAAATTTAGAAGAAAAACTATTCAGAACAAAAACAGGCATTAACTATTCCTGCCCTAGATTCATTTATTGATCTTCTTTCATCACATGATATAGGATATGATGATTTAGAAGAGCTACTTCCGTCATATTTAAATGCAAATTTACAAGATACCCTATATCCCACATCAGCTAAAATACACATATCATTGCAATTAAGACTTCCTGTAGACTCTGATTGAATTGGTGTCCATACAAGATTAAACTTTTTTAGTCTTGAGTCATAAAGGCCATTAACTCTAAGTTCTAAAGCACCAATTAACTGATTAACTTCAGCAGTAGTATAAACATTATACTTCCCAAATCTATCTTGATTCAGTTTTACAACATTTCCAGTCAAATTAACAGTCATCAAAGAAACAACAAGAGCAATTACAATAACAACAGCAATCAAAATTACCCATTCTTTATTTTTCATTTTTTGGAAACCTTTTTTTAAAAGGTTTATTCACCTCCTTTCATTTCCTTTATAATTAATTTTGGGAACCTTTTTTTAAAAGGTTCTAATTTAAACTTTTAAAGAAAAGATATATATATATTTCCATTTTAGGTTTTAAATGAAATTAGAGCTTTATGCCTTGCCAAACTGTGAAGAA
>JBBSZB010000013.1:0-6958 GCA_038044965.1 Nanobdellota archaeon
CTAAAACCACTGCTTCAGACTAACTTGTTTAGTTTCTGCTCTCCCGAAAATACTTTCAATATACTTTTTAGTTAATTCCAAGTTTTGTTTTACATAAACAGGAATATCATAATTCTCTGCAAGGTCTAGGGCAGGTTCAAGATATTTAACAATACCTCCTTCAGAAATTGTAAATATTATTTTTCCCCCACATTTAGTGCAGCCTCCTTGCAATGGAGGTCTTCTAAATTTTTCATTGCACTTAACACACCTAAAACCTTGCTGTGAAAATTTTCTTAAATTACCTCTTATATCTCTTATAAAATGTCTTTCAATTATTAATCTGGCAACATCTGATGCATCAACAGCTCTTATTTTTTTAACTAGCTCCATTTCTTCCTTTACTTTCTCCTTCATAGTTGGCAGTTTTTTATAAGAACTGCATAAAACTCCCTGGTTAAAATCACTTGTCTTATGTGTAAAGCCCATATTTACAAATGGATCTTTATCTTCTTTTAATCTATTTTTTACCATTTCAACTTTAATTTCAGAGCTATGTAATCTTTGTTCTGCTTTTTCATAAAGCTCTAAAGGATATTTATTTACCAGCTCAAAATCCAATATTTGATCATCAACCTCTCCAGCTACAATACGACCATTTAAAACTAATGGAGCATCTTGTGTTCCACCCCTATGACTTGGAAGATATTTTTTAGAAAAGTTAATCAGCACATCAAGCAATAACATCATAGCAGCTTCGTCTCCATCACACCTAAAATTTAATATTTGTTCACCCCACAATACATTTTTATCAGCCTCACTCTCCCACTCAATCTCAAAGCAATAACTTGGGGTATTTTCTTTAAAGAAAGTTACTTCTTTAATACAATCAACTAATATGTCTTCTTTTTCTTTTAAAATAAATTTTTTATTATTAAACAAAACATAACGAAAAGAACCATACTCTTTAGAATTACCTCTTGCTTTAGTAACTAATTTCTTTTTATGTAAACAAACTGGATTTAGAATCTCAACAATTTTAAAAAAATCATTATTTGAATAAGTCAAATGATGTAAAATATGTTTTTTAGCCTCTTTTTTAAGTTCTTTATATCTTTCCAAAATTTTTCTTCCAGGCAACCTTTCTTTTGTTGTTAAAAATCTCCCAATTAATCCAAATTTTGTGCAGAGCAAAGAAATTCCATCAACTAAACTACGAGATACAGAATAAAAAGTTACAACTTTCCTATTCTTCCCATCTTCGTGCTGGTATAAAATAGTTCCGTCTCCATCAAAGTAACTAGATAAATAAACCTTAACCAATTCATCAGAAACATTATAAATAATCTCAGGAACTTTTTTACTATAAGCTTCTCTTCCAGTTTTAAAGTAATCTCTAAATAAGTAGTATACTAATTTATTTGCAATAGTTATTTTTGTATTATCTTCACCTAATGATGGTTTAATATCAAAATAATTTTTTATTGATTTAATTAAAGCTTTTTGCTGTTCAATATCCATAATCCTATAGCATATTTGTGAAACGGTTTTATTCTGTCGTGAATATCCTTCAGCAGAATATACTCCTAAAACCCTCATTAAATCTTCATCAATTTTCCATATAACTGGCCATGATTTGTTATTAAATATAGTTCTTATCTTTGATCTGATGGGAATGTCTTCTATGCAGATTATTTTACTCTTAACTAAAAATTTTATATCTCTTAAAGAAACAGATTTATACCAATAAAACAAATTTCTTGATTTTTTAATTCCCAAAATATTTAATATATTATTTCTCCCATTCTTTCTAATAATCTTTCTAAAAAAATCTTCTTCATCAACAACTCTTATTTTCATTAAATCTTCATCAGGAGTATTTTCTATCAACACATTAATTAAATTAAATTTATTAATTTTATCAAGTTTATTTTCATCAAACTTATTTAAAATAGCTATTTTATCTCCTGCCTTAAACTCTTCTGCTTTTTTAGTTTTAAATTCATTTTTGTCATCTAAATAACAAACTCTATGGTTAGAAGTCATAATTTGTTCCCGCCCTAAAGCAGTTTTAATTTTAACCCATTTTTCAGGCACAGCTCCCTTAATAAAATGCTTAATCTTTTTCTTTTTTAGTTTCATTGTTTTTGGATCAACTCCAAATGCAAAAATTTCTTTATTAATTTCAATTTTTTCAGTTCCAAAACTATCAATTTTCTTTTTCTCTGCTCCATTTTTAATAAGGTTTTCAACATAATCTCCAATTGAATCTGTTTTTATGCCAGATTTATCACAATAAACAAGTTTAGTGGTAGGATAAAAGCAATCTCTTCTCATAGCTGCATGCATATAAGGGCTTGCTAATAACCCTTGAGTTTTTGAAAAACCAATAACTCTTGCAATAACTCCTGCACAATTATGGGGGGCCATACAAACAGCTAAATGTCCAATAAGATCTTCTCTATTTTTTATATTATAGAATCTTGGAAGCTTATAAAATTTTTCTAAAAGCATATCTATAAAATTAGCTGTGTTAATAAAAACATCGTCAGCTTGTTCATCACCAGATTCTGGGCAGCATGGAATAATAATATCATGCGGCATCAGCTCAATTACCTGATCATCATTTTCTATATTTGCTCCATAGATATCTTTTTCATATCCTAATTCTTTAAGTTTTTTAATAGAGACAAAAATCTCTTTCGGTTTAAAATGAGTAATTGGTAATTCAGTCATATCATATCTAATAGTTCCGTCTTTGTTAACAGCTAAATTAAATTTCGCTCTAAGTATTCCTTTAGCTAAATTTTCCACTTCGTGTTTTTCAGAACTTGTTCCTCTTATTCCTTTAACTAATACAGGAACCTCTCCATTAGTTAGTCCTAAAGATTTAACTGCAGACTGAAAATAATGCTCAACATCTATTTTTCTTCTGGAAAAATTAACTTTCTTACCATTATGGTTAAAATATTTCTGTTCTACTTCTTGCAAAATACTTTTTTCATTGCATCTTTCACAAATAGAATAAATAGTTTCTTCTTTACAATTATCACAATAATAAATTGGAAATTCTGCATTTACAAAACCTCTTTGACAAGCTTCTTGCATACTTCTAAATCTTCCACCTTCTTCTCCAACAGGAAATAAAATATGTGGATTTCCTGTAAGTTTTCTAAGCTTTGCTTTTTCAGGCCTGCCCATTCTAGTTCCTATAAAATCCCCTGCTTTATCTTTGATGATAAATTCTGAAAAACTGTTAATTAAAGTTAAAACATCTCTTTCATCGGAGTTTACGCATTTTTCTGCAATTTTATTTACTTCTTTTTCTATCATATAATCTTCTTCATCAAAAATTTCTAAAGGTAGGTTTAAATTTGTGAAAATAGCTTTACTTCCTGTTTTTGAGATAACTACATTTTCAGTAGTTACCTGATGTTCAACTCCAAGTAGCTCAAGTGCTCTTTTTCCTTTTTGAAAATCTATTTTATCTGCCTGCCCATATGGAAGAATAATTTTTCCATTTACTCTAGCACAACTCATCCATCTCAAAAATTCCAAAAATTCCACATAAGTTATTTGCGTCCAGAAAAAAATATATTTTGGATGTATGGGAATTTTAAATACTTTAGAATAATCTAAAGCCTGATCAAAAGAAATATTCCAGGGATTCTCAATGTTAATATTTATTTTTTCTAATTCCAAAGCCCACCACTCTTCTACATATCCTGGTTTAATTAGCTGACTATTTCTATTAGCAACATCTCCAAAAGGAAATAAAATATCCCCAAAATAAATTATCTCTTCAACATCATTGTATAATTTTTTAGCTTCATCATAATCATTTATTTCTTTAACACTTCCGTCTTTTAATTTTACAATAGGGCCATTAATTTCGTCACAAACAGAAATAACACACCCTTTAGTTGGTTTTTCTATTTTTAACTGAGTACCAATAGCTAAAAAACCGTCTGAAATAGCCATAGTTGCTGGATGAACACTTACTGCTGAAAAACCTGCAACTCTAGCTCTGCCATATCTAAATCTAAAAGCTCCACTTCTCGATGGATGCCCAAAAATTGGTCTTCCAGCTACAAGATCTTTCATATAAGTTGCAGTTGTATCTTTAGTCCCTGATTTTGTTTTTTCATGTATCTCACAATACTTTTCCAAAAAGTCCCAATCACTAAGCTTAAATCCTTTTTTCCTTAAATTTTTTAAAACTCTTAGTGCTTTCGGAGCTTTCTGAGCAATACCTTCTGCTAACATCAGACAAACTCCACTTCTTAAAAAATTAGTATCAACTCTTGGAAGATCTTTATAATTACTTGCCTCTATTTTTTCACTTGGTTCTCCAGATACTTGGATTGGAATATGTCTTACTAAAAATTCTGCTTCTTCTTCTGTCGGAAGATACTGCAAATTAGTAACTCTTTCATGAAAATCAAAAATTTCCATCACTGTTCTTTTTATTTCATTTTCTGTGGGGTCATACTTGGCAAAACCAAACACTTCCCTTAAATGATCAATAATTATCAGAGAATAAGTAGCTCCAGTTCCTCCTGCACTTCTTAATGGCCCGGAAAAATAAGGTGCAAAATAATCTTTTCCATCTTTAGTTTTATTTAATTTCAAAAATGTAAAACCTTCAATAGGACTTGAAACAACCCCTAAAGTAATATATGCAAAGCCAATTCTTATTCCTGCTTCAATAGCTTCTAACTGATTATTGAACTTGCAAAATTTTTCTCTGGCAATTTCTTCTGCAATTTTTAAACAAACTGCTACATCTAAACTTCCATACTCTTTTTCCAGTTCTAAAATTCTGTTAACAATTAATTCATTTTGCACTTGCGGATAAACTGTAGAGATTAATCCAACTACTTTTTCTGCAAGATTTCTGGCAAGTGGAACTTCAACACTATTCACAGGATCTAATCCTTTTGCTTTTGCAAGCTTAGCTAAAGAATAATTTTTATTTATTTCCACTTGCAAATTTTCAAAATATTTTTCAGTTTGTTGTGACATTTTGTTAAGTTTTATTATTTTATTACTAATTGCAATCGCTAATCTAGCAACTATTGCTCTTCGCTAAAATCAACTATTTTAATTTCTCTCGTTTTAAGATTTAATATTGGAACTTTGCACGGATCTGGATTATTTCCTACTTTTTCTTCAAAAGGGGTTCTTGACTGCCAGCAACTGCCAGCAATAAGAGTCACTCCATTATAATCACCGACTTCTGGCCTATGTAAATCACCTGTTGCCACAATATCGGGAACTTCATGTATCAATAAAGCATCATTTCCTCCCAAAGGAGTATAAGTTACTAAAGAATGGCTTGGAGCAAGATGTCTTTTTTTAAGAAGATATTTAACAACCTCAGTTGGGGAATCATGTCCTTTTCCTAATCTTAATTTTTCAATACTATTAATTATACCATGCATGCTTGCACCATGATACATTAAAACCTTAAATTTAGTGTCTTTGCCTATTTCAATAACTGATGGATTTGTAACTAATTTCAAATTTTTTAAAAAATAAAGTGGCTGAGCATAATTCTCGCTGATAATTGGTTGAGGTTCAGCAACTCTTACAGCATCATGTTGTCCTGCACACATAACAATATTAACATCATCTCTTATTTTAGCAAGCAAATAAGCTAATTCCCTATATTGTTCTTTAACATCTTTTAATAATAACTGAGTTTCTTGTCCAGGATAAACCCCAACCCCGTCAACACTATCTCCTGTAATAAATAAATACTTAATTTTAAGAGCTTCTTCTTTTTGTTCTTTATTTCCAACCTCTCCATTTATCCATTTGATAAACTTTTCAAAGCTCTCTCTTAAAAATTTATCACTTCCAACATGAATATCTGAAGTAAATGCAGCTATCTCTTCAACCTTAGAACTCTTTTTAGATTGAATAAAAACATCTGGAAAAAATATATCACTGATAAAAATTATTTCTTTATTTCCATTGCATTTTAGTCCAATAACCTCATCTAAAAGTATTTCTTTAGATTTTTCAAATACTTCTGGCCGATTTTTAGTTACTAAAGCGCTAACTCTTCCAGTTAAATCTTCAACTTCAAGAATAACATTTCCATTTTTAGTTATTTTTTTATCAGAAACCATTGCAATAATGGAAAAAGAACCTTCGCTAATCCTATTAATAGAGATTAAATTATCTAACTCACTTCTTTGCTGTAAAATTCCTTTTAAAAAACTATATCTATTTCTGAAATTATTAACAAAATCTTTTACTTCAATTTTCTTAGGTTGATTCTGAAATATTTGTGCAGAAACACTCTCCCCACTATAATTTTTCGGTTCTATTTCTAAACCTTTAGTTTCTTCAACATTATCTATTTTTAAACCTAAAGATAAAAAAAATTCCTCGATTAATTTTCTATTATCTCCTTTATAGCTTAATAAAATCTCATAAACTTTGTCTGAATTTTTTGTGAAAAAAGACTTTGTAATTATTTTTTGCTTATACTGAAAATCGATTTTCTCAATGAAATTTTTAGCTATCTCAATATCTTGTAATTTTTCTAGAACTTCAAGTATTTCTTTGTCTAAAAGAATACCTTTATACATACAAAAATTCAAAACCTCCTGCTGCATTTTAACTATAAGTTTAATGAATCATTTAATATTTCTTTGACTTTAGGTAAAAGCTGCTTAGATATTGATAATTTAATTTTGCTAGTTCTACCCTGCCTTCCCTTAGATACTACACTTGAATTGATTATTCCCACCATATCAAACTCTTTAAGTATATCAGATACTCTCCTTTGGGTTAGCACATCAGTTTTAGTTCTTTCACAAAATAAATGGTATTGATTATAAATATCTCCTGTAAAAATTTCATTTAATTTAGCTCTTTCTTCCAAAGATATGATTGAAATTAAAACCAACTGAAATTGTTTAGGTTCTGTTTTTACAAAATCTAAAATTTTATCTTTTTCAATTTT
>JBBSZB010000014.1:0-3143 GCA_038044965.1 Nanobdellota archaeon
CATTTTTCTTTCTGCCTTTAGGCTCTTTTATTTTTATAGCTCCACCTTTAACAAGATCTCTAATATCCTGTCTTGTGATAGCTTCTTTTATTTCTTCAAGTCTATTAACATTAAACTCAACTTTATTCATTCCAACTCCAAGAGTTTTTGCAGCTAATTTTTTTTTGTTTAATAAATTCATTTTCTCTCTCCAACTTTATTTTCATTTTCCTTCGTTTTGGAATGTTTATTCTCATCTTTGGGAACCTTTTTCAAAGGTTCATTTTCTTTGCTATTATCTGTAACGAATTTTTCAGGATCAAAATTTATGAATTTTGCATTTTTTTCTATAGCTACTTTTGCTATTGTAATTTTATTTCTTCTCCCTATTTTTCCAAGTTGCAAGGTTTTTCCATTTATTTCATTTAAATCAGAAATTGTTCTGATTATTTTTAGCTCTTTACCATGAATTTTTCCTCTATGTAATTTGTTTTGTTTATACCCTACTTTAACAACTGATGGATGGCCTTTTGTTTTAAGTCTCATTTTGTTATCTCTACCTCTCGGCCTTCTCCATTTTTGGATTTTCTTTCTTTTTTTACCCAATTTTAGATATTCATTAGTATTTCTTCTTAGAAATTTTTTATTTGGCATTATATTTCCCTCCCGGGTTTTTCAGTAATATATATTCCGTCTTGGAATTTTCTTCTGTCTCTGTTTTTTATTTGTGTTGCCTTTTCAATATTTGCTGCAGTTTGGCCAGCAACTTCTTTGTTGTGGGATTTAACTGTTATCATATTTCCTTTAACTGAGACTTTAGCCTCTGGCAGTAATTTCGCAACTCTGTTCTTTTTTTCTCCAAGAAAGTTTTTTATTATCAATCGGTTAGTTGAATCATCTAATTCTATACTAACTGGAAAATGCGAATAAGCTACCTCAAGTTTATATTCAAAATCATTTAATAAGCCATTAATTATATTTTTTATATGTGCTTTAGTTGTATACATCATTTTACTTTCACTTCTTGTGGCTTTTTTTGAGTGCAATATTATTTTATCTCCTTCTACTTTTACTGATAAATCCTGCATATCAATTTTTTTTATTATTGTTTTTTCCCCAGATTTCGCAACTATTCTGCTTCCTTCTATTTTAATTTCCACTCCTTCTGGAATTTCTATAATTTCTTTAAGTTCTTCTTTCATTTTAGTAAAAATAAGCTAGTAAACTTCCTCCAATTCCTTCTTCTAAAGCTTTATTATGAGTCATAATACCTTTGTTCGTTGAAATAATTATAATTCCAATTCCTTTTCCAGGAAGATATCTTTGCATATATTTATTAATTGATTCTATACCAACATTAAATCTTGGCTTTATAGCTTTACACTCAATTATTTTGCCTATAGTTATAGTTAATTTATTCCCAGAAGTTTCATAATTTTCTACATAGCCTTCATCTTTAGCTAATTCTAATATTTCAATTAATAATTTTGAGTTTTTAGTTAAAACTACTTCTTTCTTTCCAGCTTTTTTTGCATTCATTATCTGGTTCAATGCGTCTGATATTATATCTTGGCTCATATTAACTATTAACTCCTGTGTTTACCATCTTATAATCAGATTTAGGTCTATAAAGGAAACAAGTTTCTGCAGAGTTTGTAGGAAGATGTGTACCCCTATTGCATTTAATTAAATCATATATTTTATCTTCTTCAAATTCACATTCACTTTGTTTTATACATTCAAGGCATGTTTTGCTTTTATTTTCCATTTTATTTGTTAAGAGTATTTTTTAAATCCGATTTCTTCTGCTATTTCTCTGAAGCACTGTCTGCAAAAGTTCAATCCATATTGGCCGACTCTTGCTCCATAACGTCCGCAGCGCTCGCATTTCTGAGCAGCAATTCCGAATTTTCTATCTTTAGGTTTATTATGTTTTATAAATTTTCTAGCTACAGCTGGTTTATTCTTAAGTTGCCCAAGTAGTTTTTTCCAATCACTTGCTGTCATTCTGCCACCACATTAAAATTTTCTTTCATAAATTTAACTATTTCTTCTTTAGTTACATGTTGTCTTTCTGGCAATCTCCCACGTTTTATCTTTTTAATACTTACTCTTTTGCCTTTTCTTGAAAATACAACAACAACATTAAATCCTAACATTCCAATTTCTCTATCATAATCTTCTCCAGGTATTTCTATATATTCTTTTATTCCAAATGAAAAATGATTTTTAGCAATTTGTTTTTTCTTTATTTTATGATCTATTGCAACTAAAAGTCTCTTAAGCAGTGTTTTTGCCTTATCTCCTCTTAAAGTAACCATGCAACCAACTTCTAATTTTGGTCTTACACCAAATCCAGGTATTCTCTTAACACTAATTCTTCTTGAAGGTTTTTCTTTTGATATTTTTTGCAGAAGTTTGTAACCTTTTTCAAGTTCATCTTTAACTCCTCCAAAGGACAAAACTAGCTTTTCCATTTCAACTTCTTGCATTTTATTAAGTGCCATTTTATTCTGTGATTATTATCTCCTTTTTGCCTATTTCAAATTTAGAATCTTTAGATTTTACTATAATTTTTTCTCCAACAGAATCTATGATTCCTTTTTCTCCTCTGTGCTTGCCACTTATAACAATAACTTTTGATTTTTCAGCTATATGAAGAACTTTTGCCAATTTTTTGTCTTTAAAGTTTATTAGTGCTGAATCTCCAACATATATTTTTTCTTTTGAAATAATATTTCTTCCGTCATTAAAGTTAAGTTGTATTACTCCTTTCTTAAGTATTTTTTTATTGCTTAATTTGATTATTTTATGATGAGATTCTTTTTCACTTATTTCATCAAAGCTAAGTTTACCATTATTGGAGAAATTAACCTTGTAATATTTATTTAATACAGGTATGCTTATAACATCAAATATTACCAATGTTCTGCTTTCATCTCTTAATTTTTCATCATTAACCAAAACTTTTCCTTCTCTTAATACTTTAACAAGTTCTTTTCTTGTTTTAACAATTTTAAGAACATCTCTTAAAATAATAAGTAAAGGAATTCCATAGTCTTTGAAATGGCTTGGTACAATTAGGTATTTTGTTCCTTTTCTAGGTATTGGCCATATTTTGTTTGTGTCCGGTCTTTTCAAATGCATTTTATTTTTTCTCCTCC
>JBBSZB010000015.1:0-4106 GCA_038044965.1 Nanobdellota archaeon
ATTTTTAATAGATCTTTCATATCACTATTTAACATTAATATAGCACCATTAGTTGTAAAAGTACTTGCCTTTTCTAAAATACCAACAACACCAAATTCCTTGCCATTTATTACTAAAGTACTTCCAACATTGATTGGTTTGCCAAAAGAATCTTTAAGAAAATCATTTCCTAAAACTACTTTACCTCTGTCATTAGCATTTAGCATTCTCCCTTCTTCTAAACCAATATTCAAAGAGTCATAAACAAATTTCATTTTTTTAGGATCTTCTGGAATATCAGCAATATACTTGAACTGTCTTTCCTTGTTATAATCAACTCTTACAACTCTGATTAATCTTGAAATAACAAGTTTAACACTATTAATAGACTCAACAATTTTCAAATCATGATATGTTAATTTTCTTACAGAAGTACTTCCAGGAGGTCCAAATCCAGTACCAGCATTTTGAACAGTTAATACATCAACTGACAACGAGGAAAACTGTCCTGTAATTGTTTCTTGCAAACCACTACCAAGAGATATAAGTGAAACAACTGCAGCTATTCCAATAAAAACTCCAAGCATTGTTAGCCAGCTTCTTAATCCTCTATGTCTAAGATTTTCAAGTGCGAGAAGAAAATAATCCTTAATCATATTATTTGTATTATTAATAATTTGTAATCATTTCTTATTATTTTTTCTTAATCTTTTCCTTATTGTTCTATAAATAAAAAATAAGATAATAAGTATAACTACTATTCCAATATAAATAGGAGTTTTGCTGTTTTGTATAACTCCTAAATTAATAGCTTCTTCTTTAGTATAAACTTTTAATGGAATATCTATAATTTCAGTTTTGTCATTGTTGTTAAAATCTTTATATTCAATAACTCCTATTAGCTTAGCTTTATCTTCATTAAATATAACATCAAAGCTAGATGTTTCAAAATCATCAGAAGCAATATTTCCAATATAATTGCTTGAACTAGACAAAATAGTATAACCACTAGGATTAATTTTTACATTTACAAATTTTATATCTCCAAATCCAGAATTAACTATTTTTAATGTTATTTTTCCTTTTTGGCCTAAAACATTATTTTCAAGTTCTGTGCTTATTTTAAGTTCAGTATTTGCACTAACTACTACTCCAATACTTCCTTGCTTAATTATTTTTTCACTATTGCTATTAGTGTAACCCAATGTGTATGGAATATTATAATTCCCAGGAGCAATATCTTGCGACGATTTTATTGTAAAACTAAAAGTTTTTTCTTTATCTTCTTTTATTTTGTCAGTGCTTCTTTCACTTCCACCAATAGGTATAAACGGAAGATTTGTAAAAACTAGATTAAGAGAAACATCTTCAACATCTTCATTAATAGTGTTTCTAATAGTTATATCTAAATTTGATTCTTCTCCAGGGAAATGCTCTCCTTGATTAACATTACTAATAGTCATTGCAGAAACAAAGTTTAAACTAATTAATAATAATACAAATACTGTGAATACTGTTAAAATTGATTTTGATTTCTTTCTCTTTGCCAAGGAAAAACCCTTTCCTTATGCAATTGATATAAACCAATTGGTAAAGCAACACTTAAGACAAGGCTTTTTAATGAAAAATCTCCTATTTCTCTAAAAGGATATAAACTAATTTCTTTAAGATCATACAATGTTTGTTTTCCATCCTCTATTAAAGCAGAAGCTAAACCATCTTCTCTAACATTTCTTCTAAATGAATTTAAATTATACCCATATTCCATATTGTCCAACAAAAAATAATAGTTATATAAACCTTATTGTATTTTTAATTTTCCTAAAAATTCACTACTTTTTTCCAGTGATTTTCCACTTTCCAGAGACCTTCTTAGTTACTTTTTCTACTTTTCCATCTTTTAACCAATAAATTGTTTTAGCATGCTTCATAGCTAGATTCGCATCATGAGTTACCATTATTATTGTTTTTCCTTCATTATTTAATTTTTCAAGAAATTCTATTACAATCTCTCTTGTTTTTGTATCAAGATTTCCAGTAGGTTCATCTGCTAAAATAATCTCAGGATCATTTGCTAAAGCTCTTGCAATTGCCACTCTTTGCTGTTGTCCTCCTGAAAGTTGGTTAGGATAATGATCCATTCTATCTCCTAAACCTACTTTATCTAAAACTTTTTTAGCTTTTTCTATTCTTTCTTCTTTATCAATTCCCTGAAACATCATCGGTAGCATTACATTTTCCAATGCTGTTAGATTTGGAATTAAATTAAAACTCTGAAAAATAAATCCTATTTTTTGTCCCCTTATTTGTGCAAGTTCAGATTCAGAAAGTTGTTCTATATTTATCCCATCAAGAAAAATATCTCCTTTAGTTGCTAAGTCTAAACTACCAGTAAGATTCATCCCAGTTGATTTCCCACTTCCAGAAGGTCCCATAATAGCAACAAAATCTCCTTTTTCAATTATAATATTAACTCCGTCTAGTGCTTTAACTACGCTGTCTCCCATATAGTAATATTTTGCTACATCTTTCAATTCTATTAAATGAACCATATTACCCAAATTATGTAAGTGCTTTTAAATATTGCGGATTTGTTAGTTAGTTTGTGGACTTAACATTTTAAATAATACTTTAGCAGTACCATGTTTCTGAAAATAGCATATAAATAATGCAATATTAATCTATCAGTAAATTAATTAAAAATAAATAAGGAAAGGTATTGCATGTTTAAATTTACTTTGTGCATTTTAGAAATGTTTTTAAACCATTTTAATATCAGTATTTTATGATTATTCCAATTAGATGCTTTTCATGCGGTAAACCAATTGCTCACCTATGGGAAGATTTTAAAGAAAAAGTTGCTAAGGGAGAAGCTCCTGGTAAAGTACTAGATGAGCTTGGAGTAGAAAGATATTGCTGCAGATCAATATTCTTAGGGCAGGTTGATTTACTAGAGCTAACTTCAAAATTCAAGAAGTTCTGATTTTTGTAAAATTATATAATTTAGTATAGTCTAAACAAAATTATACCTAAAATAAAAGAGACAAGATTCATTGTTAAAGATAATAAAAATAATCTCTTATTACATTTATTATTTAAAGCATAAACAAGCATTCTCCATTCTATAAAAATAACTAAATATTCCATAAAAGAGAGTGTAACTAAATTGTAGCTAACAAAATCTAATGAATTGTTAAGGATAATAAGATAATTAAGAATAGGATTTGTTATAATATTTATTAAAATTATTATTAAAATTGATATCTTATTTTTATAGCCAAATAAAAAAGCAATAAAAACTTCAATAATTATTGTTAAAATTAGAGGAATAACAAGGCTACTTATTAAATTTGCTTGCATTTTTCTTTTTAATCTTTCTTATTATTAACCAAGAAATTAGAGCGATAACTACTATAACAATTCCTAGGAATACAATAGGAATAGCATATGTTCCAGGTCCAACAGGTCCAATAGTAACATCAGCTTTAACTATGCTTAATGAAAATATAACTAATAATATTTCAAATAAAATTGTTTGAATTACCCTTTCCATAAACTAAATATAATTCTCAGCTTTATAAATTTTATTCTCTATTTTTATCATCTACAAAAACATTTTTTTACGAGATAATTAATTTTAATAAAATGAAAAAAAGGTGACAGCATCTGATTTTCACTTCTTGCGAAACTAATATCAGACGTAATCAGCTTAACTATCTGTGTTCGGAATGGGAACAGGTGGATCCTGACTACTATGGCTGTCTGATTTTAGTTGTTTAGTAGTATTTTTAAAGCTTTTGATATTCTCTTTTTCAAGCGGGGATGTCAGAGCGGTCAAATGAGCTAGATTTAGGCTCTAGTGGCTTAGTGCCTACGAAGGTTCGAATCCTTCTTCCCGCATTTATATATTTTTATTTGATTCGAACAGGTTCGAATAGTTAAATTCGCAAGAATTTAATCTTCCCAAGATTATAGGATAATCTTTAGGACCTATCTCCCGCACTTTTATTATTTCACATTTCACTAAAACTTTAAAACATTGTTTACTTGAATAATTAAGTTTATTATGCGCCCGTAGCTCAGCCTGGATAGAGCAGTGGGGTCCTAACCCAAAGGTCGAAGGTTCA
>JBBSZB010000016.1:0-2742 GCA_038044965.1 Nanobdellota archaeon
TTTCTTCTTCTACAGAAGTTGCTACAATGATACTTAGAATAGATGATGTTATTGCAGCCAATACAAAAAAGCCTTCTTATCAAGAAAGGCCTTTGCCAAACAGAGGATTTGAGTTTGGGTAAGAATGTTTTATGATAATAGAAACCTTAAATAAAATTTAAACCATATAATACTTTTCCTTATTTATCATTTATTTATGGGTGGGTTAATATTATGTTATATCTATAATCTTTGAATATATAAAAAAAGTAATTTTGATATTAGTCTTAACTAAAAATAACATTTAAATTAAACCTTTTGCGAAAAGGTTTCCAAAATACTTTTGTAAAAGTAACAAAACAACCTTTTGCGAAAAGGTAGTTGAGAATAAAATATTTTCATACCTCTGATTTTAACAGATCAAAGGTTTCCAAAATACTTTTAAAAAAGTAACAAAAATGAACCTTTTGGGAAAAGGTTCCCAAAATAACATTTAAATACATTATTTATCTTATTCATTCATGGTTGAGAAGGATAAAATAATAACAGAAAAGGTGAAACGTTCTGGCATATTTAATTTTAAAGATGTTTACCAGTTTACTCATAGATGGTTTATTGAAGAAGGTTATGATGTTGAAGAGCAAAGGTATGTGGAAACTGTTACTGGAGATTCTAAAGATGTAGAGATTAAATGGATAGCAACTAAAAAGGTTTCTGACTATTTTAAAAATGAGGTTAAATCTGAGTGGAGAATTCTTGGGATGGTTGATGTTGAAGTTGAAAGAGAGGGCAAAAAGATTAAGGCAAATAAAGGAAGTTTTGAAGTTAAGTTTACAGGAAATTTGCTTAAAGATTATGAAGGTTCTTGGGAAAGATCTCCAATGATGAAATTCCTAAGAGGAATTTATGATAAGTATTTAATAGAGGCAAGAGTTAAGCAAAGAGAGCAGAAAGTAGTAGATGATGTTGAAGAAATTCTTGAGCAGGTTAAAGCATTCTTAACTATAGAGGGAATGAAATAACTTTTGTATTCATTATTCAGTTTTGATTTTTGTATCAAAATGTTTATATATAGAATAGCATTTAGCTTGTTTATGGTGATAAAAAAAGTAGTGATTTTATTTTTTGCATTTATGTTTTTATTAAGTTTAGTTTCTGCATTTAATGTTGAAACAGAAACTCTTAGAGGAACTATAATTAATGATAATGGCTCTCCTGGGATTATTAAATTTACTATAACAAGTGTTGGTGAGTCAGGAACTTATGAAATATATACTACTGAGAGATTTCAGATTTCCCCAAAAGAATTTTCTATTGCATCTGGAAAAACAATTGCTCTTGAACTTGAATTTTTACCTATTGATGCTATGAAAGAAAATACTGGATATATACAGATTCCTTATAATATAAGAAAAGTTGGAACAACTGATGTTCAGAAAGGAGAAGTATATCTTAAGCTAATTGATTTTAATGAAGCTTTTGTGATTAAAGGCGATCCTTTAACTCCAGAATCTAAGGAAGTTGTTATTAATGTTTATAATGTGGAAGATGTAAAATATGAAAATGTTCACGTTAAAGTTTCCGGGGCTTTTTTCCCAAGTTTTGAGAAAGATATTTCTTTGAATCCTTATGAAATAAAAAAATTTAATGTTCCAGTTAATCAGGAACAGTTAAAAAAACTTATTTTTGGAGAGTATACAATTAAAGGAGAAATAACTTTTAATAAACAGAAAGAAAATGTTAATGGAAAAGTTAAATTGCTTGAAAAATCAGGCATTGATTCTAAGCAGTATACAGAAGGAGCTATAATAAGAAAATTAACTGTTGAGAGAAAAAATGAAGGTAATGTACCTACAATATCTGAAGTTCAAATAAAGAAAAATATAATTTCTAGACTTTTTACAACTTTTTCTGTTGATCCTCAAAAAATTGATAGGCAAGGAGTTTTTGTTTATTATTACTGGCAAAAAGAATTGCAGCCTGATGAAACTTTTAAAATAAAAGCAACAACTAATTTGCTATTTCCACTTTTGCTTATTATTGCTGTTGGAATAATTGGATATTTGGCAAATCTTTATTTTTTAACTAATCTTAATGTAAGAAAACAGGTGCAGTTTGTTAAAACTCATGGAGGAGAGTTTGCACTTAAAATTACTTTAAGAGTTAGTGCCAAAAAGTTTATGGATAATGTAACTCTTTATGACAGACTTCCGGCAATGTCTCATCTTTATGAAAAATACGGACAAGCTCCTAATAAAATAGAAAATGGCAGACTTACATGGAATATAGGAAAACTTGGACAGGGAGAAGAAAGATTTTTTTCATATATTATTTATTCTAAGCTAAAGATTATTGGTAAGTTTGAATTGCCAAGAGCTACTGGAGTTTATAATGTGAATGGAAAAATACATGAGTCAATATCTAATAAGGTTTTATTTATTCATGAGCCTATTTCGGGCTGATTTTTTTAAGAAGTAAACTGCTGATGGTTCATGACTTCCATTTTTAATTTCTATATAAGCACATGCTCTTTCAGGAAGTGATTGGAGCAATACAACTCCATTATCTCTGTGACGTATTATTTTTTCTGGTGTAATAGAACATAATTCTAATTGATATCCCAATCCAGCTGAAGCTGTTTCTACTATTTCTTGCTCTCTTTCATAGAATTCTTGCTCTGAACTGACTATACCTACTCTTATTGCACAGTCTGGGAATTTTTGCATTTTGCTATTTCTGTCTATTTTATCTTCAATTCCAGTT
>JBBSZB010000017.1:0-13585 GCA_038044965.1 Nanobdellota archaeon
CAGTTATAAAAAGACTTGAAACCCCTCCAATTGAATTATCTCCTACTTTAATTAACACATTAGATGCAGTTGCAATTATGACACATGCAATTGTAAACAAAGACCATACTAGAAGGTTAAGCTCTATTGTAGAAATAATAAATGTCACTCCTGACGGAATTGCAATGACAAATACTCCTTTTATGTGGAATCCTGCAGACGACAGATTTTATTTTAAAAAAGACAGCAAAGTGTTTGACAAAATAAAAAGAAGATATGGTTTAACTAGTGAACAATTGCAAAATGAATTTCTAGTGAGGTCAAAGCTTATTTATGAAATGTATAAAAGACATGTTTTTGATTTCAATGAAATACAAAAAGTTGTGAATGAATATTATAAAAATCCTGAAAGAGTTTTAAAGGAGTTTGGTATTCGTTTGTAATAAACCTTTTAAAAAAAGGTTCCCAAATAAACCTTTAGAAAAGGTTTCCAAAAACGGAATAAAACCAAAACTTGAACAAATAGATAAAATACAAACTAAACCTTAAACCATACAATATCTTTTCCTAATTTATCATTTAATTACATTTTTAATATTTTCATAGATATTATTGAGTTTAATAAAACCAGAACTTTTAAAATATCAGTAATCTTTTAAATTAGTATGATATCACATGAAGAATTTATGCAACTTTCTCATTTAATTGACTCTTTAGAAGAGGCATATCACAGTCTGGAGTATTTTTACGTAAATAAAGACATTGGCAAATTCAATGAAACCAAAAAATTTATATTAGAAGTAAAAAATAAAATTGATGAACTTTTAAAATGAGTCTTGAATTATTAAAGTTAAACATAGAACAGGAAAAAATTTTGGTAAATAGACTAGAAGAATTGTATAATCAATACTCATATGCGCAGGATGTAAAGTATAAAGACTCAATATCTAATGTAATAAACTCTTCTATTAATCAGATAAAAATCATAAACAAAGCAATACCTTCAGTTATTAATAATATAACTCTTGCGAAAAGTCTTTCTGATAAAATTAAAGAAGCAAAAAATATTACAACTTTCACTCATCTTTCTCCTGAAGGAAAAAGACTTGTAGCAATAGACCCTAAGTATAAAAAAGATTATTTAAAACAATTAAATATATCAGATATTTATTTAAAAGAGGTAAAAAAAAATAAAACTTCAAAGATAGAAGTTGGCAGTGAATTCAAAAAACCAAATCATTACATTACTTTAGCTAATGTTTTTTTTCTTAATATTTCAAGGAAACTGGCAAATAAAAAATCTTTTAGTGAACTAAAAGAACATTTAATAAAAGGTAATATGGCTATGCTTTTGCACAGCTATATTTCTATAATATTATTTACTACATTGTTATCTTTTTGTTTTGCAGCTATACTAACTGTTTTTTTTCTTTTTTTTAGTATATCATTTACATCTCCATTTATATACAAAACTCCTGTTGAAATATTGGCAAGATTACCTCAAGTAATTTGGATAATGTTTATTATACCAATATTAACTTTTTTATCACTTTATTTTTATCCGTATGCTGAAAGAAGTGCTGTAGAAGGACAAATTGATTATGAACTTCCATTTGCAACTATTCAAATGGCTGCAATAGCTGGGAGTGATATTGAACCAAGCAATATTTTCGGAATAATTGCACTAAGCAAAGAATATCCTATTATAAAAAAAGAGGCTAAAAAACTAATGAATCAGATAAACCTTTATGGATATGATTTAGTGACTGCTTTGAAAAATGTTGCAGATTCTAGTCCAAGCAAGCAATGGGCAGATTTATTAAATGGAATTGGGACAACTATAAAATCTGGAGGAGATTTAGCTAAATTTCTGAATAAAAGAGCTGAAACAATGCTGTTCGAGTATAGACTTAAAAGAGAAAAGGCGACAAGAGCTGCTGAAACTTTTATGGATATTTATATCAGTGTAGTTATAGCTGCTCCTATGTTAATGATGTTATTATTAATAATGTTAAGCATAACAAACCTTGGGTTTAATTTAACAGTACCTGTCCTTACAGTTCTTGTTATTTCTGCTGTTTGTCTAATAAATGTTATTTTTCTAACTTTTTTGCATATTAACCAAAAGAAGTTTTAAAATCAAAGAAAATGAGTAACATATATACTGGAGTAATAATTGAAGAAAGCCTTGGAAAAAAAGGTGTTTTAAGTAAGGTAAAAATTATCAAAACAGAAATAGAAAAGGTTACAGATGAACATAAAACTCCTTGGATAAAAAAATGGACATTGCACACTGTTGAAATTTCCGAAGATAAAGCAGACTTTACTGCAAAAGAGATAAGTAAATCGTTAGATTCTGAACATAGTTGGTATGCTGATTTCAAAAATAAGAATACGCATTTTATAATATTCAAAGATAAAGTATTTAAGATAAACAGGTCAAGTAAAGAGCAGTATAATAGAGCTAAAAAATATGGAATTTCATTAGGAATACCAGAATATCAGGTTGATTTTCATCCAGATGTTAAAGGGTGGGAAAGATAAGAAAAAGTAAATTTCAAACAAGATATATAAACAATAAACCTTTTAGAAAAAGGTTTCCAAAATGAACCTTTGGGAGGGTTCCGAAAAGGTTCTGAAAAGGAACCGAACCTAAAGGTTCAAGGAACCGAGCCTAATGGCTCAAAGGTTTCCAAAACGAAAGAAATAAAATAAAAGAAAGTAAAAAATGAAAATAAAAAGAGGGGTTATTATTGGTGCAGTTTTTGGGCTAATTGCTATAGGTATGGCACTCTTTTTTTTATTATCTCTTAATTCTAAAAATACCTTTTATTTTTTACTGGGAATTGGAGTATTAACAATTATACTTCCATTCATTTTATCTTCTGCTGGACAGACAAAAGAAGAAAGGGAAAAAGATGAAAAATTTCTTGAATTTTCAAGAACACTTGTCGAAAGTGTAAGTTCAGGGACTCCTATTAGTAAAAGTATTATAAATATGAAAAATAAAAATTTTGGAAGTTTAACACCTCATGTTCAAAAACTTGCAAATCAAATTGAGCTTGGAATTCCAATACAAAGGGCTTTGGAAACTTTTGCATATGACACGAGAAGCAAGACAATTTTAAGAGCTATAACATTAATTAGAGAAGCTGACAAAACTGGGGGGAATATTAATGTAATATTGGAATCTGTAGCTAAATCTATAGCAGAAATAGAAAAATTAAAGGCAGAAAGAAGATCTGCGATTTCTTCTATTGTTACAGAAGGTTACATAATATTTTTTATTTTTATTGTAATAATGGTAGTTGTTGAGGTTCAGATATTGCCTCTTACTGCAAATATTGCAGGCATATCAAGTTCATCGGGAGGATTTGAAGGTTTAAATCTTGGGGGAAAGAGTAGCTTTAATCCAAACGAGTTTTCCATAGCTTTTTTATCATTACTTATTGTCCAAGGACTTTTTGCAGGACTTATAATAGGAAAATTATCTGAAGGTAGAATAAAAGCTGGAATAAAACACTCATTTATTATGGTTGCTTTGGCAATTTTAATATCTACTGGATCAAAAGTATTTTTGGGGTAAAATGAATAAAACTGGATCAGGACATGTTGAAGTAATAATCTCTTTTGTATTATTTATAGGATTTTTAGGTTTTATTTTTATAGCTTTTAATCCACTTAAACCTAGTTCAAATTCTGCCATAGTTAATTCTGTTTACAATGTGCTGGAAGAAAATTTAAGTGTTGAATTAAACAAGGTTTCTGTTAATCTTAATTCTATTCCTGCCGGGCAAAATTGTTTTAAACTTCTTAATACTGGCCAATTAATATCTGATCTAAGTTGTAATAACCAAAATATATTAATTAAAGATAAAGACAATCGTAAAAAGCCTGCTCAGATCATTAATAATGAAATTGTTTCTGGATTATCCTCAGATAGTAATTTTTATACAATATATTGTTCAGATGAAGTAAATCCTAATCTTGGAAGTTTTAGTTTGTGTGAGGAGTATGATGAAACCCAGTATGAAGTGGGAATTATTGTCTCTAGCAACTATTGGTCTTTAAAAAAATTAAATGATTTAAGAAATAATTACCAAACTAATTATGACAATACTAAAAAGGAATTTGTAAGAGAGACAAGTGATTTTGGTTTTATAACATGGGATTTAAACTTAAGCAAGGAATTTGATGTAACTCAGGAAGTTCCAAAGGGATTAGATGTTATAAGTAAAACACTCCCAATTAATATAATAGATTCTGATGCAAATGTAACTAAACATACAATAACTGTTATGACATGGTGATTCTTAATTAACATCTAGCATAGAATTTAAACCATACAATATCTTTACCTTATTTTTATGATTATTAGCCATATTTTAGTATTTTAAGAATATATTTAATTGTATAAAATCTAAGTTTTATTATTTAATTAAAATAATGAATAGATTTTTATATTACAAATAACTTTTTAGAATATGAGTTTTATGTTGAAAGATAAAGGTGGTTTTTTAAGAGTTCTTGAAGCAGTAATAGCAATATTACTAATTGCCGGAGCTGTAAGCATAATACTTGTGAGAAATACTCAAAAAGATAACAGTTCTGAAACAATAGCTCAAATTCAACAGATAATACTAGAAGAAATTTCAACAAATCCTGAACTAAGAACTGCCGTGTTATCAGAACCTCCAAATAATGCTTTATTAAATAACACAATAAGCAGTTTAATGCCTCCAGAATACTCTTATGAATTTAAAATATGTTCACTGGAGGAAATTTGTGTTTTGCCAAATCCTGCTGGTTATTATACAAAAGGAGATATTTATGCTGATGAAGTTTCAATAGCTGCTACTCTTGATATTGCTCCTACTGATCCAAAAAGACTAAGACTTTTTATGTGGCTTAAGGAATAATTTTTAGGCTAAACTAAAATTTACTTGTTTAATCTTAAAATGTAATATCTTTGTCTTATTTTAATTTATTTTATTTATCTTTAATCAAATTCTTTTACTTAATTTTATTTTATTTTTTGTTTATTACCCTCTTTATTTAATTGTAAATGCGCAATATCTTTACCTTGTTTATTATTGGATACTGTCAAGTTAAAAAGATATAATGGGAAAAATAAATGTTAAAATTAAAGGCATGAATAAAGTTGCATTAAAGATAATTGATTAATATTTACCATAGACCTTTTAAGCTTATATAATCAAATTAAATTATTATTGAAAAATAATCCATACACTGATAAGTTAACAATATCTTATTATTAATTTATATATTACTTGATTGAATTACATTTTTAACATTTTCATAGATATTATTGGGCCTAATATATGTAAAGTAAACCTTGTATCTTAACATAATTTATCTTTAAACATACCACACTTTTCCTTATTTATCATTCATTTATGGATTGATATTTATTATATTTATGAGATTTTCAAGAACATATAAAGTTGTTAAAATATTAAGTTTGATATTTGACTTAACACAATATAATAACCTATATAAAATAAGATTGTTTAATATTTTAATGAAATACAAATTTTTATCACACACAGCTGATGTTAAATTTAAGGCATATGGAAAAACTTTAAATGAAAGTTTTGAAAATTCAGCATTAGCGATGTTTAACCTAATGTATAATGGAAAAGTAAAAAGCATAAAGAAATTAGATTTTTCCGTAAAGGGAAAAGACATTGATAATTTACTTTATAACTTTCTTGAAGAGCTTCTTATTTTATTAGATTCTAAAAACTTTTTTATATCGAGGGCAAAAGTAAAAATAGATAAAAAAAATATGTCATTAAAAACTGTTTTACATGGGGATAAATCTAGTAATTATCAATTAGGTTTAGGGGTAAAGGCAGTTACTTATAATGAGATGTTTGTGAAAAAAGTGAGTGATAAATGGGTTTGCCAGGTTGTGCTAGATGTATAAAAAGAACCAAGGTTCTCTTTATGAACTCTCCTTTAATACACTGGATAAACTGTAAGTAAACTAATGTAATTTATCTTTAAACATACCACACTTTTCCTTATTTATCATTCATTTATAGGTTGATATTTATTATATTTTTAATATTTTAAGAGACGTGCTAAACTATTAAATTGTTAAATTTTATATCAAATCTTAAGTTTAATATAGACTTAACATAAAAGATAATTTTATAAAGATATTTTACTAGTTTAATTTAATGGAAAAGAGGAATATTTACTTTTTAGTTGCTATTTCTTTAGCAATTGTTATATTTCCAATACTTGGAGTTATTGCGCAATCAAATGATAATTTGAATAATACTGGCATGAATAATACGGATAACACTGCCATATTGAATAATACTGATAGTTTGAGCACATGCATTGATAGCCAGGTAATTTTAACACTTTCAGGATTAACAAATGCACATGCGGGAATAATTGGAAGTAGCAACCATAGTGTTAAAATTTGTTATAACTCAATATTTAATAAACAGTATACTCTTAATAATTCTCAAGTGTGTAAAAATGATTCTTCAAATACAGTTCTTATTCTCTCCGGTGGAAAAAATGCTCATGCCAAAGTTTCTAATATGACTTTAAATTCTGGGGATATTCCTGTATGTTACGGAGATTTATCTTGTAAGGTTGTATTAGGTGGATGTAATTCAAGCATTGGGGAAAAAAGGATTATTGGTTTGTCAGATTATGATGATGCTCATCTTTCTTTTTCAATATTACAAGGTTATGAAAAAAACTTGTGCTGTACCTCAGCTTTTACTGGTGGAAATACTTCTTTGTCTATAAATATAATAAAACCAAAAATGTGGGAGAATTTTACAATTTCTCAATTGGTAGATTTTGAAATTGAAATAGCAAATTCATCTTCACTTACAAATGATTTAGATATTATCTGGGATTTTGGAGATGGAAACATAACAAATATTAATTCATGCCTTTCACAAAACAAATGCAATACAAAGCATATTTATCCTTCACAAGCACACTATATAATAAAAGCAAAAGTAACAAGACAAAATTCAAGTGAAACTTCAACTGACCATGTTGAAATATTAATATATGAGGATGGATTAAATAAATTTGCAATAATAAGCAAACCAGCATTTGGAGAAGAAATAGCAAGCAATACTCCTGTTAAATTTAATGGAAACCAAAGTTTCATTGCTCAGTGTGGAAGTTCATGTCCTACAGGAAAAACATGTTATACAATACCAAACAGCCAGTTATCTTGTTATAATTTTGCAAAACCTAACAGAATAGATTTGAATGGAACACTTAGTGATTACTTCTTTTGGTTTAATTGGACATTTGACAAAGGAAAAAACAATGCTGATGATAAAAACATTATCGGTAACTGGAATTTGAATTATACTGGAGTGGTTGAATTTGACAGAACATTCTTTGCAGAAGGAAATCATACTGCAATTTTAAGGGTTGGTTATGAACCTTCAAGTTAAAAAGAGATTAAAATGAAAAAAATATCATTTGTAATTATTGTATTATTTATACTTGCAAGTATGCCATTTGTAATTGCTGTTATAGACTGGTCTAATCCTACAAATACTGAATTTAATTCTGGAGGAAATGTTGTTTGTAGCATCCAAAATGGGGAAGCTAAATGGATTGAAAATAATCAAATAATAAATGCCAGTAATGCTTGTTTTAAGGCAAGTGGTATAACTGAAGGAGGTATTCCTCAAAACACTTGTTGTGCTTCTGGTTTTCAGTGCAATACTAACACTCAAAAATGCGAATTTGTAATAAATATTAATTCTTGTGGGGATTATACAACTAAAGAAAAATGTGAAAATTTTAATCCTAATTCAGTAAAAAACTCTATAGAAAGTCTTGGCAGAGGAATAGTTGGTTCAAGTCCTGGAAATTTCTGTGATTCTCCTAGAGAAGTCAGTAAAGATGGAAAATGTGCTATATTGAGCGGACCTTGTGAATGCAGATGGGATAATGTTGCAAATAAATGCCAGAGTTTTTTCCTTATAGAAGAGTGCAGCAGTGATGATCCTTATATAACTTACTGCAGAACTCAAACAAACCAAATAATAAATAAGTGTAATACTGATAATGTTTATGAAATAAGCTGGACAGGACAGGTTGTTGATTCTGTTGGAGAGGTTGTTGAAGAAAACACACAGTTTTGCAAAGATGGAGTTAAAACATTTCCCTGCCCATCAACAAGCAAAGTTCCTTTCTTCGGAATGTTTAGTTTAATTGTCTCTTTATTTATTATTGGTGTTGTATACTTCTTTGCTAGAAAAAAGTGATTTAAAGAAAATAGAATTTTTAAGATAAGTCTAATAAAAAGATAAAATCAGGTACTTAATGAAAAATAAAATCCTATTAATATAAATAACTTTAAGTAAGTATAAATAAGGCAAGGTATTACTGGTTTAAAAGTTAATTTTTGTTCTAATTGTTAAAATTCAACTAAACAGCAAACCATATAAATAAAGGTTCTTAGATTTTATAATGGATAAACTGAAAAAAATAAAAGAAAATGTCTATCAGATGGATAAAGAAGGAAAAATGAATGTTCCTGTTGTAGTGTATGCTTCTGATAAACTGTTGAAAGATATGTTGAAAGATAAATGTATTGAACAGGCAAAAAATGTTTCAATGCTGCCAGGAATACAAAAACATTCTATTGTTCTTCCTGATGCTCATCAAGGATATGGTTTTAGTATTGGAGGAGTTGCTGCTTTTTCTATAGATAATGGAATTATTTCCCCTGGAGGAGTAGGTTATGATATTTCATGTAGTGTCCGTCTCTTAAGGACTAATTTAACAAAAAAAGATTTCGATAGCAAAAGAAAAGAAATTTCAAAAGCATTATACAAAGCAATACCTTCTGGAATTGGAAAAGGAAGCAAAATAAAAATTACAAAATCAGAACTTTTAGAAATATTAGAAAAGGGTGCTAAATGGGCTGTTGAAAAATCCCTTGGGGAGAAAGAAGATTTAGAATATTGTGAAGAAAATGGTTGCATGAAAGAAGCTGATTCTAAATTTGTATCTCAAGCAGCTATTTCACGAGGAGTAAATCAGTTAGGCAGCATTGGAAGTGGCAATCATTTTTTAGAGTTGCAATTTGTAGATGAGATATTTGACAAAAAAACAGCTGAAATTTTTGGTTTAGAAAAAGATCAGATTGTTATAATGATTCATTGTGGTTCCCGAGGATTAGGGCATCAAGTAGCTTCGGACTATATTAAAAAAATGGATGAAATTTATGGTCATGAAAATCTCCCTGATAGACAATTAGTGAATGCTCCTATTAATTCTGAAGTTGGTAAAGAATATTATAAAGCAATGTGTGCTGCAGCTAATTTTGCATTCTGTAATAAACAAGTTATAACTCATTTAGTTAGAGAGTGTTTAAAGGGATTTTTTCCAAAATTCAAAGCAGAAGTTGTTTATGATGTTTGTCATAATATTGCAAAATTTGAAGAGCATGAAATTAATGGGGAAAAAATAAAATTATGTGTTCATAGAAAAGGTGCTACTCGAAGTTTGGGTCCAAATAGATGCGAAATTCCTAAAAAATACTCTAGTGTTGGACAGCCAGTAATAATTCCTGGAAGTATGGGCACAGCAAGTTATGTTTTAGTTGGAACTAAAGAAGCTGAAAAATTAAGCTTTTCAAGCACAGCTCACGGAGCTGGAAGAGTTATGAGCAGAAGTGAAGCATTAAGAAAATTAAACAGAGAAGATATACTTGAAGAAATAGAAGAAAAAAATATTGCTTTAACTTCTGGTAGTTTAAAGGGATTTGTCGAAGAAGCTCCGCAAGTTTACAAAGATGTCGACGAAGTTGTAAAAGTCAGTGATGAATTAAACCTTGGAAAATTAGTTTCTAAATTAAAACCAATGGTTGTTATAAAGGGGTAAAAGAAGAAGTGTAAATTATATAATATCTTTTCCTTATTTATTATTTGTTATAAACTTACAGAAGAATTACAATTTGCATTTATGACATCTCCTTTGTTTAAACTAAACCTTAATGTAATTCAATCTTAAATTATACAATATCTTTACCTTATTTAACATTGATTAATTTGTAGATTAATTTCAATTTGTATTTATTAATTTTTATCATATATAAAGTAAACCTTGTATCTTAACATAATTTGTCCTTAAAAATTTCTTCGAAAATTTTTAAGTCACAAAAATCTTTGATTTTTGATGTTTAAAACATACCATACTTTTACCTTATTTATTATTTATTAATTCATAGATTAATTAATGTTACATTATATTTATGGAATTTTAGAGGATATATAATTTTTAAAATATTAAGTTGGATTATTTAATTAATATTACATAACTTATTTAAATTCAATTTAACTGTTTATTTTATGCTGAATAAAAAAGGAGTTAGTGATGTTATTACAACTGTTCTGCTTATTTTAATTGTTTTGGCAGCTATTGGAATTGTGTGGATGGTTATATCTATTTTTCTTTCAACTAGCACCAGCCAAATTGGTTCTTTTAATCTTGCAAGATTAACTATTCTTGAGAATTCTTTATATTATAATTCAACTGAAGACAGTCTTTATTTTAAAGTTCACAGAGATAATCAGCTGGGGAATGTAACAGGAATTAAGGTTATTCTGGAGAATGATAAAGAAAGTTCTTCATTTAATGTTAACTTAAATATTTCTATTTTAGAAACTAAAGGTGTTAAAATATTTATTAATGGCAGCATAGTAAATTTCACTAAGATAACTATTTACCCTATATTTCTTCAGGAAAATGGGAAAACTTACATAGGACAGACTTCTTCCCAAGTTATTGTTAGTAATGTAAATATGATAAGTTCTATTCCTGGAGATGATGGAAATAGTGGCGGATGTCCTCCAAATTGTCAGGCAGGAGCAACACAAATTTCTATTAGTGACGATGTTATTCAAACTAGTGTTAAAAGATTAGGGATTAATATTGGTTCTTTAAATGAGTTTGACAATTCTATTCAGTTTATGAAAAATGTAATAACAAATCCTGGATATGAAGGAATGGAGTATAGAGAAGTTGTGTTAATGGAATATGTAGAGAGTCCTTTAAATTCAAATGTTTATCAGTATTACTGGGAGCCTAGTTGGAATCAACCAAGTTGTAGTTGGAATATTGGGCAGCCCGAAGGATTTTGGAATAATTCAGATTATGAAATTGCATATGGGCCTTCAAAAGGAGTTAGTGGAAAAGTATTAAACTTTAGTTTTGGGGTTTATAATGGTAATAGCAAGAATGTTTATATGCTTGATAAAAAATTAAATAGTGTAAATTCTATGGACGTTATGTTTGTCAGGAAAAAGTTTTCTCCTTATTTACCATGTCAAGATGCTAGTTATCTTGCTGATAATACTACAATAAGACCTGGAAGTGCTGGACAGCAATCATTAAAACTTGCTCCTGGAGCAGAAAACCTTAGATTTATGGATTCTTTTTATAGAGATGGAGATAAAAACTCAAATAAAGAATTTATTGTTAAGGGAAATTGGGTTTATGGTGTATGGGCTAAAGCACAAAATAATGGAGCTAGCTTAAAGGCAACATGGGTAAGACCAGGAGAAGCTACATTTCTTGATAAAACATTTACATTAACAACAAACTGGCAGTATTATGAATTTAATTTTTCAGTTCCTGATGGAACGGATCCAAATCTTGCATATCCATCAAATTTTAGACCTATATTAGAACTTCGTTTAACTTCTCCTTCAACTAATATAGGATATATTTGGATAGATGATGCAAAAATGGAAAGAACTGATCAGACAAATCCCACTGATTTTTCAGATGCTTTAGTTAATAGATTAAAAGAATTAAATCCAGGAATAATTAGAGATTGGAGCGGACAATTAGGTGCTGGTTTAGATCAACAAACAGGTGATGTTTACGGAGAAGGAACAGATGGATTTAAAATTGGAAATTTTAATGGAGATTTTCATTATACATTAAATCAATTCTTAAAATTAACTAAAGAAGTTAATGCAGATCCTTGGTATGTAATTCCTCCAACCTATACACAACAAGAAGCTCAGGGTTTGATGGACTTTTTAGCAGGACCTACAACAACTTATTATGGAGCAAGAAGAGCTGCATTAGGACATCCTGCTCCTTGGACAGATGATTTTAATAATATTTATGTTGAATACGGAAATGAATTATGGGGAAGTGGAGCTGGTGGAGATCCTTTTGCAGGAGCTACAATGCAGGGAGGAACAAGAGTTGGTGCTATAGCTAATAATACTTTTGATATAATGAAAAAGAGTCAAAACTATAATTCTAAGATTAAGTTTATTATAGGCGGGCAGGCAGGATGGGCTGATCAAAATGGCTATATTCAAAGCAATAGTAATAATCATAATATGCTTGCATTAGCTCCTTATTTTGATGTACCAACTGATGTTACAAACTTGGATGATACAGAAAAATTATTTTCTTCATTATATGCAGATTCTGACTATAGTGTTAAGTATGGAAATATGAAACTTATAAAAGATATTATTGATACTGGCGGCCAGAACACAGAAATGGCTGTTTATGAAATTAATTATCATTCAACTTATGATTCAACTACAGGACTGCCACCATATGAAAGAAATCTTGTGATGACTGGAGAGGGTGGTGGATTAGTTCTTCCACTAAATATGTTAAATTATATGAAATATCTTGGTGTTAAAGCACAAACAGCTTTTTCTACATCACAATATTCATTTAAAATTGATAATGGGTATTATGTTAAAATTTGGGGAATGATTTTAGATATAAATGATCCTGGAAGTAAAAGAGGTACATGGTTGTCTAATGAAGTCGCTAATAAAGGAATATTTGGAAATATGGTAAACACAACACAGTCAGGAATTAATCCTAATTGGACAGAGTATGATATGGATGATTCTGGAAATGATATCACTTCTTCTTACATTCAAAGTTTTTCATTTAAAGATACAGCTTCAAATAAAAGATCATTAGTTGTATTTAATTTAAACACAACAGATCCATTAAATATTCTTATTTCAACTCCTGTAAACCCAAGCAATAGTGCTGTTGTATATACTCTTTCATCAAATAATATTTATGATAATAATGAAAATGTCAGTGGAACAATTGGATATACTACAACACAGATAAATAATTTTGCAAATAATTATCCATTATCACTTCCACCACACTCTTTAACAACAGTAGTATGGCAAGATTAAATGCATTGTGATAAAGGATGATTTGAATTGTTGGGTTAATTATCTCGTGGGGGCATTAATCCAATTCCATTAAGTTAAGAAATTTTTACTTGATAAATTTCTAAAAAGAATCTCTTAACTTACCTCATTATAAAACAAAATTTTATTTAAAACATGAAATTTCAGCAAAATAAAATAAGTCAAACTGATACATTTCTAAGAAAATAATAAACCAATCTCAAACAGCCCTCTTCTTTTTTATATAAAACTTCTTTCTGAATTGATGGAAAACCCTAGGAAAGCTTCTTCCCTTCCTAATTGGAGAGGGGTTTATTTTAAATAATTCTTTTAAATCTTTTATATTTCTATCTGCATTTTTATCTAATAATATTTTCACAAAT
>JBBSZB010000018.1:0-5897 GCA_038044965.1 Nanobdellota archaeon
CATAAAAATAATATTTTTGTTTTTCCTTTTCTTCAATTTTAATTTTTTCATCTATTGTTATTGATTTAATTAAGACATATTCCCCAATAGGCATTCCATCTCTTTGCTTACTAATATATATCTGATCCATGTTTGTTCCCTTGCTTATCTTTCCTATTATTTCCATACTACGTAATTATACGTAATACTATTTAAAGTTTACTATTTAGAATGATTAACTCAAAGCTGCAAATATTTTGACATCATATTAATCTTTGTCGCAAAAATCAAAATATTATCCTAGTATTTTTCTAAATCATCGAATATAAAATTAACTAATAACCAAATCTTTTTTCATATGTTTTATTTAAGATATTACACTTCTTCTTGTGTCTACATAGAAATATTTATAAATAATGTAGACATAAGATTATTATGACTTACACAGAAATTAGAAGTATTAATGGAAATAAATATTATTATAGAGTTATATCTATAAGAGAGAAAAATAAAGTTTCAAAAAGAAGGGTATATCTTGGCAATAATCTCTTAAAAAGTGACCTTTCTCAAAAAGAAAAAGAAGCCGATACTAAGCTTTTAAGGAATAAACCAAACAAAGAAGTTCAAAAGATAAAATCTAAGATAGTAGGTATTTTAAAGGAAAACAATGTAAAAAGAGCTGGAATTTTTGGAAGTTATTCAAGAGGAGAGCAGAAAAAAGAGAGTGATATTGATATAGTTGTTGAGATTAAAGATAAGAACATGACCTTGCTTGGTTTTATTGGGTTAAAATTTGAATTAGAGGATATTCTTAGGAAAAAAGTAGATTTAGTGGAATATGTCGCTCTTAAACCTTCAATTAAAAATAATATTTTAAATGAAGAAGTGAGAATACTATGAAAAGAGACATTGGCTTATTCATTCAGGACATTTTAGAAAGTATAAATGATATAGAATCCTTCTCCAAAGGATTAACTAAAGAAAAATTTGAGAATAACAAATTAAAGCAAAACGCGATAATAAGAAGTTTAGAAATAATAGGAGAAGCCGTTAAAAACATTCCAGATTCTTTTAGAGAGAAATATCCTTCTGTACCTTGGAAGAAAATTGCTGGTTTTAGGGACGTATTGAGTCACGCTTATTTTGGAGTGAGTATAGATAGAATCTGGGGGATAATAGAAATAGATTTACCAAATTTAAAAAAAGAGATAGAAAAGATAAAAATATCTAATTAATTATTCCTATCCTTTTCAATCCCTTAACTTTGTCAAAATCAGAATCATCAGATATAATTTCTGTACAACCATTTATTAAAGCTGTAGCCGCATGAATAGCGTCTCTTGGCTGAAGATTATACTTTTCAACTAATTGTTGTGCTTCGTTTATCACTTCTTTTTTTGCACTAATAAATGTTAAATTTGGAAAACGCAGAAATTTTTCCCCCTCCACTATAGCAATGTCTTTGTTAGTAAATTTTCTGATTATATATACTAATTCATCCCAGCTTAATACAGAAGTAATTACTTTAATTTCATTATTAACTATTCTTGATAATATTTGCCGGCAGCTTTTTTCATCTCTGAGAACAGCTTGTATAAAAATACTTACATCAATGTAAATTTCTTTCATATTGTTCTTCATAAATATTTTTTAATTCTTTTATTGAAATTTTTCTCTTTATCTTTGGAACATTTAAAAAATCTTTCAAAAATTCATTTGGGTCTTCCTCTTGCTTTATTATAACCTCTCTATCTTTAACTTCAAAAACAACTTTTCCCCCTTTCCTTAAATTCAAAAGTTCCCTTATATCTTTAGGAATAACAACCTGTCCTTTTTCCCCAATATCTCTTTTAACTATCATACATAAAATAGTAATACTAACTATTTAAACTTTTACCTACTTAAAGTTAGGAATTAAGTCTTAACAAAATTATTTTCAACAGCTTCCAAAACTCTTAAATCAGGAGATAAAACATAAACATAATCTTCCTTATTTCTCACACCCCTATAAATTTTCTGCAAAAACTCTCTTTTTGCCTTATCTTTGTAAAAATCCCAATAATATGCTTGATGCGTTTTAGCTAAAATCTTCCAAAAAATATCTCTTGCATTTGGATTAGGATATTTAGTAAAAACAATGCTTCTGCACTGATCATCGGGAAAATCAACTCCTCTTGCGCATTTAGTTGTAAACAAAACATCTATTTCCTTATTTTTAAATTTCTCAATTTCATCATCTTGAAAATGTGCAAACTTCTCTCTTGTAATAAGAAATTTTAATCCAAAAATCTCTTTTTCTATTTCGCTTGGGAGATCATCAAAAGCATTAACATGAATTAAAGTTGGTCTCGGAGCTTTTTCAATAATTTCCTCAAAAATCTTAAGATAATTCTCTCTAGTTACTTTTCCTTGAGAAAAGTTTTCATATTTGCAATCAACTTCTTTTCCAGTTTTAAATAACCTAACTTCTCCCTGATTTACCGTTTCTGCATCTACAACAGCAAAATTATCCACACCAAAAACATTTTTTAAAACCTCAACAGAATGTATTGTTCCTGACATCAAAACTAAAGATTCAACTTTATCTAAAAGCTCGGAAAATTTTTTTGCAAGATTTGTTGTAATTATCTCAACAACTAATCCTCTTTCTTCTTTTCTAAACAAAACATAAGTTTCATCAAAAAAATCTTCAAAATCCAAAGCAGACTCATAAACAGAACTAAGATAATTTTCATCATCCACGCCATCCACAACATTAGGATTTTCAATTAAATATCTGAACAAAGGATAAATCAAAGTTTCTTTCAAAGAAAATATTTTATCGCTAAAATCTGTATTTTTAACTAATTGCAAGGTTATTTCTGTTATTTTCTTTATTATAAACTCATTATGCTCATCTTCGCTAAAAATATTATTCAATGAACCTAAAAGCCTGTTTAAATTTATTCTCCTGGAATTAGAAAAGCTGTCTAAGAATTCATCTGCTTCATCTATAATATCAACTTCTGTTTTAGGTTTTCTATTCATAGCCATTTCAATTTTATATTTTGCAGAATTAAATACAATAACTTCATTAGTTAAATAAGAATTAAACTGCTCATAATAAGTGCATCCAGGTTTTCTGTTGTAAATAGTATATTTGCCTCTAACACTATCATAGGTTTTTTTATCAGCTTTCAAATTAAGTTCAATATCTCCTGGAACTACAGGACTCCAGTAAGGACAAACAGGAGCAATTGAAATTCTTCTGACATTTTTCAACTCAAGATCATTTTTAACTTTTGGGTTTTCTTTAAGATATTCTTTAATTTTCCCATAATTTGATTCCTTAATTTCTATTTTACAAGGTAAATCAGAATTGTTTGCATTTCCAGAAAAAAATAAACATTTGTGATTTTCTCTCCCAGTTATAACTTTTATTTTTAATTTTTTATGATCATCTTTAAGTACATATTTTTCTCTCGAGTAGTCTTCCATATACTGTTTTTGCAAACTTTTTCCAGGAACAACTATACTCGCTCTTCCAAGCTTTTTAGCTATATTCAAGGCAATCGCAGAATTATGGACAATTATTCCATTAGCAATAAAATTATGATAATTTAAAACTTCTAAATCATAAGTAATATCTTCTTTTAAAAAGTCTATAGACTTAATCTTATCCCAATAAATATTTTCATTACAGATAAAATTTAATTGATAATCCTTAATTTGCAAATTTACTTTATTAAGATGACTTCTCAAAAAATCTATTTTACTTTGCCTAAAAACATGTTGAAATTTTATCGATTTATCTTTTATTAATTCCTTATATCCTTTTCTTTCAGAAAGTTTATTTATTTCATCATAATTTATTAATAAATTCAATGAATTAAAGCTATAACCTTTATTTTTCAAGTAATCTCTAATTATTCTAGGAACTTTATCAATATTCGTAAATTTATGTTCTTTAAGATTTTTTACTATTTTTAATGTAATTTCATTTTTTTCACCTAAAAAACCAATTTCTTCAATAAATTTTTTAATTTGTAATTGATTTGATATAGTAATTCTCCAAGAATATTCCTTATTTCCTTTAAAACTATGTTTAGTTATGGTATGTTGAACACCAAATCTAGTTAACAAAATAGAAATATCTTGACTTAATCTTTTTGAAGTTGTACCATATTCTATTATTGTCTGAATTTTAGAATCAGACTTTCTTTGATAAATACTTCCATCTCCAGAATATAATGCTTTTAGAAATACTGCAATTTTTTCCTTTTGTAAATTAAATATTATTTTTGGAATAAATTTATTTTTAGAATTAGTTCCATCAAGTCCATATTTTCTTATAAAAAGTCTTAATTTATTTGTAGTTCCAAAGCGTGTATCCATATTTCTAAAAACAATTGTAACTTCAGCTTGATGATTATCTCTAATTTCTCCATCAGGAAAAACTTCCTTTAAAGAATCAATGTAATCTTGTCTAATTTTAGGGTTAATTATTCTATCTTGATAATATTTTGGTGATCCTGCTTTATCGCCCAATTTTCCTTCTGAAATTAAATGTCCTAAAATTTTCAATTCTGCTTCAGTTATCAAGTCTTTAGTTTCATTAATGTTTAATTGATTAGGCAAGCAAATATAAGACTTATTTGTCAACTTTTTTAAAGGAAACCATTCCAACCCATTTTTGGTAATAGTCAAAAATGGATGATTTTCTGAAGCAATAATCTCTCTACCTGATCGTGTAACAAGTTTGAACAATTTTTTATTTCCAGTACTTCTCACATTATAGAAGTTTGAATTAACCAAATTTCCAAAATTATCTAATGATATAATTTCTCCCTTTTTATCAACCAGTTCAGATATTTTATAATATCCAAAATATTTTTCCTCTTCCAGTTTACAAAATATAATGGTATCTTTATCTAAACACTTTCCCGTGCCACAAACACCTTTAATAAAAATAACTTTCTGCCCATTATTTATATGAGAAACAACTTCATCAACAATATCTCCTTGACTCTTATTATTTGAAAAAACCAAAGGTTTTAGCTTTTCTCCATTGCCATAAAGATTAAACCCTTTAACATTATCACCTAAATTATGAATTTCATCATCCTGTTCATCGCTTGGCCATATATCAAGTTTTTTTTCTTTTCTTTCTTTCCTTGAAGATAAATCTTTCTTAATATTTTCAGGAAGACTTACAGTTCCATCAGGATTAAACCTAAGCTGTTTTTGTTTAAAGTTAATATCAAACTCTTTTTCAAATCTCATAATTTGTTAAAAAAGAACCTTGTTTAAAAAGTATATTGTAATATTGCGGGTAGTATTAATTTACAAACTCAACATTTTTCATGTTTTTAAACTCTCTATCTCCTGTAAGAAATTTAAGATTATTTCTCAATGAAAGTATATATCCAATACAATCTGCATAAGACAATTTCATTTTTTTATATTTATATCTAAATCTAGCTGATTCAACAGCTATTTCAGGAGTTATATTAAAAAACTGCAAATTAAGGTTTTTTATCCAATAGTCAGCAGTCTGTTGATTATAATTAATTAATAAATAATAATATAATTCAGAAATATTCAAGCTAGTTGTTATAATAATCTCATCTGCAAATTTGATGTAACTCTTATTTTGATTAATAATTTCTACAAGAGCATATGTATCAAAAAAATATTTCATCATTCATCCCAAAGTTCTTTATCAACTTCGTCCAATAATTCTTTTGTTGTTTTATTGGGCTTCGTTAAATTAAGTTTTTTAGCGAGCTTAAAAATATCTCCAGCAGTTGTTTTATTTTCTGATTGAATAATTATAGTAATCTCAGATCCTTCTTCTAACTGTTCACTATCAACTATGCCTTTAGGAATAATTACTCCGAACGAATTCCCCCATTTCTTAACTCTAGTACTTATTTTTT
>JBBSZB010000019.1:0-11016 GCA_038044965.1 Nanobdellota archaeon
AATTTCATGAATTCATTATTGTTATCCTTGAGAACTATTTTTCGGATAACACAGTTTTCAGAAAAAAGATTTTTAAACTATATACACTCATTAACAATATATGGTATTTGATCCAACACTTTATAATCCAACATTATATCAAACTTTAATTCCTTTAATTTTGCTTATTCTAATTCCATTAATAATCTGGGATGCTATATGGAAAGGAGTAGGCATGTGGAAAGCGGGCAGAAATAATCAATTAGGTTGGTTTGTATGCATACTAATTTTTAACACCCTTGGAATTTTACCAATAATTTACATTTTATTTTTCCAAAAAGATCAGAACTCTCAGCCAAACAGAAAAAAAGCGAAGAGAAAAAGGTAATTAATTAACTTATTTCTTAATAATCATGCACGAAAGGTTTAAATATAACTTTAAGTTATATTTTATATAACTAAATATATAACTTTTATGAAATGGAAAGTCTTACAAAAGCAAGGAAAATAGGTGGAAGTATAATGGTAACAATTCCAAAAGAAATAGTGGAAACTGAATCAATTCAAGAAGGGGAAATTATAAAAATAAAAGTAGAAAAAATTAAGAAAAGTGGTTTTGGAATATTAAGAGGTATAGGAAAATTTTCAAAAGAAGATGAATTAAATACCGAATTATAAGAGGCATAAATGAAATATATTGTAGATTCTCATGCATGGATAAATTATTTCGATGGAAATTCGGCAGGGCAAAAAGTTAAAGAAATTATAGAAAACAATTCTAATGAAATAATAACTAATATTTTATGTTTATCAGAATTATCAAGTTTTATGACTAAAAAAGGGTTTGATCCAGAAAACCCACATAAAACAATACTTTCAATGTCCAAAATATATAAATTTGATATCGAGTTTGCAAAAGAAGCAGGTATAAAACATGCTGAAATAAGAAGAAAAATCAAAGATTTTGGATTAGTAGATACATTTGTTTTACTAACTGCAAAAAAAATAAATGCTAAAATTTTAACAGGAGATCCACATTTTCAAAGCTTTAAAGATGTCTTATTAATCAGATAATTTTACTTCTTAGCAAATGTTTCTGCAACTAAAATAGGAAATAATATTGTAGCATCTCCGAATATTTTAACACTTTCAACATTTCCACGCAATTTACCCCATGAAACAGCTTCATCAGGAGTTGCGCCTGCGTCACTACCATCAAATTCTTGAGCAGTATTTATGTAAACAGCATAATCAGCCCCATTTCTATAAAGATGGGCATTTAGAATAGCATGTTTTATAACTCCTGATCCAAGAATTATAACTCCGCTTTTTTTCAAACCTAAAGTAGAATCATTTAGCCTTTTTCCGTCTTCAGCAATATCAATTACAAAATCATCTCGTCTAGATTGATATTTAAAAAAATAAATCATATCTCCTAAACTTCCATCCATAATTGCAGGACAATAGACTGGAATCTTATTTTTCCAAGCCCAATAATAAATACTTTCTTTATTGTTTATTCTCTCTCCTAATTTCCAAATAATTTCAGAAGGAGTAATAGCTTTACCTGTTTTTTTCTGTTGTTGATAAAGCTCTTCAAGAACAGGCATAACCCATTTCTCAAAAGTTAAATATCTTGAATTAGGCACAAATATATTCCCAATTCTATTTACAGCCTTTTCTCTTAATTCAACTCCAGAAGCTTTAAAATCACCAAGAATAAAATCTCCTAAACACTTAATAAAATCCTCTTCAATTCCTCCGGCAGTTGTCACAACAACATCAACCATTTTATGCTCAACTAAATATCTAAATATCTCTCTTAAACCACTACTAACCATATTAGAAGTATATCCTAAAAAAATAGCTCCCTTATCTCCATATTTTTCCTTTTCATCAATCATTTTATTAACAATTTCAATTGCTTTTGAAAGCTGAGTTGCCTGATAACCAGTAGAACCAAAACTCTTAATAATTTCAGAATAATCTACCCCTTTATTAAAATCATATCCTTTAATTTTAACTCCAGTTATCTCTACACTTTTCTTCAGAATATTTTCATGTGCAACAGATTCTTTGTCCATTTTAAATTTAATAGATAATTATTTTACATTTAATTTAAATTAAAAGAATATAAACAAATTAACAAATAAGAATAGGAATAGCCAATGCTTCCAAGATATTTGTTAACTTACCTTTAGTCATGTAAAATCAAAATAAAATGGGTTTAAAAAGCTTTTTATCACTTCTTGCTTTTTTTAGTTGTATTCACATCTGCTTTAACACTTCCGCTAGGTAATTTTTTCTCACTAATTCCACCTTTAGTTTTTTTATCTTCCACTTCTTCTGTTTCTATTGGTTTTGTTATTTTTTCTTCAGAAGCAGAATTATTTGTTTTTCCAATGTTTTTTATTTTCTCACTTATTTTTTCTTCAATTATCTTGCTAATTTCTTTATGATCTTCATTTGTTGTTTTGTTTGTATAATAATTTTTAACAACATTTTTAGTTGTCTGCCCTCCTCCCCAAACTAGCAAAAGTCCAATTATAAACCCAAAATCATAAAACCAACCAATATTATGAACTTCATACATAGAATAATCACTAAATATTGCAAGTGCTAACATTATTGGTGCAATCACACCATGTATTAAACCTGTAAAAAAACCAGCATCTTTACTCTCCCACTGTGAACTTCCAGGATAATAAGTAAATATTCCAGAGCCAAGGAATAAAGCTATAATTATTATGATTAAACTAAAAAATAATCCCCACCTTGCCATTTCCTAAGTAATAGAGTATTATTTATAAATCCTATCACCTTCTTCTTGTTATGAAAAAAAAGGTGTATTATATTTATTTATTTAGGCATGGACAAACCTATTATAATAAAAAAGGAATTTTCACAGGTTGGAAAGATTCAAACCTTACATCTTTAGGAATCAAACAAGGAAGAATCATAGCTAAGAAATTAAAAAATAAAAAAATACAAACAGCATTTCAAACCAGTCTTGATAGAAGTAAAAAAACTCTGAAAATAGTTCTTAAACACCATCCAGAATGTAAAAAAATCCTCACAGATAATCGCATGATTGAACGAAATTACGGAAAGCTAAATGGCCTTTCACATGAGGTATTTATAAAAAACATAGGAAAAAGAGTTTATAATTTAGAAGTAGAGGGTGATGCTATTGAAAATCTCTCCCAAAATCTAAGAAAAAAAGTTGAGAGGTTTTTAGGAGAAGAAGAATACAAAGCCATACATAGAGGTTATAACACCCCTCCTCCAAATGGCGAATCATTTGCAATGGTTGAAAAAAGAGTAAAACCATTTATTAATGATTTAATAAAATACATTAAAAAGCACAAAGTTAATGTTGCAATTTCAGCTCACGGAAATTCTATAAGGCTATTTAAAAAAATATGGGAAAATAAATCAAAAGAAGATGCAACTAAATGGTTTATCCCTTATGATAAAGTTTTTGTTTACAAGGTGAAGGTGTGATATGATTAAACATAAAAATACTATGTAAAAAGATAATTACAAGAATCAAATTAAATTGAATAAAAAATCAGGTAAAGTATAATACATTACCAATAAAAAAACAAGCTGAAAAACTCAATAAAAAGAAATAATTAAATGAAAAAGAAGAGTAAGAAAACTTAATTACAAAAAATTAATAATAAGTCAAATGAAAAAATATTAAACACCAAAAATAAATTATATAATCATAATTAATCAACATTAAATCAGGCAAAGTTATTATATATTAAATTTAAACAATAAACCTTTAAAAAAGGTTTCCAAATAATCAATTAAAAAGAGAAGATGACAATCTTAATAAGAAAACACCAAGGTGAATTCAAAGTAAGTAAAATAGGTAAAATAGCTGTTATAGGTTCTATGGGCGGGCTGGCAAGTGCTCTAATAACAACAATATGGGCAGTATATCTCAAAAGTTTCCTTTCAACTAATGCTCAAGTAGGATTAGTTTCTACATTTCTTTCTCTTATTGCAATTATTTCTTATTTTGTATCAATTCCTTTAGTTGAAAAATCAAGCAAGTCTAAACTATATGCTTTCTCACTAATAGTTTTTGGAATATCTTACTTACTTTTTTCAATAACAAAAAATTTCTGGTTTTTCCTTTCAATTGCAGTAATCACAAATATTTTTTATGCAATAAGATTAACTTCATTTGGGCTAATAATTAAAGACAAATCTCAAAAAAACAAACTTTCAAGAAATGAAGGTCTTATATACACATTTGCAAATTCTGCGTGGGTAATAGGTCCTTTAATAGCAGGCTACTTAGCCTCCAATTCAAACGAATCAGTTGTATTTATTATTGCATCAGCACTAATATTTTTATGTCTAATAACTTTTATTGCATCTGGAATAAACGATAATAAAAAACAAAAAAACATTGATAAAAGTATATTAAAAAATGTAAAAGACTTTTTTAGTAATAAAGACAGAATAATTACTTACATAATTGGCTCTGGTCCAAGTTTCTGGTGGGCTTTGATATACTTATTCATTCCATTGTATATCTTAGAAAAAGGATTAAATGAGTTATGGATAGGATATTTCTTATTTGCAATACCAATACCCCTAATTCTTTTAGAATATAAAATGTCAAAAATATCTGAAAAAAGGGGCTTTAGGAAATTTTTCAAGTTAGGATTTTTAATAGCTGCCATATTTTCAATTGCCTGTTTCTTTATATCCAATGCATATTTTGTGCTTGTCCTCTTAGTATTAGCAAGTATAGGTTTAGCAATGTTAGAACCAACAACAGAGTCATATTACTTTAAAATAACAGATAAAAGAGTGGAACAGAGATTTTACGGTCCATATAACACAAGGATGGAAATGGGTGGTTTGCTTGGAAAGTTTATTCCATCAATAATAATCTTATTTTTCCCCCTAAACACAGTATTTCTTGTTTTTGGGATAGCAATGCTATTTTTCTTGTTAATAAGCTTCAAAGCAAAAGAAACTGCTAATAGTCAATAAACATTATATTAGCACTATGCATTTTTTTATCAAATTTAACATCAGGTAGTCTATCCCTAGAATTAATAAAAATCTTGTCTAATCCAGACCATACTGTAAACCAACCAGCTGGTTCAAGTATAACAAATAATAAATGAAAAATAAAACCTTCTCTAAGTTGATAAATAAAAGCAGCCATTAAACTAAAAACAATTCCAACTACAAACCATATCATTCCTTCAATTCTCATATTTTTTATTTCATTCTTTTTTTCAAGATAATGCTTAAGAAAATGATTCTTCAATCTAATCTTAATTTTAATTTCATCATTAATATTTCTTTTATACTTTGGAACTAAAAGTCTCAAATCAAATCCTTCATTAGTATCAGTCTTATCTCTAACAGCTCTTTTACATTCCTGCAAAAAATCATCTGATAATGCTCTTTGAGCATAATTTCTTGGATCAAAATCAGAAAATATATCATCATAAGAACTAAGTATAAGGCTTACATTTCCCTGCCTCATCTGCTCTCCCTTTTTAAGTTCAGAATTACTTTCAGTTGTATTATTCTTATTACCTGGCATAAACACCCCTTATTTTTTATTATTCCTTAACAGACAATATTTTTGTAGTTATAAAAATTCCTACAACACATATAATTGTTATTAGAACTGTTGTAAATAATTGTCCTTGAACAGGAGATGACTCTGACACTTTGTTCACATATAAAGTAATAAGGTCTTTCCAGACTAAAGCTATTAGAAAAGAAAATGCTGCAACAATTGCAGTACTAACAGACTTTCTAATTTCTTTTCTAAATTCAGTTATAGAACTCTTAGCTTTTTGAGTTGCAAGCTGAGCTGCAAGTTTTGCCTTTTCTTGGGATAATTTCAATATCTCTTTATCTTTCTTCTCAACTTGTTTTTTCTCATCCATAATGAATATAATAGTTAATTAGTTATTTTAAATCTTATGTTAAATCATCAAGCTCGTTTGCTTCGCTCACTCGCTTCTAACAATAAAAATATATTTATACTCAATTAAGAATTTAAAAAAACTACTTCAAATCTCCTTTTATTTTTAATATCTTCTCTTTTAAATCTGGAAGATCTCTCTTAATAATCCCCCAAATAATATCTAAATTAACTCCAAAATAATGGTGTATCATTTTATCTCTTGTACCAACTATTTCCTTCCATTCAATTTCTGGATGTTTATTCTTAAGACTTTCAGATATATTTTTAACAGCTTCGCCAATAATTTCTATCCTCCTTATATTCGCCTCTTTTATATCTTTATTTTTTACAAACTGATTTTTTGTAATATTTTTTAAAGATTTTTCAACATCTTTAATAGCATCTAAAATATGGTTGATATATGGCAAATCTTCGTGCTTTGTCATATTATTCTCACCTCACTTTTCAAAATTTTATCTTTCAAATAAGGACTAAGATATTTATATGTCACTAAATCCACCTTTCTTCCCAATTTTTTTTCAAGTTCAAATTGAATTCCAATAAATCCAAATCCTATTCCTTTTGGGGGCTCTACCAAAATATCGATATCGCTATCTTTTCTCTGTTCCCCATTAGCATAACTTCCAAATATTCCTGCCTTTTTTATTTTATTCTTCTTTAAAATTTTCTTTATTTTTGGAATTATTTTATCTAATGAATTAGATTTTTTTATGTTCAACTTACTATCTGCATCTTTTTCTTTTTCATTCAACCCTCTTTTTGACAAATCTTTTCCTAGATAAACTCTCTGTTTTTTAAATTTTTGACCATATCTTATACTTTTTACCCTATAATAATATTTCTTACCATTTCTTTCCTTAATTTCTGTATATACCATAAATATTATACGGGCACTATATTTATAAATATTTCTATGTGGACGTAAAATAATCTTAATAAAAATATAATGTAAAAATGCTCCCGCCGGGACTTGAACCCGGGTCTGGGCCGTTCTCCGAAAATCCCAAATCAAAAGCAAGAAAAAATCTTGCTCAACTGGAATCATCCTGTAAAAGGAAGGAGTGCAGTTGATTTTAGGATCAGGTGTATTCTTTCAACAAGTTAACACCACTGCTCGAGAGGGCCCAATGCTTGACCGCTACACCACAGGAGCTAAACATCTAATTATACTTTCAAAAAAGAGTATAAAAATCTTGCCTAAACATATTTTCAAAGATAATTAAAATTAAATAGTATAAAAATAAAAAGAGAAAGTGACTATTATAATCCCTAAAAACAAAAAAACATTGTATATTGCTTCAAATCTAGGATTCTCTGAGGGAGGAAAGTATTTTCTATATAATCAAGTTATTCCTTTAGTTGAAAGAACAGGATTCTTTGTTTTAGACCCTTGGAAACTAACTCCTGAACATCTTATTATAAATGCATTAAAAATAAGGGAGGAATATGATAGAGTTACAAGATTAAAGGAAGTAAATAATATTGTAGGAAGTAATAATGAAAAAGCAATCAGAATATCAGATGGAATATTAGCTATACTTGATGGGCAAGAGATAGATTCTGGAGTAGCATCTGAAGTAGGATTTGCATATGGGTTAGGAAAAAGAATAGTAGCTTATCGTAATGATTTTAGACTATCTGGAGAAAATCAAGGAACAAATGTAAATCTTCAAGTTGAATATTTTGTAAGAGCAAGCAAGGGATGTTTTACAAATTCACTGGAAACACTTGAAAGAGAACTACAAGAATTACATTCATTAGTATAAAATCTTACTTAACTGTTAAGTCAAGTATCAAACTTAACATTTTAACAACTTCATATATCCTTGAAAATTTCATAAATATGATGTAATATCAATTAATCTACGAAGAATAAATTGTAAATAAGGTAAAAGTATAATATGTTTTAAAAATGTTTAAAGATAAATTATGTTAAGATACAAGGTTTACTTTACAATTAGGTAAATATTTTAAATTAAAAATCATCACCTTTTATTTCAATTAATTAAATTTATTCATATATATTTTAGTAAAGATTGGAAAATCATTATACATTAACAACTTTTACTAGGTTTTATGATGGAAGTATTAATTGATATTTTTCTTTGTCAAGATAATATGGGATTATATTATTAAATGTAAAATTTTTTGGAGCAGGAGTATCATGAATCAAAACAACATCTTTGTCTTTTGCTCTTTTGCATATTTTCATTATTGCTTCTCCACTCATTCCATGTCCATATTGCCAATCTAGTGTATCTACATTCCAATCATCTTCTTTTTGTTCATCCCATGATTTTATTGGTTTATATCCTAAATCTCTTAAAAAAGGTAAAATACTATTTTTTGTTGCTCCACCAGGAAATCTAAAATATTTTCTTTCTTGATTTCTTTTTATTCCAGAATCATTATAAACTTGTTCTATAATTTCATCAGTTTTTAATATTTCAGATTTTGCTGATTCCATACCTAATTTATGAAAATTTGGATGTGAATAAGAGTGATTTCCTATTAAATGGTTTTTTTGAATAGCTTCAACTAATAGTGAATGTCCATTTGGATTTTCTTTATAATGCTGGCCTACGATAAAGAATGTAGCTTTTCCTCCATTTTCATCTAATTTAGTTAGTATTTCTTTCATATAATGGCCAGGGCCATCATCAATTGTTAAATAAACAACTATTCTTTTATCAATTTCTATTTGTTCTGGTGAAATGTATTTTATTTCAATTAGACTTGCTTTACTAGGACTTAATATCTGAGTAGCTAAAACACTTGCTACCAACCCATTTTTTAAAAACTCACGCCTTTCCATTTTAAACTTGTTTATTTTTCTGGTTTAAAAATAAGATTATTTACTAAAGTATATGTTTAGCAAATTTTAAAATGTCCTTAAAGGCTCCGTAAGAAATCCTATTCTTTCAAGTGTAGGATGAATTACGGCAATTATTTATTTTTTGAGTATTTCTGCTGCCCTGTTGGAGTTGACTTTGATAATGTGTTTTCATATATAGAAAATCAATAAGCGTCTAGGACGCTGTGTGGCTTTAGCCCATAGAGGACGTCACACCTAGTAGTTTTATGAGTAATAAAAAATTAGGTGATGCTATTAGATATCTCAAGAAGAAAAAGAGGGTTTTGTTTATTACAACTTCTAATAGATGGTCTGGAAGCAAAGATGTGCCTAAAAGTACAATATTAGCTTATTTTATTGCTGATCAGTTAAAAAATGTTAAAATAATTGATGTTACTAAGTTGAAAATATACTCCTGTGAGGGAAATAATTCTGAAGCTTCTGGAAATGATTGTGGTGTTAGAAAAGCTGTTTTGAAAGATAAATTGAAAAATCCGTCTGGATACCATAGGTGTTGGGCTTCTATAAATAATAAAGATGATGGGCTTTGGAAAATAAGTAAAGAGTTATTTGAAAGTGATGTTATAGTGTTTTTTGGAAGTGTTAGGTGGGGGCAGATGAATGCTTATTATCAGAAATTGATTGAGAGATTAAATTGGATACAAAGTATGTGGGCAACTCATAAAGATGAAAATACTATTAAAAATATAGATGCAGGACTTATTTGCATTGGACAAAATTGGAATGAATTGAATGTTGTTAAAACCCAGAAAAAAGTTTTAGGGTATTTTGGGTTTAAAACTCCAAAAGAATTGTTTTGGAGCTGGCAGTATACTAAAAATATAAATGATGAATCTCAAGAGTCTTATAAAAAAGCTTTTGATAGATTTATGAATGAGTTTAATATTGACAAAAATATATATCCTTTAAAATTAAAAGTGATAAATAATAAAAATAATATTAAAAAAATAATAAAAATTCTTCTTTACCTTATTTATTGATCTCTATGCTTCGCATAACATTCTTTGCAATAAACTGGCCTATCTTCTTTTGGCTTAAATGGCACTTCGCATTCTTTCTTACATTCAGAACAGATTGCTTTATGCATTTCTCTTGGACCAAAATCTCTTCTGAATCCTTGTCTTCCGCCGCCGCCAAAGTTTCTTCTTGGGCCTCTTCCGCCGAATCCTTCCATATTTTTCTCCTATGATTTATTTATTATATTTGACTAAGAAGAAATCTTCTTATATCACAATATAAAATTAATATAAAATATACGTTTAAAAGCTTTGCTATACCTCTTTTTTAGATTAAAATGCCCAAACCACATTTAATTACAGAGTTTTTACATGATTCTAAGGTAGCTTCTGTTAAAAGCAGTTCCCGTTTTATTTCTAAATATATATGCAAAAGAATAGATTTTAGTAAAAATTTAACTATTGTTGAATATGGGCCAGGTAATGGAGTATTGACAAAAGAGATTCTTAAGTGTATGGATAGCGATTCTAGGATTATTGCAATTGAAACTAATGAAAAACTTGCTTTATTTCTTAAAAATATTAAAGATAAGAGATTAATTGTTGTTAAAGACAATGCAAAAAATGTTGAAAATATCTTGGATAAATTAAATATAAAGAAAGCTGATTATATTATTTCTGGAGTTCCTTTTTCTATGATTAATTTAAATGATAGAAATGAAATTATTAGAAAAACAAAAGATGTTTTGTCAAATAAAGGGAGTTTTTTTGTTTATCAATTTAGGAAAGATATTGAGAAAGATCTTGACAAGTATTTCTCAAACATAAAAAAACACTATGAGATTAGAAACATTCCTCCATTAATTATTTTTGAGTGTAAGAAATAATTTTAGTTAACGAAAAGGTCCACCATGCGGACGATGATGTGGGCCTATAAGAGGATGTGGCCTTAATGGACGAATTGGTATTGGTCTATGGTGGATGTAAGGTCTTGGATTAATATAAATATTTCTTGGATGATGGTGTTCATAAGGTCTTATTATAATTGGTGAACGATATATTGGAGCTGGTTGATAAACTGGTGGATATGGGTTATAAGTTGCTGGTACAGTATCACATCCAGAAAAACCCAAACTTGCTAAGCCAATAGCTGATGCAGAAATAATTCCCGCCAGTGTTTTATTTATTTTAACCTTCTTTTTAGTGTTTTTATTAAGTGATTCAATTAT
>JBBSZB010000020.1:0-4003 GCA_038044965.1 Nanobdellota archaeon
ACGAGCCTGTAGCTCAGCCCGGTTAGAGCACTGGTCTTATATGACTCTCATCCACAAGGGTGAAATGCTCTCATAGGAAAGTCTAAGAGAGCCAGGGGTCCGCGGTTCAAATCCGCGCAGGCTCACTTTTATTTAGGCTTTGTAATTTTTGTTTAATATACAATATTTTTACCTAATTTAAGAATTGATTAAGCTTATTGAATATTTATTAAAATTTTAGCAGGATAACATTTAAAAGTATATGATTATTAATTATAAACATGACAAAGAGGAGAGTGAGTAAAAAATCTTCTGATGTAAAATCAGACAGATTAAATGAAAATTCAAAGTTATTTGCATTTATTGCTACATTTTTAAGTATAGTTGGATTTATTCTTGCAATATTATTATGGAAAGATGATAAATATGTTATGCATTATGCAAAACAGTCTCTTCTTATTTTTATTATTTTTATTATTGGAGTAGTTGTTATGGCAATTCCTACATTAGGAAATTTTTTAGGAGCTGTTGTTAACATATTAGGAGTTATATTTTGGGCAATGAGCTGGATATATGCATTATCTGGAGAAAAGAAGCAGGTTCCTATACTTGGACCATATGCTGAAAGTATGAAGATTTAATTCTGTAAAATGGTAAAAAATAAACCTTTAGGAAAGGTTTCCAAATGAACCTTTTATGAAAAGGTTCCCAAAAAGGAGAAAATAAGAAATGGCAAAGAAAACGAGTGAGAGAAAAGAAGCTTGGTTTAGAATTATAGTATGTATTATTTCTGGAATTATTTTAGGATTGTGGAAAGTTATTATTGTTGTTTTAGGAATTATTAATTGGTTAATTGCTGTCTTTTCTGGAAAAAGAAATAAAGATATTGCAAATTTTTGTGAATATTGGAATAGTGAAGCTTACAAATATATAAGGTATCTAACTTTTGTTTCAAATAAAAGACCCTTTCCTTTTTCTGAAGTAGAGAGAATGAGCAAGTTTGAAAGGTAATTTTATAAAACTTTAATTGGTAATGTAATACTTAGGGGAATTATGATAAAATTATAAATTACCTATTTAATTATTAAATGTTGTTTTTATTTTATATTATAGCTTAGAATATATTAACACCTTTTCTACATTTATTAGAGTCTTTCTCCCATTACATGATCTAGTGTTGCTTCACGATTTACTTTAACTCCACTTCTTGGCAATCTAGATTCATAACCAGAAACAGATTGAGAACCAAATAATCCTGGTTTTTTAGCATATAATGTTTTATATTGATCTTGAATTGTTTCTATTGTACAACCAGCTTTGTATAATCTCTCTATTAAATAGCCTTGTTTCCGCGCTTCTACTTCTTCTTGTGATTCCTCTGAATGAAAATCTGTTCTTCTTGTAGTTTTTACTTTTATATCATCTAAGGTAGCCATTATTAATTAAATTTTAGATAGTTTATATATTTTATTGCAATGAACTACCTTGTTCAAGGAAGATTTTTAATAGTTAGCTTTAAAAAGTATTTTTCGGTCTAATTTTAAGTATTTAGTTTAATTAAATATATCAGTTAGCTAGTTTAATTAAATACAGGACATTATGCCTCCGTGGTCTAGGGGACAATGATCCCGCCCTTTCGAGGCGGGGACCCGGGTTCGAATCCCGGCGGGGGCATTTACACATAATTTAGCCAACCCCCATACGGAGCATTTCCCAAAAAATGGCAAAAAGCCACCCCCGGCGGGGGCATGCCCTATTAGGGCATAAATTTATATATTTTTTATTACTGTACTTATTGATGACTTCTATAGAGATTATTCAGAAAGAACATGAAAAAATTGAGAGAGAGTTAGTTGAAATAGAGACAATTATTGATGAGGAAATAATTAACTATCCTAATTTAATTCATGTTTTTAAAAATTTATTTAATTACTGGGATGCTCATGAAGAAAAAGAAGAATTGCTGTTTAAGAGTTTAGGTAAAGAAATCTCTGTTGAGAAAATGCTTTCTCAGCATAGAGAGTTAAGAGGGCATAAAAAAGTTATTCAAGATGCTATTAACTCTGGAGATGAAATAGAAATTATTGCTACACTAGATACTGATGCAAGATTTTTTATTGATAAAATAAGGAAACATATTGCTCAGGAAGAAGAGTTGTTTGTTAATCTAAATAAAGTGTTGGAAGAGTAATTAGTCTTATATATTATTTCTTAATAGTGTTTAAAAAGATAGATTTTCCTATTTATTTATGGGTGAGGAATTAAGTTTAAGTGAAGTTCTTGATACTAATAAACTTGTTATAGCAGACTCTTGCGTATTTATTAATAGGCTTAATTATCCGAGATATTTTATGGGGGTTTTAGAATACTCTAATCTGAATGAAGGAATTTTAGACAAACTTCTTTTCGATTATTCTCAAGCTATTGAGATTTTTAGCCATCCAAGTATCAAGACAATACCTGAGGTTAGTGCAGAAATTAAAAGACCAATTAAAAGTTTGACAAAAATGACCAGAAGGATTAAGTTAAAGGGCAAGATTTCTGATAGTCAAAGAAAATTGGATGATAAACTTAGATTAGTAGAGGATATTATTGCAAGAACTTGTAGTTATGTACATGAATCTGAATTATGCCTTTTGGATCCAAGGTATGAAACTCTTGTAAGTATTTTAAAAACTACAAATTTTGCCTTTGGTTTTAAGAAAGATGTTGGAAGGTGGAAGGAAGGGGTTTCTAGAGCGAAAAGAAATAGGGCTTATCATGGTCCGAGAGTGTCTAATGATACTGATGAAAGGTTAGCTGCATCAATGTTATATACTTTTATGTATTCAGACACAACCCCTGTTTTGATTTCAAGAGATTCTGGTTTTATGGGTTTATTGAAAGAAGGTATTGGTATTATGGGTTCAAGATGTTTTTTTCCTTATAATTCTGATTTTCGTGAACTTCTTGAATTAAGAGGTTTTAAATTTTATTTTGGTTTTGGCGATAAGTGGAGTTTGCGAGTAGACAATAAAAAAATAAATTGGTGGTCTGGCTATAAAATAGAAAGCGAGCTTGGAGAAAATGCTGAACAATATTTCTCAGAGATAAAAAGTTCTTGGAATAGATTTAAATCATTTCCTGTTTTAGAATTTGCTTATTGAATAAAGTATAATATTAGAGTTATAATTCCTATTAAATAACAATAAAAGGAAAACATCCAAAACTTGTCTTTTTTAATTATATAAGTTAGTAAATTAAGGAATAATAAACTTAGCAAAAAACATATTACAAATGAAATTAATAGTGTTGTTATTGGTATATTTATTGGAATATTATTTTTATAGTAATCAAGCATTTCCAATGAAAAAGCTCCTAGTGCTAAAGGAATGAATAATAAAAATGAAAACTTAACAGCTTTTTCTTTTTCTATTCCTGAAAATAGTGCTGTGGAAATAGTCATGCCACTTCTTGAAACTCCTGGAAGTAGAGCTAAAGATTGCATTAGCCCTATGAAAAAAGAATTCTTTGAATTTATTCTCATTTCTTTTCTATTTTCCTTTGTTTTTATTTTTGTAAATAGAATAATTGTTCCTGTGAATAAAAAGCCAATTCCTGTTACTAATAATGATGAAAATGCCTGTTCAATTAAATCTTTTGCTAAAAATCCAATTAGCGCCCCTGGAATTGTGGCTATTATTATGCATAACCATAATCTATATGTTTCTTTTCTGAAAGATAGGATAAATTTTATTTCTTTTCTTATAAATATTATCACTGCTAAAAGAGAAGCTATGTGCAAAAAAGTTATAAAAAATAAACTTGGCTGTGAAAATAAGTTTGAATATAAAGCTAAATGCCCATCACTAGATACTGGAAGGAATTCAGTTGCTGCCTGAATTATTGACATTGCTATTTCGTTTAACATTTAGGTTATAAATGAAGGTTATATTTAAGTATTTTTAGCATTTGTAAAAGATATATGGTATTGTAAAACTTAAAGTTACTTATTGTAAAACCTATGAATATGTAATATTGGTGT
>JBBSZB010000021.1:0-2170 GCA_038044965.1 Nanobdellota archaeon
ATCATTGCTCCATAAAGGACAAGAAAACTTTAGAGCTAAAGCCATATAGGAAACATCATCCTTATCAGATAATGAGTTAATAATTTTATGAATTTCTTCTTTATAATAACTTAATTCAATAAGATTAATTTTAGAAAAGACTTCTTTCTTTCTTAATTTAAAATTATCTATTGAGATTTTAGACTTAGTAAAGCATTCATCCTCATGATTATCAAATTCTTCAACCAGATCTAAGGGAGCAAAAAATTCATATCCTTGTTCTAATAATTTATAAAATAAAAAAGATGAAGCTGAATCTGGCTTCATAATAGAAAAGACGATATTATTATCAATTACCAATTTCATTATAAATCAATATTTGCTTATTATTTAATTTGAGAGGCTTTTTTTTCAAATCTTCCTTTTTTAGCTCTTCTTCCAAGTTCAACAGCCCAATTATTAAAATCTTTTTCTTTTTCAAATCCTTTTAACATTTCTTCTTTAAGTGCTAATTTCTGGGCTTTTTCAGTTATTGAGTTTCTAACTACACCACTCCAGTTAACTTCTGGAAATTTCTTCATTAACTTCCTGATATCTTCAGGAACAGATACTGTTATGCTTACCATTTTTCATTATTCTCCTGTTTACGTATTTATGTGTAAAAACATAATTACGTTTAAATATTTAAAGTTTTCGGTTTTAAGATTTTAAGCAACAACAGCCAACTTTTTCCCTTCATTCTTAGAAAAAAACCTTTCTTCCACTTGCAGTCTATAACTTAGGTATAAATCATTAAGCCTTTTTGTTCTTTCTTTAATAACCTCACTTGATAATTGTTTCATCTCAGCTGCTTTTGTTCCAGGGCGAGAGGAAAAAGCAGCAATATTAATTACTTCTGGTTTAATTTCTTTAATTAAATTATATGTTTCTAAAAAATCTTGTTCTGTCTCTGTTGGAAAACCTACAATAATATCTGTTGCAATATCGATATTTGGAATTTCTTTTCTAAATAACTTAACAGTTTCTTTAAATTCTTTTACTGTATGAATTCGCTTCATATCTTTCAAAACTTTTTCACTTCCACTCTGAACTGGTATATGTAAAAATGGTTGTATCCTTTTATCTTTATACACTTCAATTAAACCACTAAGTATTTTTCTTAAATGCCATGGATTCATCATTCCAATTCTTATTTTATAATTTCCATTAACCTCAAGTAACTCTTTAACAAGTTCTGGCAAACTACTTGATATGTCCTTTCCATATGCTCCATTATCCTGGCTAGTTAGATAAATTACCTTACAACCTTCACCAATAGCTTGCTCAAACGCTCTTTTTATATCTCCAATTCTATATGATCTTAAATTTCCCCTTGCTAATTTTGTTGAACAAAAAGTACAATAATTTAAACAACCCTGACAAATTTGTATAATTCCAATTTCTTTATTATTTCTAAATATGGGAGAGTTTAGTTTATTAGTATTAATTGTATCAATTAGCTTAATACTTGGGAATCTTTTTTTCAAATTAATTGTACTTGATAAACAACCTCCAATTTCTATTTGCTTATTATTTTTATATTTGTTTTCTAATTCATTAATATAGTGTATAATTTTGCTTTGAGTTTTATTTTTAACAGAACAGGTATTAACAATTATTTTATCAGCTTCTTTTTCATTATCTACTATTACATGCCCTTCACTTATCAGTTTTCCAGCTAGCACTTCACTATCTGAGACATTTGCCTGGCATCCGTATGTTTTTATAAAGATATTCATGTAAAAAGAAAAATTAAAGGGTTTTTATAAGTTTTTAAAAAATAAGAAGAAAAATAAAAAATAAACTTGATTATACATCTAACTCATAACCTGTTCCTCTTTTTGATTTGAACTTGCGCCACATGGCGTTTGGGTATCTTTGTATAAGGTCTTTAATAAGTTCAAGGTGATCTTCCAAAAGGGTCGAGGAACCTTTTTTATTCTCGAAAAGTACCTTTATCCTCATTTTACCTTCCTGTAATAAAAAACTTAAATTTCTTTAAAAACTATACTACTGGAAAATATATATTTCAGTATATATATGTCTTTTTATACCCTGTCATTAATGAGTAGATAGTATTCTTTTATGGGAGTAAAAGGGCTCTGTTGAAAAAGTCCTCAGGGTAAAACTTAATCTACCCTGAGTTATTCTA
>JBBSZB010000022.1:0-1818 GCA_038044965.1 Nanobdellota archaeon
AATCGAAGTCGAAGATTTCATCAGAGTAGAGCCAAGACTTTTTGGACTTCCTACACAGGAAGCTGTAGAACAGCAGTTAAAAGAAAGTTATACAGATCACTTTGATAAAGAATTGGGCAAGGTTATAGCTGTTGCTGGTGTTGATAACATTGAAGAAGGTATTATAATTCCTGGAGATGGAGCTGCATACTACAAATCAAATTTCAGACTTGTTGTTTGGAAACCAGAAATGCAGGAATTAGTTTATGGAGTTATAAAAGAAATAACAAACTTCGGAGCATTTATAGATCTTGGAGTTATGCAAGGAATGATACACATAAGCCAGACAATGGATGATTATGTAAGTTTTTCAAAAACTAATACTTTAATAGGAAAAAATAATAAAAAATCCCTGAAAAAAGGAGATACATGCATGGCAAGAGTTGTGGCAATTTCCTATAAATTAGGAGAGCCAAAAATAGGACTTACAATGAGACAACCTGGTCTTGGAAAATTAGAATGGATACAGGAAGAAAAACAAAAAGCTAAAAAAACAATAAGGTCTAGTGAAAGAACTGAAAAGGAAAAAAAGAGTAATAAAGGAGGAAAAAAGAAATAAAATAGTGGGTTGCTAGATAAAAAACCCGCTGGAGGTTTTTAAAATGGAAGAAGAAAAATCAAAGGAAAAAAAGAAAAAAGAAGAACTTAAGAAAATACAGTTAGATAATCTTAGAGGAAGAGTTATAATCTTTGATCCAGAAAAATCAGAATTTGCTAAAAACCTTAAACTAAAAGAAAAAGCAGAATACACACAAAAACAAAAATGAATCTAATAAATGAATTTGACAATAAATTACTTCACAGAAAAGAAGTTGTAATTTCTTTACATAGTGAAAAAACTCCTTCTAAAATAGAAGTTGCTAAAGAACTTGCTAAAAATTTCAAATCTACTGAAGAAAATATTATAATTGAAAAAATAGGCAGTAAATTTGGCAGAAAAGAATTCACAATACATGCTAAAATTTATCATGATCATCAAAGTAAAGATAAATATGAAACTGTAACAAGAAAAGAAAAAAAGAAAAAAGCTGAAGAAGTAAAAAAGAAAGAAGCTGAGGCAAATGTTCAATCAAATGAAAAATCAGAAGGGGGTTCTGAATAAGTTTCTTAGCGTCATCTATAAAGGAAGTTGATGCTTCAAGAAACCCTTGGTGTCTTAAGCATGGGTAAGAAGAAAAAAACTGAACAAAAAGGAAAGAAACCGCACAAAAATAAGCCTACTAGCAAGAAATATTCAAAATACATAATCACTGGTGAAACTATAAAAAGAGCTCCCAACTGTCCAAGATGCGGGTCAGGAACATTTTTAATGGCAACTCCTAATAGACAATATTGCGGGAAATGCCATTATACTGAATTCGTTTCTAAGAATAAACAATAAACATGATTGCTTTTTAATAAAATGCAAGCTAAAAGAATACCTATTTACAGAAAAGCACCAGGAACTAACATTTACTATACCAGATTCAGAATAAATCCTATGGAAGTTCCTGGGGAAATACCTGTAAGAGAAAATGAAATATACACTCCTGAACAATACTATTTATTAAGAAAAATAAAAAGGCATAGAGAAACAATATCGGGAAAGTATCATTTTAGAACATAAACGCGGTACCAGAATTTAAAAAATAATGGCTTAATCCGCTAAAACTCAATAATGAGTTATCTTAAATTAATAAGTATGATACATATTGATACCATCACTAGTATATATATGTATGTAATTTAAACCTTTTAAAAAAAGGTTTCCAAAACTAATCATTAATAAAAAAGGTTTAA
>JBBSZB010000023.1:0-3370 GCA_038044965.1 Nanobdellota archaeon
TATCCTGTAGATGGAGGATTAATGGATTTAAGATTAGGAGCTATTGATCCTGGAGTAAGATGTAGAACTTGCGGAGGAAGATTAAAAGAATGCCTTGGGCATCCTGGAAGTATTGAATTAGCTAGACCGGTTGTACATGTAAAATATGTTCCAATTGTTTATACTTTTTTGAGAAGTTTCTGCCAGCATTGTGGAAAAATACTTGTTGATGATAAAAACATTGAGAAATTGGGAGCTGCTGCAAGATTAAAGAAAGCAAAAGACGGGAAAAAATGCCCTTACTGTCAGTCAATTCAAGAAAAAATAAAACTTGAGAAACCAACAAATTTTTTAATAGGCAAAAAAAGATTATTCCCTCCAGAAATAAGAGAACTACTTGAAAGAATTCCTGACAGTGATCTTAAATTAGTTGGAGTTGATCCTAAAGAATTCCGTCCTGAATGGGGAATATTAACTGTGCTGTTAGTTCCAAGTGTTACAGTTCGTCCAAGTATTACTTTAGATAGCGGAGAGAGAAGTGAAGATGATTTAACTCACAAACTTGGGGATATTATAAGAGCTAATCAAAGGCTTTGGGAAAATTTAAATGCTGGAGCTCCTGAAGTTATTATTGATGATTTATGGGATTTATTGCAGTATCATGTTACAACATTTTTTGATAATACAATTTCAAGAATTCCTCCTGCAAGACATAGATCTGGCCAGCCATTAAAAACAATTACTGAAAGAATAAAAGGAAAAGAAGGAAGAATAAGAAACAATCTTGCTGGTAAAAGAGTTAATTTTTCTTCAAGAACAGTTATATCTCCTGATCCTTCATTAAAAATAAATGAGGTTGGAATACCTTATGAAATCGCAAAAGTTCTTACAGTTAATGAAGAAGTTACAACTGCGAATATTGAAAAATTAAAAAAATTAATAATGAATGATGGTTACCCTGGAGCAAATTATATTATCAGGCCAGATGGAAGAAGAAAAAAGATAAGTTCTGAATTAAAACAAGAAATAATTGAAGAAATTAAACCAGGATATTTTGTTGAAAGACATTTACAAGATGGAGATATTGTGTTATTTAACAGACATCCAAGCCTTCATAGAGGAAGTTTAATGGGACATTATGCAAGAATACTTCCTTACAAAACATTTAGGCTGCATCCCGCTGTTGTATTTCCATATAATGCAGATTTTGACGGAGATGAAATGAATGTCCATGTTCCTCAAACTGAAGAAGCAAGAGCAGAAGCAAGAATTTTGCTAGATGTTAATAATAATTTAATGAGTCCAAAAAACAACACTAATCTAATAGGAACTATTTCTGATGCTATAACTGGAAATTATCTTCTTGGAACTACTAAAATTTCTAAAGGAGATGCACATCAATTACTTTTCACTGCCGGAGTGCTTAGTCAATTTAATAAAGAATATGTCGAAGGTAAAGAGGTATTTACAAGTATTTTTCCTTCAATAAACAAATCAATTATAAATGAGGTTACAAAAAGCGATTTGACTGATGAATATACTTTTGGTGTTGAAAATGATAAAACAACTAAGATAATTGATCGTGAATTGGGAAGAGAAAAAGCTATGGAAACAATTGGCAAAGCTTTTACTTTGGGAACGCAGTATCTTTCTAAAGTTGGGTTTACAATTTCATTAAATGATTTAAATGTAACAAGTGGTGTTAAAAAAACAACTGATGAAATAATAAAAGAAGGGGAAGATAAAACAAACAGAATAATTAAAGAATATAATGATAAAACAATGGATGTTATACCTGGAAAAACCCCTGAAGAAACAAGAGAAATTAAAATACTTCAGTCATTAAATGAAGTAAGAACAAAAATAGGTAAGATTGTAAAAAATGAATTCCCTAAAGAAAATCCTGTTAATAGTATGATAATTTCTGGAGCAGGAGGTAATATGCTTAATATTACACAAATAGCTTGTTCTGTTGGACAGCAATCTTTATGGAGTGAGAGAATTAAATTTGGTTACACTAACAGAACTTTATCCTCATTTAAAGAAAATGATCTTTCACCGAGGGCAAGAGGATTTATTTACAGCTCTTATATGAAAGGTCTTGATCCGGATGAATTCTTTTTTAATGCTATAACTGGGAGAGATGGGCTAATGGATACTGCTCTTAGAACTCCAAAGTCAGGATATTTATACAGAAGATTAGCTAATGCACTTCAAGATTTAAGAGTTGAGTATGATGGAACTGTAAGAGATGCAATAGGACAGATAATACAATTCAAATATGGAGATGATGGAATTGCTGTGCAAGGAGCCCATCTTAAACAGCAAATATCTCCTGGAGAAGCTATTGGAATAATAACTGCCCAGAGCTTTGGAGAACCTTCAACACAAATGGCTCTTAATGTATTCCACTTTGCAGGAGTCCAGGAAATGCAGATAACACTTGGACTGCCAAGACTTATAGAAATTTTTGATGCAAGAAAAACACCATCTACTCCTGCTATGGAGATACACCTTGATAAAGATCATAACGACGAGAAAAATGCTAAATTACTAGCTGAAAAAATAAAAGAGGTTAAACTTAAAGAAATACTTTCAGAAGCTAATATTAATTTTTCTGATAAAAAAATCGAGTTAGTGATAAATAACAAAATTTTGAAAACAACCCATATGTCGTTGGATACTATTGCTTCTAAACTAAAAACAAAAACTATGAAGATAAATGTTAAAAGTGATTCTATGTCAGTAAGTGCAGGAGATCTTGATTTTAAGGAAATATATAAACTTAAAGAAAGGCTTAAAGAAACAATAATTTCTGGAGTAAAAGGAATACAGCAAGTTCTTATTGTGAAGAGAGGGCCTATTTTTGTTATACTTACTGCAGGATCTAATCTTAAAGAAATAATAGAGTTAAAGGGAATTAACAGAGAAAAAACAACAACAAATGACTTATATGAGGTGCAGAATGTTTTAGGTATAGAGGCTGCAAGACAGGCAATTATAAATGAAATTGATAGAGTTTTGAATTCTCAAGGATTAGATATTGATAAAAGACATCTTAAATTAGTAGCAGATGCAATGAGTGTTGACGGAGAAATAAGAGGAATGACAAGAATGGGAATAATTTCTAAGAAATCAAGTATTTTAGCAAGAGCAAGTTTTGAAACTCCTATAAAACATTTTGTTGATGCAACAATAAAAGGTAGAAGAGATGAATTACTTTCTGTTATTGAAAATATAATATTAAACCAACCTGTTCCTGTTGGTACTGGTTTACCGGGATTAATGGTTAAAATCACTGGTCCTCTAGTGCAGGAAAAAGATATGAAAAAAGAAAAGAAAGAATCTAAAAAGAAAAGCAAATAGTAAAAATAAAGATAATTTTATAAAT
>JBBSZB010000023.1:3470-5302 GCA_038044965.1 Nanobdellota archaeon
AATGCTTGGGCAGAAAGCAACTAAAATGGAAGTTTATAAAATAATCCTTTTAGAAAAAGTTTAGACAAAAACGAAAATGATAAAAACTATTGACATGCAGCATATGAGGTATTTGAACCTATTTTCTAGAATAACTAGGATAAGCACACAACATTGTTTTATTTATAATGGGCAGATAATTTTTGTTGTTCCAGAACATATGATTTCGAGAGCAATAGGAGATAATGGCAAAAATATAAGAAAAATATCTGAAGTTCTTAATAAAAAAGTTAAGGTTGTAATGATTCCTGATGGCGTGAAAGATGCTGAAAAGTTTATTTCAACTATAATATATCCCGCTCAGTTAAAAAGTGTTGAAGTTAAGGATAATATCTTAATTATAAATGCAGGGCAGCAGAATAAAGCTATGTTAATAGGAAGAAACAAGGCAAGATTGGAAGAAATGAAAGACATAGTTAAGAGTTATTTTGGAAAAGAAGTGAAGATTGTTTAATGATAATTGGGATTTTCTAGTAAAGTTTATTAAATATAACTTTATTTAGAACTATCATCAACTCTATTTTCTAATGCAGTTATCGGAACATATTCTCCATTATTATCTTCTACACATGGAATAAGTGAGATATTTGAGGGAAGACAATAACTTATATTTGCTTGGTCAGATGAGGCTCTTGGGTTATCTGCTCCAGCTCCAAAAAGATGCCTTCTAAATCTTTCAATTTGGGGTAGAAAATCAGTATTGTACATTTAATTTTATTGTAAATTTAATATAAATATATCGTGGTTTTTGGTTTTTGATTTAATTTATTTAACCCTAGGACATTTGCATAAAATATATATACTAGTTATTCTTTACAACTGCATAGTTAAGATAAACCTTTAAATAAATTACTTAATAGTTTTTACCAACATTTAAATTAAACAGAGGTTTAAACAAAAAAGAAAATGAAAAGTTCAAGAGATGATTATCAAACTGGAGAAAAATACGAAGGAATTAATAGACGAGAGTTTTTTGGTTATGCTGGAAAGAGTTTAGCAGGATTAGCACTTGCATCTGGAATTGGATATTCGCCTGAAGCTTATGCAAACCAAATTTATTACATAAATACAGAAGATAATGATCTAAATAAATCTAAAACTCCGGCTTATATTGTATACAATAATGTTTCTGCAGCAAGTAAGTATCAACCAGGCAAGGATGATTCAGATCGTGTTGCAAAAATTGCAAAGAGAGATGCTAATATCAGAACATCAGTTACAGCTGTTGCAGCAGCAGGAAATTATGACATAGTTGTTGAAAAAGGTGATCCTGTAATAAAGGGTTATAAAGATATAAATCCAGAAGTTATTGAGACTCTTAAAGCAATTGAACGAAATCAATAATTAATTCTTTTAATTAATCTAACTTAAGTTTTATCTTGATATGAACTTAAATGTAAATGCAACTAATTTTATATATTAAAATTTGATATGTAACATCTAAAATATATATTTATTTTAAAAAAAGATATTTCCTTACATTATTAACATTTGTCTAACTATTTATCTTATTTATAATGATAATATTATATGAATAACGAATAGAACAAAAAGAAGAAAAATTTTAATCTCTTTGAATACCTAAATCACTGTCTCTTTCAGGAGTGTATACTGTTACAAAATATAATAGCTGTCTTTGGTATCTTGCATCTTGTTTTGAAGTTGTTGCATGCTTTAAAAATGGCATTTTATTAAACCAAGGCAAACCTCTTTTTACTGTCTGATCATTTTTTGTTAGTGCTGATGAAATTAAGTAAGTCATACCACTTCTTAAAGTTACAGTTGTACTTACA
>JBBSZB010000024.1:0-3071 GCA_038044965.1 Nanobdellota archaeon
GTGGATGAGAGTCATATAAGACCAGTGCTCTAACCGGGCTGAGCTACAGGCTCGTTGTATCGAGACTTAGCTCTTTATCTCCTTACACTAAAAAGGAGAGTTCATAAAGAGAACCTTGGTTCTTTTTATTGAGCTACAGGCTCGTCTTACTTTTTTAACATTAATCTATATTTAAAAGTTCTTCTCTTATAATACCACCAAGTTAAAAAGATATAGTACAAAAAATAATGTCTAAAATTAAAAATATGGGTAAAATTATATTAAAGGTAATCAATTAAATATATTTACTTTAGGTATTTTAAAATAATATCTAATTTATATAATTAAAACGATTTAATGTAATTATTAAGAATAAGTTATATACCAATATATTAACAACATCTCCTATATTTATTTTTACTCTTTTAAAGCTAGAACTCGTATATTATTCTGCTTGTTTATTTCACCAACCACATTATTTTTATCAATTATAAAAGTTAAATTTTCACTGTTACCAAATATTTTAGTATTTTTAGTAGATATCACTTTACCAACACCTATATCTAAACTTCCCAAGTTATAATCAAAAATCTTTTTATCTCCATGATAAACTGAAAGCTTAGAATCTGAAGCTTCAGAAAGTCCTGCATTCATAACTGTAACTGTAAAATCCAAAAGAAACCCTCTTTTAACAGCTTCAATTTTAGTAATAATTAAATCAGGGAGAGTTGAATAATTATAAAGGCTATTAATTTTTTCTATTATTTCAGGAGTAATTTGCTGTTTGCAATTAGATACAGGATACATAATTGAATTTTTATTAGAAGAATGCCTAAAACCCAAAGCATGGAGTATTTCATGTATAGCCACAATAGGACTTTGGCAAGTATTATCATCATACAATAATATTGTCCCATTAATAATAACATTAAAATTAGTTGCATTAACAATACCTGTTGGACCTCCTTCTCCAGCTATGAAATGTCTTTCATCTACTTGAGGAACATCTTGAGAACAACTGACAAAAATTTCTCCATTTTCTTGTTCAACAAAATCCAAAATAGTTGAATTATCTAAAATTTCAAGGGCCATAATTGCATCATTCTTTCTTTTCTCACTACAAGAAGCATCAATAAAATAACTAATGAGTTTTTGCCTAAATCTCAAATTCTCATAAAACATCATTCCCTGAGGATAATCTTCCTGCCCAGAAATATTACTTACAATAAGCAATTCCTGTTTGTTTAAAATCTGAAAAGGCATATCTTCGCTAAGATATATCTGATAAAATAAAATCCAGACTAAAAAAAACATAACAATAAGTAATACAAGAAAAATACCATAAAGAACTTTGCCAATCATGAAACATAAAAGAAATCAAATCTTTTAAACCTTCACAAACTGTTAAGTCTAATATCAAACTTAACATCCAAGTATTTTCTATTAAAAATTCTTAATCAACAGATTTAAATATGGTTCTTAGCTTACTTTCATATCTCTCTCTTTTCTCTCTCTTAAGAATGAGGAAATACGAGGAAAAAAGCTCATTCTTAGATCTAATTAGAAATATTTGAAAGGAGGTAAAAAGCAACTTATAATATAAGTTGCCCGAGCCCAATGTCTAGATTAAAACCCGAGCAACGCCAATTAATTGGCAGATGGATAAAGCTTAAGATACATATAAAAGTTATTGCTCAGTTTCTTTTCTGTTCAAGACAGACTGTTTGGTTTTGGAAAAATCAAGATTTGAGAACTAGGTTCGATATTATTCGAAACTACAAAGGAAAGATAACTATTGAAGCCGAAATAACTATTTTATTCTTGAGAAGTTTAGGCTATGGATGTGCCAGAATTCAGCAAAGACTGAATTCTGCACCTGAAATTGAATTGAATAAAACAAAAATATTTGTTCAAGGATTAGAAGTTTCAAGACAGACAGTGTATAATATTTTGAAAAAACATAAGCTAAATGGTTATCATAATAAAAGAAGTCAAAAAGCTTGGAAATTCTTTAGGGCAAAATATACTAATGAACTATGGCAATTAGATATGAAAGAATTTAAGTTCGAAGGTAAAAAATATTATTTTATTGTTTGTATTGATGATTACAGCAGATATTTACTATGCCTGCAATTGTTTGACCATGCTCCAAATATTCCAGAAATATGCCAAACAATTGCTTTTATAGTAGAAAAATATCATCCTGAAAAAATACTAACAGACAATAATCCGTTCAAAGATTCTTGGAGAGAATGGTGCAAAAATAATAATATTGAAGCAGTTTTTGCACATCCTTATTATCCACAAGATAAAGGGAAAGTTGAAAGAACAAATAGAAATATTGCTGAAGAACTAATTAACATAATAATTATCTTTCATAAGTTGTTAACTGGACAAGAAATAGAAAGTTGGATTTGCTGGTTTAATGAGAAGAGATTTCATAGAGGGGTTAAGAATTATCCTGCTAAATTGTATGTAAAGAATTAAGGTTTACTTAACACAAACCAATAATAAACAAGGCAAAGATATTGCACATTTAAATTTAAATATCCTAAAACATTCAAAAAAGAATGAGATGGCTACTAAGATCTAAAATACATAAGGCAATAGTTACAGAAGCAGACTTAAACTATATTGGGAGTATAACTATAGATGAAAAGCTGATTGAAAAATCTGGGTTATGGGCTGGAGAAAAAGTTTTAGTTGTCAGCAACACTTCTGGAAATAGGCTAGAAACCTATGTCATGCCTGGAAAAAGAAATTCAGGAATAATATGCATGAATGGAGCTTCAGCACATTTAATAAAAAAAGGAGAAGAAATAATTATTATGGGTTTTGAGTTAACAAATGAAAAAACCAAGGCAAAAAATATCCTTGTAGATAAAAAGAACAAGTTTGTAAAATATCTTTAAAAACAATCAATAAAACATATAATAACATTTAAAAATCAACCATATCTAAAAATCATAGGCATAAGCCCTGGTAGTTAAGTGGCTATAATACGACCCTGTCGCGGTCGGGTTCCGGGTTCGATTCCCGGTCAGGGCGTAATATGTTTTTGAATAATTTAATGGGCGTCTAATTTATTTCTA
>JBBSZB010000025.1:0-6733 GCA_038044965.1 Nanobdellota archaeon
AAAGACAAAAAATTCTCTTTAAAAAAGTTGTTCAAGAAAAAGAGAAAATAAAAATAAAATGGGCTGGAAAAAGTTACCTTATTGGTTAAAGGGTGGGATTATTGGGTTAATAATCTTACTATTATTAGTATTAATATTGAGTTTTATAAAATGTTATGCTCCTACATATACTCTTTCTAATATAAATATGGTAGAATTATATAAACTAAAACTTCTTGAAGGAAAATGTACTTTTAATTTTGAAAATTCTTTATCTAATTTGGAATATTATTTATATGATTTATTAATTTTTAAAAGTTCTACAATTATACTAAGCTTTTTGTTAATTTGTTATAGTTTGTTATTAGGTTCCCTTATCGGCTTTATAATTGGCAAGATAAAATCTAGAAAATAAATTCAAATATTAATTCTACAACAAACCAGTCAAAACAGCAATTAAAATAATTCCTAATAACATTGCAAGAATAATTCTTTTCTTTGGATGATGCCTTGTTTCTGGTAATAAAGTTGAAGCTCCAATGTAAATAAACTCTCCTACAAAAAATGCAAGAATATAGACTAAGAAAGTTTCAGGAATGAAAATAATAGAAGTTAGTATTAAACCTAAAACAGGAGCAATAGCATCCATTATCAAAAAAGCAAATGCTTTTTTGTTTGACTGTTTATTCTTTAGCATAACTGCAACAGTATTAATTCCATCTGTCATATCATGGAATATAACTGCTAAAGCAACAATTAGTCCAGCTGCAAAATTAACCTGGAATGCAACACCTATTGCAGCTCCGTCGAGAAAACTATGAATTACTAAGCTACCAGCCCCAATAGGGCCCATTATATGTCCATGGTGATCATGAAGATTAGAATGTCCATGCTCCCCTTCAAGAGAGTGTGAAGCAAAATACTTTTCAAGAAGACTATAAAAGAAAAAAGCTCCAACAATTACAAGCATTACAGTTCTTACAGGAATATTAACTTTTTCAGCTATTGCAAGAGTTTCAGGAAGTAAATCTAAAAATGCAACTGCAATAATACTTCCAGCTGCAAAAGCAAAAAAATATTGGATACTTTTTTTAAACTTAAGAATGATAAGTCCTCCAATTAAAGTAGAAAAGAAAGTTGCAATGGCTAAAAGATAGATAAGGTTATTCATGTTTTGTAAATTAATATATCTTTACTAACTTTTAAACATTTTGTAAATAATCTTAAGCAGAAACCAACTCAACATGTTAAGTTATTACCATTGCTCAACTCTAATCCCTAAATTTTCAAAATGTCTCTTATCTCTTGTAATTAAAATAAGATTATTAGCTCTAGCAATTGAAGCTATCATTAAATCAGACTCCGGAATTATTTTACCCTTCTTACTTAAATTAAAATAAAGTTCTCCAGATATTTGGCACGAAGTAATTGTAAAGTTGATAATTGAAGAATTTTGAACAAATATATTCAGATCTTTAATTTTTTCTTCTTTTTTTGAATGCAAAAATGCTCCCTTATATAATTCACATAAAGTTATATAAGTTGTAAAAATATTCAGACCGTTATGGATGATAGTATTAATTTTATTTTTAATTGTTTCATTTCCCCTTAAAAATTCTACAATAATACTTGTATCTATACAATAATCTACCATTTAATTTCTCTCAATTTAAATTTTTTTCTATCTTCATAAATCTTTTTTGAAATTGCATCCCATTCACTATCATCTTTCCATATTCCTGCAAAATCCATTATACTTCTCTTTTTTGTTTTTCTATCATCAACTATTTCTACAACTACCTCTGAAAAAGACTTGTTGCCTTTCAAAGATTTCAGCTTTTCATATGCTTCATTTGACAAAGATATTACTTTTACCATGCATACGCATATGCATACGCATATATAAATCTTTCTACATAGATTTTTTCTTAGATTATTTTTGAAAATATCATCACCAATTCTTCTTAAAAAAATCAAAAAGTCCTTGAGTGTTACCACACCTTAAAAGGTGTGGTTTGTTTAGGACTTTTGGATGCTCAAGATACAAACCCACAATAAATCTTCAGGAATTACTAATTCCCGATAGTGCTCAAGAATATTATTCTTGACATGTGGAGTTTTATGTCAAGTATCTTGACATCAAAAATTTACTATTAAATTACATCAACCCAAATATCTTACAATTCCTGGGCGAGGTTCATAAATAATTCCGTCTTCCAAAGCTTTTTTTATTTCCTGGCTAATTAAAGAAGGTTCAACTTCTTTAAACTCTTCCATTAGTTTATCACTTCCAATTCCATTTGGTTCAGAATTTTTAATTTTATCAATTATTTTGTCAGATAAAGCCAGAATAATTTCCTTATTAATTTCTTTAGGTTTAAATTTATCAAATTCTAATTTTCTGACAAGTAAATATTTCGGATCTTTTTTCTTTATAATTTCAGGAGTAATATAAAGTTCATCATTATAAACCCTGATTAAACCAATAACTAAAACACTATCTCCTTGAGAAACATTTGAAAATTTATTAACATCATCTCCAAAAATTTTAATTCTTATTTGCCCAGAAGCGTCATCAATTGTCAAACTTATATAAGATTTTTCAGCAGAAGAATATCTATCAACAATATTTGCAATAATATTAACTCTATTTATTTTTTTATCTCCAAGCTCTATAAAGCTAAACTTATCTGCATCAAAAATTCTCTTGCCTTGTAGAACATCGCCTATTCTAAGTTTATATGCAACATGTCTTTTATAATCTGCCATTTTTTTCTTCCTCGTTTTTGGGAACCTTTTTCTTTAAAAGGTTCATTTTTAATTAAGTCTAAGAAATCCGAAGGCTATTTAAAGTTTTATTTAATGAAAGGCAATAAATTTTAGAGTACTAAAAACAACATATTTAAACCAAAATAATCTATATAAATAATGGGAAAAGGAGGATTAGTTCACATACTAAACACAATAACAGTTATACTAATAATTGTTATATATTTTTCTTTGCTTACTAAAGGGTCATTGAACTTTTCTAATCCTAATGATTTAATATTTTTTATATCATTTATCTTAGTATGGATAGTTACTTTTTTGTTATATATAGCTGCTTTTTGGGAAACAAAATTAAATAATATCTGGTTTAAAGCAGCTTTTGCACTAAACATTATTGATGTAATATCATTCTTGGTAGCAGGATATCTACTATTAAAAACAGCAAATCTAACAATAATTCAAGGAGCTCAAACAATTTTTGTACTAGCTTATGTATTTATTATAATATTTGCAGTCTCGGCAATACTAACAATAATTTCTCTAGTAATCTTCTCAATAGGATTTTTTAGAAACAAAAAATTTAGAAGGAAATATTGAAAAACTAACATAAATTTCGAGATAACCAATATATAAAATTATTTAAACCTGATTTTATTAAAGAAGTTATGCCAGATTTATTTGATATTGAACTCCCATACTTTGATGTAAGTTCCCTAAGTAAAGAATCATTAAAATCTTTATATGAAGAGCCAGAATTTGGTCCTTGCCATCCTGCACATGAAACATATTTCCCGCAGGGAGACCTTCAATTAAAAGGTGAAGATGTGAAATTTGAAAGATTAGTTAATTAATTATTTATTTATGTAAACTAAATAAATAAAATATTAGTTTTAAATGTAAAATATTAATCTTCTAATCGTATAATTAACTTATATCTAAATAGTTGTTTATTAACTCTAAACTCTCTGAATATAACCTTTTTTTGGATGAAAAATATCTCCGCTCAAAGCAAGTTTATCCAAAGCCTCATCTAAATCAGCTCTTTGTATCTTCCCCCCTAATTCTCTTTCAATTTCTTCAACAGGAATTAACTTTCCAATTTTAGATTCAAGTCTTATAATTGCCTCTTTTACTTCTAAAATTTTCCCCCTTTTGCTAGATGTAACACCTGTAACTATTTTATCAATATCAAAACTCTTAGTTTCATAATCATAACCTGCCTGCATTAAATAATACTTCATTAAATTAATAGCTCTTATAGCATCTTGTTTCTCAACAACTTCACTCAATCTCGTCTTTGCAGATGCTTCACTTAATCTTACTAAAGCTTCTAACTGTCTTGCAGTTATAGGAATTGGCCTTAATGGAAGATCAGCAGCAGTAGGAGCATTTCTTAAATTAACATAAAATTTCTTAATTTCCTCTATAGCTTCATCAGTTAGCTTTGGGCGAATAGTTTTTTTAGCATAAGCTATATACTTTCTAAATAATTCTGAATCAATACTTCCTCTTGCTTTTGTATCTTTATGTTCAAACAAAACATGAGAAGCTATTGCATCATCTTTAACTTTATCAGGATTATCTCTTAAAATAAAAATAACATCAAACCTGTTTAACAAAGTTGGTTGAATATCAATCTGAGAAGCTATTGCTTGATAAGGATCAAATCTTCCAAACTTTGGATTTGCTGCTGCAAGAACAGAAGTTTCAGCTCTTAATGAAGCCTGAACATTTGCTTTACTAATAGTAACGGTTTGTTGTTCAAGTGCTTCATGCATTGCACTTCTATCATTAGGATCCATTTTTTCAATCTCATCTATACAAACAATTCCTTTATTACTAAGAACCATAGCTCCTGCTTCTAAAGACCACCCTCTTAAAAACTCATCTCTAACAACTGTTGCTGTTAAACCAGCTCCCGACGCACTTTTACCAACAACATATCTTCCTTTAGGAGCTATTGTTGAAACAAATTTCAAAGTAACTGATTTAGCAACTCCAGGATCTCCAACAAGTAAAACATGTATATCACCTCTAAAAACTGTTTTATCTATTTTCTCTTTTCTAACTCCTCCAAACAACTGCAAAACCAAAGCTTGTTTCACTTCTTCATAACCATAAATACTAGGAGCAATATTTTCAGCTAATTTCTTAAAAATATGTGGATCTAAAGATAATTCCTTAATTTGTAGTTCATCTTCTTCACTTATCTTCAAGTCTTCATAAGTTTCTTCTAAAGGTATAACATTATTTGCATCTATAGCTAAATCAAATCTAGTGCTTACACTTCCAGTAGGCAATGGCACAGGAACTTCATTTAATATTCCAAAAACCCTTATTTTAGCTCCAGGAGTTGTTCTTTCTTCCATTCTTGGTTCTACTAAATCCTCTTTAAGAAAAATATTAACTCTTCTTGGCTGCTCTCCTCCTGAAAGACTTTCAGGAGATTCTTCAATTACTACTCTTTGAGCATCAACCATTTGTTTACTTACTAACTTAAAAAATCCTTTTCTACCACATGAACATCTAGAAGGCTCTTTAAATCTTTTATCTAATTGCAAAACAGAAATCAAAGTACCACATGAAGGACATTCAAACTTAGCACTCACAACTTGAGGCCTAACATCAGAGGCTTGACGAACAATTCCTTCAATCCAGATAAATTTATTCAAATGTTTAGCTCTTATATTCCTTACTTTAACAAAATTATTATGTGGCAAATCTAAAAATCTAATCCTAGGACTTTTAATTAATCCAATCTCATCTAAAGCTAACTCTAAAAAAGAAAGCATTTCTTCTGGTTTTTCTAAAATAGCTTCTGAAAGTTCTGGAGAATAACTTGCTAAATCATTAAAACTAATAAAAATAACTCTTTCAGACTCTCTTATAGCTTCACCTATCTTCTTTTTATAAGAATTAAAGAAATTTTTTGCTTCAACAACAAACTCTTCTTTTTTTAAAACCTCCATTTTTCCTCTTAATACTCAAAATATAAAGTGTTTATAATAATTTCTATTAAAAATAAGCTATAATAAACACTAATTTGTAACGATTTAGTAAAAAAATTAAGAAGATGTTAAACTAGTTGTAGTTTTCTTAAGATCTGAAATATATGTATTATATCTTGCTCTAACTGTTCCGCCATTATATTGTCTGTCAAATTCAGGAGTAAATGTAAAACTTCCATCTTCCTTAAAATCAGCCATGGCTAAAAGGAAATTATTAGGGTCTCTTTCCTTTAATGCATGATAAGCTTCTTTCAATCTTGATTCAAGTAAATCAAATTCTTTATTAATATCAACCATTAAATCTAAAGTAAATATCTCTTTTTAAGAATTATTGTGTTATTTGTAATCTGCTAAAGCTTCTTTAATGTTTTTATCAAGTATAATCATACTTTCATCTAGCTGCTGTTTGTTCTTAGTTCCAGTACAAACAAGCTTTCCATTACTAAATAAAAGGAAAGTAGCATTTGGTTCAGCTAATTTATACACCAAACCTGGAAACTGCTCTGGTTCATACTCTGTATTTTCCAAAGCTAAAGCAAGATAATTTAAATTCAACTTTAAATCAATACTTCCAGAAGCAACTATATTTTGTACAGTTATCTTAGGTTTATCAGTTATTTTCACTCCAATTTTAGCTAATTGCTTTATTACTTGATGAATTACCTCTTTAACCTGAGCAATTGACTTTGTACCAGTACATACTAAATTTCCTGAAGAAAACACTAAAACAGCTGATTTTGGCTTTTTTACCCTTAAAACTAAGCCTGGAAATTGCTCCGGATTATATTCAGTATTACTCTGAGTTCTTGCTAATTTTGTTAAAGAAACAGGTTTTCCAAGAGAAGCCGTAGCAACAATATTTTGTACAGATAAGTTTCCCTTGACCATTGCATTTATAAAGGCAATCCCTTTATAAAGCTTTCGGCTTTATAAAGGTCATCTTAACTCATTAAATCCCATCTTAAGTAATACATCTG
>JBBSZB010000026.1:0-9551 GCA_038044965.1 Nanobdellota archaeon
TTATGTTAAATCAAGCAGAAGATTACATGAACTGACTTTAAGTATACAATATCCTTCTTGTTACTACTATAAGGGAAATGCCCCCTATTAAGAAAAATACCCCGAAAAATAAGCTAATTGATGTTGCTACTTCTCTTGCACCTATAACTGCTCCAAGAATTCTTGATTTAATATTAATTAAAAGCAGAAAGCCAAGTATTGTATAAAAAATTCCTTGTATCTGATAAAATCTTTTTAAATTCATATTTATATAAGATAATGTGTGTTTATAATATTTATGTATATAGAAATACCTAAAAAGTATAGATATTTTATTTTTTAATGGTTAGACATTATGACCAAGAAGCAGCTGAAATTTTTAATAGAGAAGTTAATGGTTCATTAGATATAAGGACCGATATACCACAAATTTTGGAAAATGATTTTGTTGTTTTACTTCATGCAGGGGGCAGTATAACCTGTGAGAATTTACCTATATCTGAAGGATTTCTTCATGAATTAATCTATTGTGATGTAACTTTTAGAACAATTAGCAAAGAACATATAAGAAAAGGTTGGAGAGGTTATAATTTTTAATTTTTATTAATTTGTGAATTAACAATGATTCTTGACCTGCATGGAAGCTTTGCTTTAACAGAGGTTAAAACTTGTTTAACTAAACGTATTTGCTTATCACCTGAAGTTTTTACTCTGAATATTTGGCTTCCTGCATTTACCATAGCAGCTCTTCCAATTGTTTTTCCAAATGACTTTTGCATTCCTGTCTGCATTCTATCACTTCCAGCTCCTGTAAGCATTTTGTTTTCTCTTAAAATATGGTGTGGATGAACTTTAACTTCGAAATAAAACTGCCCTAATATTTGTTTGTCTAATTCCCTTGTTATTGCCTGTCTGCATGCTTCAATTGCATTATCTCTCATCTGAACTTTTTCTAAACTTACTAGACTTATTTCAGTGTTAAATTTTCCTTCATTATCAGCTTTTTGATTACCCATGCTGAATTTCACGATTTTTTTTTGAGGAACTGTTTTAATAAAACTTTTAGATTTTTTCTTAGATACTCTTGTATATGGTCTTGCATATCTTTTTGAGTATGCGCCTGCTTTTCTTATAGCTACCATTTAAAAACCACCTGCAAGTTTTTGATCCTGCAACCAATTAATTTAAAAACTACTGGTATGTTTTGATCCTGCAACCACTTGTTTTTAATTGAATTTATCATTTTAATTTCTCCTATAATGAGCCATGTAATCTGCAAATCCAGCTCTCCATTTATCTCTTTCTTCCATTATTCTTTTTATTTCCCATATACCTTTTTGATTTTTAATCATTCCATTATACCAATTTTCTCTTTTTTTCTTATATTCTTCTAACCTTACATCAGCTACAGTTCCTTCAGTTGTTATTTGTATCACAATTTTATGCTGTCTCTCCTGTTGATGTTGGTATAATTTGAGATATTTTACTAGATATTATAACATATCCCCGAGAAGTTAAATATTGATATATCTTATTTGGATCAGATAAATTATCTAAAACAAGACATCCTTTTTCTATATTTACTTCATATGAGGTAGAAGGACTACGTATTATTAGCAAGTCATTTCTATCCTCATCTAAATTGACTATATATTCTACTCTTTTATCAACCCTTCTTTCATCTAATCTTAATTTTAAGCCTATTAATTGCCCTTCATTTAATTTTCTTCTGTTTTTAGATAATTTTAATTCAACTTTCATTTTACCTCAACCTCTGTTGTTATTGCCTGGCCCGGTAAACCTTTTTCAAAAATAGCTCTTACTAGACCTTTATTACCATGAGTTGCAGCTATTTTTCCTTTTATGTGTTTTTTGTCTTTTCCAGGAGAAACCCATGTAACTTCTTTTCCAATTAGTTTAGACGCTTCTTCTTTATTTTTTGCATTGACATCTATTAAAAAATGTCTTGGGGTATAAGTTTTTCTTCCCCTTCTAAACTGAACAACAATTCCTTTAACCATCTTATTTATTGAAAATATGCGTTTAAAAATCCTTTGATGGTGTAAATTAAACCTTATATCTCAACATAATTTATCTTTAAAGGCTCCGTAAGAAATCCTATTCTTTCAAGTGTAGGATGAATTACGGCAATTATTTATTTTTTGAGTATTTCTGCTGCCCTGTTGGAGTTGACTTTGATAATGTGTTTTCATATATAGAAAATCAATAAGCGTCTAGGACGCTGTGTGGCTTTAGCCCATAGAGGACGTCACATACATAATATTTTTACCTTATTTATTATATTTTAATTAATGTTTCATTATATTTTTAATGATATTGTAAAGTAAACCTTGTATCTTAACATAATTTATCTTTAAACATTTTTAAAACATACTATACTTTTACCTTATTTATAATTTATTCTTCGTAGATTAATTGATATTACATCATATTTATGAAATTTTCAAGAACATATGAAGTTGTTAAAATGTTAAGTTTGATACTTGACTTAACAGATATATAAAGTTATTAAATTTTAGGTTTGACATTTAATTTCATGTAATATTTTAATTAGTTTAATGTAAAATTCTTACAATATTATCTCAAACTTGCCAAGTTCTTTTTCAAGTATATTGAAAATTTTTGGATTTAGTTTTAATGGAGTTTTTGATTTTTGGTTAGATATAGCTTCATTAAATTCCTGGATTGTTGATTTTTCTAATTTATTTGTTATTTTTTTAACTTCAGCTCCTTGCAATAAGAAAGCTCCGCTTTCTGTGATTACTAACTCTGCCTGTTTATCTTTAAAAGATATTTTCATTCTTGTTTTTTCTAAATTAACGAGATCAAGTCTTTGAGCATAATCTGTAAGGTGGTTTATTAGTATAGTTCCATCTTTTCTTGCAGTTTCTATTTCATCTTTTTTTATCTTACCTTTTTTAAATTCATGAGTAACTTTTTCAACATCTTTTAATACACTAAGCATTCTTTGAGGTATTTTGCCTTTTTTTATGAGTTGTTTTTCAAATTCTGAAACTAAATCTTTATGGGATTTTTTCCCAAATAAATGTTCTAGTAATTGAAACACTTCTTTTTCTAAAGTTTCAACTTTCTTTTTATCGACAGATTTTTCAATTTGTTCTCTTAACTGTTTAAGTCTTTTAATATAATCTTCTGATTCTTTCATCAACTTGTCTATTTCTTCTCCTTTTATTTTATTTAGTTTACCATGTTCATATTCTTTAAATAAACGAACAGCTTTTTCTAAAGTATCAACATATTTTTTCTCTATTAGTTTTTCTTTGTCGTGAAATATTTCTTTGAAAACTTGAGGTGTAGCTTTATGGGTTGGCGGTGGCATTCCGTAAAGCATTAATAATGCTTGGCTTGGAGTTAAAACCCCATAGTAAATATCTATCATACAATCCATTAACCTTCTATTAACTGCCTGATCTGTTTTGTCTCCCATTGACATAAACATATCAATTGATTCTGGAGAGGGTTTGATTTTTCCCATTTTTAGCAATAATTTCCATGGAATAAATGTACCTTTGTCATATAATGGAATTCCATCTCTGATAAATGTGAACATAACCGGATGAGCATCTTTTACAGCTTCCCAGAAATCTGTCAATAACCATATTTGAGGTTCTAGTTTATTGTTTGTTCCTGCAATTGCACTTGCTTCTGTAATATACTGATAAATTATTCCTCTTAGTCTTTCTCTTAGTTCTAAACGAGGCATTCTTTTTACATCTGTATCATCTATTATTATGAATGCATCAACATCAGAAGTTTTTGTTGCAGTTCCTCTTACTAATGAACCAGCAATTCCATATGTTGCAACATATTTTTCAAATTTTCTGATGACCAGATTTTTGTGTATTTCAGCAACTCTTAAAGCTCCTAACAAACCAGTATCATGCAATGGAAAAGCCATTGCTATTGGAGCTGTTAAATAGTGTCTTGAATCCATGTAGAAATTCCATATATCTACAGGAGTAATTATATGAAACCATAGTTTTGGCTTAGAATTTTTAGTATATTCTACAATTTCTTTTTTTATTTTTGGAATGTTTTTGAATTCCTCTTCTGGAATAATTTGCACAAGATGAATTCTTTTCTCTTTTCTTTCTTCTTCAGGAATATCTTCCTCTTCTTCTATTTTTTGTATGTATTCTGGAGGTAAAATTCCAAGAGCAATTGTAAAAGGGAATTTTTTTATAATCCAGCCTTTTATTTTTTCAAGTTCTTTTTTCTGAGCATCCATTTTTTTTATATCTGCTTCAGAAAGTTGGGGTATTCCCGTTTGATTTTTAGAAATATATTTTTGAGTGTTAATTTGTTCATTTAAATCCTTAGGTGAATTATTTTCTTGAGCCATTTTTAATTTATTATTTTCTATATACTATAAAATATATTTTATAGTTTATAAATTTAGGTAGAAACCGGATTTATAAAGGTTTTGGATGATTTAAAATAATTATGGAGAACCTTTGGTTATGCCACTTCTAACTCTACATTTACGACACATTCCTCTGTAGAGTTTACGGCATTTTCTGCAACCATTTTTTGGCATGAAGAACATATGAAATTTGACTATATTAATGCTTGCACACTTCTTTTATTTTAATTTTTTCCATCTGACTATCATAATTACTAATCCAACAATAAAAATAATGACCCCTATTATATCAATATCTATTCCCCAATATCCATAAGTTATGATGTTTAGGAATTGAAATGCTGTCCCTATAATTATTATGCAAATACCTAATTTTCTTGTAAGTAGTTTTATATTATCAATAGAAACTTTTAGTTAATAAAGCCTACTTTAGCTCTATTATTTTATTCTTTTTCATTTTTAGCACCCTTTAAGGTAACAAAGAACTGTAAAAGAAACATTTATAAATAAGTCTTTACATGTATTTACATGAGTGATAGAAAACGAATGAGGAAAATAAGAGAGAAAAGAATAGAATCTATTGACAAGCAAATATACTCCCATGAGGAAAAAATTAAAACTGAAAAACCCAAGAAAGATACTACTATTGATTATTGGAAAAATGAAATAGAGAAGAAATTCAAAAAAATAAAAAAAGAAGATGAAAAGTATTTGGAGGATGAAGATTAAAAATGGAAATAATTTCAAGAAAAACAATAAAGTCTGGAAATGCATCTGCTGTTGTTTTGCCAAAATCATGGTTAAATAAGAGAGTTAAAGTAGAATTAGTAGACAAAAATAAAGAAACAATCTTGCGTGATGTTTTAGACATAGTGAAATCAATTATAGATTCATCTGAAATTATTGGGGTCTATCTTGTAGGAAGCTATGCAAGGGGGGATAATGAATATACAAGTGACATAGACATATTGATTATATCTGAAAAAACAGATAGAGAATTAATTAAAAAAGAAGGATATGAGGTACTAATAGTTTCTTTAAATTTATTAAATTATAAATTAAGTGAAAATTTATTGCCTATTGGAACCATGTTAAAGGAAGCCCAGCCTTTATTAAACAATAATTTTCTTAGGGAAATAAATGTAAGAGTTACTAAAAAGAATATAAAATGGTATATAGATACAACAAAAGACCGCTTAAAATTAATAAAAAGTTCAATTGATAGGATAGAAAAGAAGAAACCTAATGGTAGATTAAGCGATGCTATAGCTTATTCATTGATTTTAAGATTAAGAACTCTTTATATGATTGATTGTTTAAAGAATAAGAAAGCATATAACAAAAATGAATTTATTGAATTAACTAAATTAATCTCAGGCTCTTTAACAGCATATGAAAGGTATGTTTATTCAAAGAATAATGAAGATAACAAAAGAGAGCTTTTGTTAAGTGAAGGTAAAAAACTTTATATTTATTTAAAAGAATATCTCCAGAAAATAATAAAATCTATGAATAATGGGCCCACGAGGAGTTGAACCTCGGAATGCTCGGTGTAAACGAGCCAGTTTACCGCTAGCTTATGAGCCCTTATTTATGGGAATAAAATTAAGATTAAAAAGTTTTGCCTATTCATCTTTGCTGGATTTTATCTTCTTTGCAGAATCTTTACCAATATGAAACCAATATATTATATTACAGGTAGAACATTCTAAAACTGCAATGTATTCCATGAAAGGTCTTGGAAGATCATTTTTTTGTACACCAATTACTTTCTTAAAATCAATATATTCTACTTCCTCATATTCACCACAATTTCTATTTGTACACCCACCTCTAAGTGAATGATTGTGTTTTCTTCTTTCAATATTTTCTCCCCAAACTAATTCATCTACTAAATCTGCCATTAATTTTAGATTACCAAAGTGTTTTTAAATGCTTTCTTGCATATTTTTTTATGATTATTTTATATCCTTCTGGAAATGAAGTAAAGGAAAGATATAGAGTTTCTCTTTTTGTTGATGCTAGGCTTGGTGAATCTGAATCTGATATTAATAATGGTTTTGATACAGAAAATATTTTCATGAGAAAACCATTTGGCTATTGGATTAAAAATGAAGGAGTTGTAGTTTATTCTGGGCCTCATTGGAGTGAGGCTAATTATGGAGATTATTTTTGGGATTCAGATTATGCTAATTTAACTCCTAACCCTCATGAGATAACATTTACAAATTTTGATGATTTAGAAGAATACTGGCTGAAACATCATTTTGATGTTGAAATACCTGCAGGTATTGTATCTGCAGCTGCTTTGGAAATGTTTTAAAATAGTTTATTCCTAGCTTTTTTAGTTTAATAAGCGCGGATGGTTTAGTGGTAGAATTCGTCCTTGCCAAGCTTAGGGCACCAATGGTTCCCTGAAGCATCACCCTCCTTGAGGAGAAGATGTTAAAAGCACAAATAGGATGTGACCCGGGTTCGATTCCCGGTCCGCGCACTTTTATATAATATTAAGATTCTTCAAGAGGATAGCAATTAGTAATAATATTCCTCCAATAATAAACTCAATTATTCCCCATTTTCTAAATCCGGAGTAATTTTTTATAAAGTAAGAGAAAATATTTTTAGCTGATTTTGAAAATACTGCTATAAAAAATCCTTCAGCTAAAGTTAATACTGCTATTGTTCCTAATATTATACTTATTGTTGACATTTATTCTCTTTAAATTAGTTTATTTACATTTCATCTTTGCAAGATTCACAAATCATTCTTTCATCTATCTTTTCAAGAATATCAAAATTACCGCACTCTTCACATATATTTTCATAAAATGTTCCTTTTGATGCTGATTCACTTTTTTTCATTTTTTCCGATTCTTCTCTTATTTTTTCAAATTCTCTGCTTTCTTCAAATAATCCTGGCATAAATTTAACAATATCTTTTAAAGTTATATAACCTACAATTCTTTTATTGTTAACTACTGGGAGTCTTCTTAGTTTTTTCTTGTTCATTTTACCTAAAGCCTGATGAATTGTAGCTTCTGGAGAGATTGTAATTAGCTTTCTTGTTAAAATGTCTTTTGCCCTTATTTCTTTTAATTTATCTGGTTTTTTTGTCATTGCCCAGACAAGATCTTTTTCAGTTATTATTCCGTGTAATTCATTCCCATTTTTTACAACTAAACTTCCAACTCTTTTTTTCATCATTGTTCTTGCACATTCAAATGCAGTTGAATCAGGATTTACATGGATGAAGTCACGAGTCATCACATCCCCCACTCTTATTCTTGTATCCATATTAATTATAATATTTTATTCTTTAAATAATCTTCTAATTTTGGAGCTAATAAACTAAACCTTAATTCTTAAAATAATTTATCCTTAAACTATACAATACTTTTACCTAATTTATCATTGATTGATTTATAGATTAATTTCACTTTTATTTATGATGTTTTCAAGAGTATGTGATATTATTGAAATATTAATTTTGATACCATATTTAATGTAATATAACTATTTATTGGGCTTTTTTTGTTTTAAGTTTAGTATATAAATCTTTAAATTTACTTATGTCTGGTTTTTTATAAGAGGTTTAGAAAAATTGAAAAATGAGTGATAAACAAGCTGTTTATGTTTTGCCTGAAAATGTGCAGAGAATGATTGGGCAGGATGCTCAGAGAAATAACATTTTAGCAGCGAGAATTATAGCTGATACTGTGAAAACAACTCTTGGCCCAAAAGGCATGGACAAAATGCTTGTAGATTCTGCCGGAGATATTGTTATTACAAATGATGGGGTTACAATTCTTGAAAAAATGGAAATTGAGCATCCTGCTGCTAAGATGATGGTTGAGATAGCTAAAACTCAGGAAGACGAAGTTGGTGACGGGACAACTAGTGCTGTAATGATTGCTGGCAAGTTATTGGAAAATGCAGAAGGTTTACTTAATAAAAAAATACATCCGACAGTTATTACTAAAGGTTATCAGATGGCTTCTGAACAGTCTTTGCGCATTTTAAAAGAAATTGCTTTAAGAATAACTACTGATGATACTAATTCATTAAAACAAATAGCTATGACTTCAATGACTGGCAAGGGAGTTGAACCTGCAAAAGAAAAATTTGCAGAAATTGTTGTAAATGCAGTTAGGCAAATTGAAGACTATGGAAAAATTAATTTAGATAATATTAAAATAGAAAAAGTTAAAGGAGACAGCATAAAAGATACAGCACTAATTTCGGGGGTTGTTTTAGATTCTGAAAAACTTAATATAGAAATGCCTAAAATTATAGAAAATTCAAAAATAGCTATTATTGATTTTCCACTGGAGTTAAGAAGCCCTGAAATAGAAACTAAAATTAATATTTCAACACCGGAACAATTACAGGGTTTTATTGATTCAGAAGAAAGAGCATTAAAGGAAATGATACAGATGATAAGAAATACTGGTGCAAATGTGGTTTTCTGTCAAAAAGGAATTGATGATGTTGCCCAGTATTATTTAACAAAAGCAGGAGTTTATGCTTGCAGAAGAGTTTCTAGGAGCAATATTGAAAAACTTTCAATGGCAACTGGAGCGAGAATTGTAAGTAACTTAAATGAATTAAGCTCAGATGATTTGGGAAGTGCTAAAAGAGTTGAAGAGATGGTTACAGGAGATAAAAAAATGACATATATTAGCGGGTGTATAAATCCTAAAGCAATAACTATATTGATAAGGGGAGGGAGCGAACATGTTCTTGATGAAGTGGAAAGAGGGCTTAGAGATAGCTTAGGAGATGTTTCAGCTGTTTTGAAAGATGGAATGGTTGTTGCTGGAGGTGGAGCTGTTGAAATTGAATTAGCTAAAAGATTAAGGGAGTTTTCTCAAAGTCTTCCTGGAAGAGAGCAGTTGGCAGTAGAAGAATTTGCAAATGCTCTTGAAAGCATCCCTATTGCTTTGTCTGAAAATGCTGGTTTAGATCCAATAGATATTCTTACTGAATTAAAAGCTGCTCATGAGGTTCAAGATGGAAGCGGTAAAAATTTTGGACTTAATTTATTTAATAATAAAATTGAAGATACGTTTAAGGTAGGAATAATTGAACCATTAAAAGTTAAAACTCAGGCAATTTCTTCTTCTACAGAAGTTGCTACAATGATACTTAGAATAGATGATGTTATTGC
>JBBSZB010000027.1:0-1055 GCA_038044965.1 Nanobdellota archaeon
CAAGGGGTAAAATGCAAGCTAAAGATAAAAAACGAATTTTAATGCTTAATTATATTAATTGTTCTTCAACCATATTTTAGAAAATTGATTAAACGAAACATTTATATATCATTAGATACAAATATATATCATATGAAACAAATATGTAGCATAATCTCAGTAATGGAAGTTTTCTTTCAAGAACCAACAAAAGTGCATTTTATCAGAGAAGTAGCAAGAAAAATAAATCTTGCTCAAACATCAACAAGAAATAATATAAGGGAGTTAGAAAAACAAAAATTAATCATAAGAAAAACAGCAGAGCCTTTTGGTGGCTTTGTAGCCAATAGGGAAAATGAAGATTTTATCGAATACAAGAAGATATACAATTTATACTCATTACTTGAAGTTAAGAAAAAGATAAATGAAGAAATTCATCCAAAAACACTAGTTTTATTTGGTTCATATCTGCGCGGTGAGGACATTGAAACAAGCGACATAGACTTGTTAGTTGTCTCAAAAATAAAAAAAGAAACTGACTTTTCTAAACAAGAAAAAATACTTAAAAGAAATATTCATTTGACATTTGTCAAAGACATTTCAGATTTAGATGAAAATTTGAAAAAGAAAGCAAGAAATGGATTTGTTTTTCATGGAGAATTAGCATGAGTGAAGGGATATTCAAAATAACAAAAGATATTGAGAGAGCTGAAGACTTATTTCAAATGGCTCAAGAAAGGCTGAAGGAAATAATCACTATCTTGCCTAAAGAAAAATATTACAAAATTACTGAGGAGTATTACGAGATTCTTGTTCAACTTATGACCTCATTAATGTATTCTGACGGATATAAGACACTAAGCCATGTAGCACTTATAGAATATGTGGCAGAAAATAACAAAGATTTAAGTCCGAATGAAATAAAACTCATTGATACTTTAAGAAAATTTAGGCACGGAACAGTTTATTATGGGAAAAAGATAGGTTCAGAATTTTTAATTAATCATGAGGATGAGATTAAGGTTATAATAGGCAAACTTTCTAAGATAGTCAAAAATAAAATAAAATAAAATAAA
>JBBSZB010000028.1:0-10581 GCA_038044965.1 Nanobdellota archaeon
TGAAAAACCAAGATAAGATTAATTTGTCGTTAGGAAATAATTATGGGATAACACACTTTTTTTGAAAACATAAATTATAAAAACCTTAAATTCTTTATTTTTATGCTCAACTTCGGTTGAGTAGGGGTGTCAGATCTTCGGATTTTTTCACCCCGCCTTTCTATAATTTTATAAAACATGATTAACTATTCTATTTATGGGGTTTTGGAAAATACTTGGAATAATATTTTTAGTATTGATTATCAGTTTATTTTTTATTTTAATTATTGGAGGTTTTATTCTTTACAATTATGTACCTTTTCATATAGTTAGCTTTTGTGTTTATGATGAGGGAGTAAGTATTCCTATTCAATGCAGTACAAATATTGATTGTCAGAATAATCTTAATGGAATTATGAATTTTACTGGAGGTTTTGTAAATATGCCTGATGATATTGAAAAAAAGCTTTCACCAGTTATAGAAGAGTCTATATCTTGTGTAGAAGGAGTTTGTTTTGTGAGAAAAATACTTTTAATAGGGGGAGAAGGTATTGTAGAGAAATACATTGGAAATGAAGTTCCTAAAGCAAAATCTTGTGAAGGTAAAAAAATAGAGATAAGTGCTTATGGCAAGGAAATTTGGAAGTTTTATAAAGATAATAAAGATAAAATAAATCGCCAGGTTTAAAAATTCTTTATATAAATATTTAAATAATCTTTTATAAGTATTTTATTATGGAAGATAGAATAATTAATAGCTATGATTTAGCAGCTTTATGTTTAATGGGTTTAGATAGAAGTGGTGAAGGTGTTAATTATATGGAGTTTGTTAGAGGGCAGGTTAATGACCAACATTTAATGGAAGGTGCTACTACTTTATTAGATTATGGATATGCAGAAAAAATTCCAGTAGGTTATTCAGATGATTCAAATTATAGATTGACTGGCAAAGGTAGAGAATATTTAAATGATATTCTTAAATATGCTGAAAGTCATTTTGATTAATTTTATTCCTTCATTAACTTTAAAAAGTCTGGTTCTTTTTTATTTTTTATGACTGGAAAATATAAAATTGAGGTAAGTGATAAGGATTTTGACAAACAAGTTATACAAGCTTCTAAGAAAATACCAGTAGTTGTAGATTTTTGGGCTTCTTGGTGCGGGCCTTGCAGATATTTAGGTCCTATTTTGGAAAAGCTCGCTGATGAATATAAAGGTAAATTTATACTTGCAAAGCTAAATGTAGATAAAAATCCTAAAACTTCTCAAGAATATGAAATCTTGAGTATTCCTTCTGTTAAAATGTTTAAAAATGGCAAAGTTATTGCTGAATTTGTTGGAGCTATTCCTGAAAGTCAAGTTAAAAAATGGCTTGATGGTAATATAAAGTAACTTATTTTTAAGTATGTAAAGTTTTTATGTTAATATAATCCCTCTTTAAAATGCACCATCCTTTTCTTTATTTATCATTTATTTACATGTTAATTAATATTTAATTATATTTTTAATAGTATATGGAATTATTAAAATTAGAAAAATGTTAGATTTGATTATTGGTTAACGTAGACAATAACTTTATAAAGCAATTTTTTCTAATCTTTTTGATGAAACGTTCTAGCAGAAGATGGAAAAAGAAACGCCAGATGAGGTGGAAATGGCAGAGAAAAAAGCTTAGAAAAGCTAAACATCTTAGAAAGGTAAGAAGAGCTAGAAGTAAATAATTTTACCTGTAACTTTATCACAGCAATCTTTTTATAGCAACTTTATTTTTCCCCATTATGGTAATGGGTGATAGTGAAATCTGGACTGAGAAATACAGACCAAAAAAATTTGAAGAAATTGTTGGCCAGAATGATATAATAAAAAGAGTTCAGTCTTTAACTAATTCATTAAATATCCCCCATTTATTATTTGCAGGACCTGCAGGAGTTGGTAAATCTACACTTGCTTTAGTAGTTGTTAAAGAGCTTTTTGGTGAAAGCTGGAGAGAAAATTATCTAGAGTTAAATGCAAGTGATGAAAGAGGGATTGATGTAGTAAGGCAAAAGGTTAAGGATTTTGCAAGAACAAAAGCTATTTCCAAAATCCCATTTAAAGTTATATTTTTAGATGAAGCTGATGCTTTAACAAATGAAGCTCAAAATGCTTTAAGAAGAACAATGGAGAATTATACAAGCAATTGCAGGTTTATTCTTTCTTGCAATTATTCTTCTAAAATAATTGATCCTATACAATCAAGATGTGCTGTCTTTAGATTCAGGCTTTTGGAAAAAAAAGATATAGAAAAAGTTGTCAGAAGAATATCTCAAAATGAAAAATTAGAAATTGAGTTAAAAGCTGTTGAATCTTTGTTTGAATTAAGTGAAGGAGACTGCAGAAGAGCTATTAATTTACTGCAGACTACTGCTTCTATAAGCAATAGAATAACAGGCGAGTTAGTTGATATTATTGTTCCTACGGCAAAACCTTCTGATATCAAGGTTATTTTAGAATATGCTTTGGCTGGAGATTTTATAAATTCTAAGGAAAAGCTACTTGATATAATGTTAAAGGAAAGTATTTCTGGAAGTGATATAATTAAGGCAATTCAAAAAGAAATATGGAATTTAGATATTGAATCTGAATTAAAAGTTAGATTAACTGAAAGAACTGGTGAAATTGAATTCCGTCTTGTTGAGGGAAGTGACGAGTTCATACAGTTAGAGGCTTTGCTAGCTGGTTTTGTTATGGCTGGAAGAGGAAAGTAAAATCAGGAGAGGTTTGCAATAATGGTTAAAGGAAAGGATTCTCAAAATTGGACTGAAAAACATAGAGTTTCGAAGTTTGATGAATTAAAAGGACAAGGTTATGCAGTTGTTGAACTTAAAAAATTTTTTACAAATTTTCCTCATGGGAAAAAAGTAATTTTATTTTATGGGCCTGCCGGTACTGGAAAAACAAGTTTAGCATATATTGCCAAGAATGAATATGATTTTGAAGTTTATGAGTTAAATGCAAGTGATTTTAGAAATAAAGAACAATTAGAAATAAAATTAAAACCTGCTTTGGAACAAAGTAGTTTGTTTAAAAAAGGAAAAATAATTTTAGTTGATGAAGTTGATGGTTTGTCTTCTTTAGGAGATAGGGGGGGATTGCCTGAGTTAATTGAGCTTATTGAAAAAGCGCAGTTTCCAATAATAATAACTGCAAATAAAATATGGGATTCTAAATTTGGTGAATTAAGAAAAAAATCATTGCTTGTTCCGCTTAAAGAACTTGATTATAGGGATATTTCAATTATACTTCAAGGGATTGCTAAAAAAGAAGGACTTGATTTGAATAATCAAGTTATTACAAGTTTAGCAGTTAAATCTAAAGGAGATGCAAGAGCTGCTATTAATGATTTACAGACAATTGCAAGTTATAACAATCTGACAGATGCTAGTGATTTAACTCCTTTATTAGATGAGAGAAATAAAGAAATTGATATTTTTCAGGCTTTGAAATTTGTTTTTAAAAATTTGTTAACTCAAGAAAGTCTTAGAATATATGATGGTGTTGACTTGCCTTTGGAGAAAATATTTTTATGGATAGAGGAAAATATTCCTTATGAGTATTCTGGAGAAGAATTGTTTAAAGCTTATGAGGCTTTAAGCATTGCAGATGTTTTCCGCGGAAGAATCAGAAGGCAGAGGTATTGGAGATTTTTGGTTTATCAAAATATTTTTTTAAGCGCCGGGATTTCTCTTGCTAAGAAAAAACCAAAAACAGGTTTTACTCATTATCAAAGGCCAACAAGAATATTAAAAATATGGACTTATAATCAGAGAGACCAGCATAAAAAGTCTATAATTATTAAATATGCTAAACATATTCACTGTTCAAAAAAGAAGGCATCTGCAGAATTTAATTTTGTAAAGGATATTTTAAAAAATCCAGAAGTTCAGAAAAATCTAGATTTTAGTGACAAAGAGATAAAATATCTTAAAGAAATTAGTTGATATTTGAAGTAAATTTTTTGTCTTAACATAATTTATGGTTAGTTATGCAATACTTTTACCTTATTTATGCATTAATTTATAATCTGATTAACATTGAATTACGTTTATGGTCTTGTCCATGATATTTTGAATGTTAAAATGCCTAGTTTGATACTGGTTATGTAGTAGACTTTAAATATTCAATATTTTTGTTTATTATGGTAAAATGTCAAGGTATCATGTTATTCTTGACAGAGTGGTCATGGCCATGGGTTTTTTAGACAATAGGGATTCTACACCACATTATAGCTCCAGAGCTTTAGAGGAAAAGTGTTTGTCTTAGATTAAGAGGTATTGAAGATATATTAGCACATCTTGGAGAAAAAAGAGCTCTTAGATTAATACAGCGGTCCCAAATTGCCGTATTAAATGATTTGGCAGGACTTGACTTAAGAGCTCTTAAGAAAAAAGATTATGCTTCTTATAGGAAAATTAGAAAAAATTATTATGATATTCTTAAAAGATTATAACGAAATCATTAAACATTGATTAAATATTTTTGAAACGAATTAGAAGATTATGATAATATTATTAAAATTAACACACCTAAAAAATAAATTGTTATCTAATAGAAGTAAATTAAATTGACATGGATATTATTAATATAATATTTTAAATTGTTTAAGTTTAATTTTGTATTTTTATAGAAAGTATTAAATATCATCTTGCATATTTTTTATTATGCCTTATGACATTATTATTGGAAGAGATGAATCTGACAAAAAACTTTTTGGAAAAAAAGGGTTAATCAAACTTGGAAAAGGCTATGTCAGAATGGGTCAGTATACTAGTATGTCTAATAACATATTTATGGATGTTGCAAGAAGTCATGTTGTTTTAGTTGCTGGGAAGAGAGGTTCTGGAAAAAGTTATACCCTTGGAACAATTGCAGAAGAACTCTCAAATTTAGATAAAGAGGAAAAAGAAAATATTGCTCCGCTTATTTTTGATACAATGGGAATTTTCTGGACTATGAAATATGAAAATGAAAAAGAAAAGTCTCTTTTAGCTGAATGGGATTTAAAACCAATGAAACTTCCTGTAAAGATTTTTGTTCCTTATGGTTATTTTAATTATTATCAAGATAATGGGGTTCCTGTTGATAGTTCTTTTGCGATTAAAGTTTCAGATTTAGAAGCAGAAGATTGGGCGCTGATATTTAATTTATCTTTTATTGATCCTGTTGCAGTTATTATAGAAAAGATAATATTTTTATTAAAAGAAAAAGATGAAAATTTTGATATTAGTGATATCGTTTCCAGTATAGTTAATGATAAAAATTCTAATGAAAGTCAGAAAAATGCTGCAATCGGATTGTTTCAAGGTGCTGATACTTGGGGAGTTTTTGCAAAAAAAAATATGCCTGAAACAAGAATTGAAAATTTGCTAAATCCTGGGGTAACAAGTATTATTGATTTAAGTGTTTATAATGCTGTTGGAGTTTTTAATGTAAGAGCTTTAGTTATTGGTTTGCTTTGCAGGAAGATTTTTAATGAAAGAATGAAAGCAAGAAAAGTTGAAGAGGTTGAGGCTGTTAGACATGGAGTTGATTATTTGACTTATAGGACAAAAAGAGAAACTCCTTTGGCTTGGATTTTTATTGATGAAGCACACGAGTTTTTGCCAAGGGAAGGGAAAACAAGTGCTACTGATGCTTTAGTTCAGTTGCTTAGAGAGGGAAGACAGCCTGGAATTTCTTTAGTTCTTGCAACACAACAGCCAGGGCAGATTCATAGAGATGTAATGACCCAGAGTGATATTGTTATTGCTCATAGACTAACTTCAATGCCAGATGTTATAGCTTTAAATGATATTATGCAAACCTATTTAGTTGAAAGCATAAAAAAACAAATTGATGATCTTCCTGATTTAAAAGGAAGTGCAATAATACTTGATGATAATTCTGAAAGAATTTATCCAATGAGAGTAAGACCAAGATTTACATGGCATGGTGGAGAAGCTCCAACTGCTGTGAAAGTTGAGAAAAAAATTTAATTTTAAGCTCTTTTTTTTGGTATTTCTTTACTATTATCTTCTTCAGGATTATCTTCTTTTGGAATAATCTCCATTTTTACATTAGATCTTAAATCAAACTTTCCATCTGGTTGAAATTCATTAAATGAAGGAAGATCGCCCAATGATTTAACCTCTTTACCTTTATAATCATCTCCCTTATAATCATAATATTTAATCATTTCAGACTCAATTTTATTATTTTCTTCCCCAGAAATTATTTTTAATGTATATTTAGTCATTATATGCACATACTTACTTATATTATTATTTGAGAATAAATAATCCAGAGTAATTTCTTTATTATCACCTTTATTATTTATTTTAATATTTGCCCTATAAATATCAAATTCTCCATTATTATCAGAATCTATATATGAGAAATTTGCAGATTCAATCTTTTCCTCTTTTGATAGTCCTTTTTTGTAAGTTTCAATTACATGTCTATCAAATCCATTTGTATTTTGGGAAATGTTTTTTCCAATTGTTGCACATCCAGAAATAATTACAAGAGAAAGTATTGTTGCTAATCCTCTGAAAATTCCTCTTTTCATCATTTCTGTTGTAATATACTTTTTATAAATTATTATATCCTGTAGTTATACTAATTGATTGTCATCTTTATTAAAATTTATTTTATTTTTTTATTTTTTTTATTATATATAACTTAATATTATTTTCTGTTTTTTTAGGTTTTAAATTTGGAAAAGTCCATTTGTTAGAAACTATTTTAGTTTTGTTTTTACACTGTTTTTTTATTTTTTGCTCTAGTTTTGGCATTATATATCCTATCTGAAATAAGATTATGGTGTTAAATTTGGAAATATCTTTATTCCAAAAATTTCCTAAATGGAAGTGAGCGTTTTTTAAATGTTTTATTTTTGATTTTATTATAGAGTATAACACTAAAGACGGGTTTATTTCATATCCATGTGCTTCATAACCTTTTTCTGCAAAAGCCATTACAATACGCCCATCTCCTGAGCCTAAATCAAGTATTTTGTCTTTTTTTCTGGGGGAAGATAATTTTAGAATTGTTTTTATCTTATCATCTTTGCTTGGCTCAAATGGAGCACCTATTATTAATGGTATGAATAATAAGAGTAAAATACTTATTAAAATAAATATAATTGCCAGTATTAGTTGTAATATCATTAACAAATAAAAGTTTCTTTTATTAAAAATGTATTTATTTCAATTATGCTATTAAGGTATTTAAAATAAAGAAGAGAATTAGTAACTTACAAATAAAAATTAATCAAAATCATCGTCTTGCGGATCTTTGTCTTCATCGTCATCATCAGTGTCATCGTCATCTTCATCGAACTTATCTTCTTCAAATTCTTCTTCAAAACGTTTCATTTAAGCTCTTTTCCTCCTTTATACTATTTTGATTTCATTTTTGTGTATTACAAGGTTTTTAAATGTTTTTTCTGTTTTGTATAACTATTCAGGAACATTTTTAGCATTACCCTGTGTTGTCATAACTATGAATGTAATGTATATACTATATAATATATATTTTAGTATATAATTAAATTGCAAAATATATTAAAATTTTATAACTATTTTTAGCTTGGTTTATTATAATTAATCACGAGAAATATTATAAACTATTTATTTAAGATATTGTATATGGAAGAGGTGTCTAGGAGAGATTTTTTAGCAGCAAGTTCTGCCTTATTACTTGGTTCTGGGATTTCCTATGCTCAAAGCGCACAAGGAGCATGGCCTCATTTAAGACCTTGGAATATTGACGAGTTTTATAAATATTCTAAATGGGTGGGAAATATTTATCATTTTAAAAGAAATGGAACTGGAAAGCAAAAAATGGCGAGATTAAATTATATTATTCAAGATGATGAGATGAATTTGCTTAATCATCAAGACTTTTTAGAGAATGGAAATCCGCAAATTAGTGAAAATGAAATTTCTATTTTAAATTCTTCAAATCATTGCGGAAGTTTTCCTCCCCTGTTAATTTCTTATTATTCTTATAGAAGAGGACTTCCTTTAATTATTTCTAAAATAAACATGGAGTCTGGAGGAGATATAAGATATTCAGCAGGAAACCATCCAATAGGATATGTTAATAGTTTATCTTTTCAAGGGGGTTTTGGAAGTTTTATTATTAATTCAATACAAGGAGGAGGTGGAGGCAATAATTTTGTTTCAGGAAATTTTAGAACAGACCCAACTTTGGAGGGTACCGACTCTGTTCCAATTCAAATAGATGTTAGTTGTTTAATGCCTGGAAGTATTTTTTATAATCCTAATGGACATGTTTTAGTTGTTGGAGAGATTGAAGAGTCTGGAGAAGTACATTTTTTAGATGCTCATCCAGATGCTTCGATAACATATACACAAACCCTTTCTGCGCTTTATGAAGAAACTGATAAACAAGGAAATAAAGTGAATAAATATTCAGTAACTTCTGCTAAGCTTGGAGTAGGGGGATTAAAAAGATGTTATGGTGGATTTAAAAATTTTAGATTGCCTAAGATAGTTGGAGATAAAGCTATTCCATTTACAAATGAAGAAATGATTCCTTTTGGTTATTCTTTGAGGCAGTATCAAGAAATGGCTAAAATTATTAAAAATGGTGGAGGAGTTATTAAAGGTCAGAAAGTTTTATGGTTTCCAGATTATGTTCGTGCAAGTTTAAGGACAGGCAGAGAAAAACCGATGGAGTTTTTAGAAAATTCTATAGAAGAATTTGCAGAAATGATGGAAGAAAGAAAATTATTTGTTGAAAGTGCATGGAGTGATGTTTTAGCTAATGGCAGAATAACTTTTCCAAATGATACTAATGCGGAAAATATATACCAGGCTAATGGTCGTTGGGAAACATTTTCATCTCCTTCAAGTGATGTTGATAGAAAAAATAAATATAATTATATAACAACAAGGCTGGAAGATATGTTAGTAAATTTTAATCCTTCAAGTGAGGTTTATAATTATGAAGGATTATCATCTTCAAATGAACTGACGGATAATTTATTAAAAAGAAAAAGAGAGCTTTTTGCTGATAAGAAAATAACTTATAAAAAATCAGATGGTTCTGAAATAACTTTAACATTAAATGATATTGAAAAAAGATTATTTGATTTGTCTTTTGATCCAAATCATCCTCCTGAATTAAGATGGGGAGCTCCTCCAAACTCGACAGAAAGACAAAATATGAAATTATATTCTACTCCTTTAAGAACTGGAGAGAGTTTAGAAGCACTTAATGCTTATGAATTAGAAAAAGGTTTGAGATATTATCCTATGAGACAAAATACTTCTACATCTTTAAATCCAGAAGTTAATCCAAAAGAGCCTCCATTTAAGCTATTTGATGAAGTTATTGGGAAGTACTTGTAATATTTTTTTAATAATCATTTAATATAAATCATAAATTAGTGTTAAGTCAAGTATCAAACTTAACATTTTAACAACTTCATATATTCTTGAAAATTTCATAAATATGATGTAATGTCAAGAACTATGCACTAAAATGTATAATGTGTTCTTCTAGTTCTTGAGCACACTCAAGATTTGGAAAATCTTGATGTATCAATTAATCTACGAAGAATAAATTGTAAATAAGGTAAAAGTATAATATGTTTTAAAAATGTTTAAAGATAAATTATGTTAAAATATAAGGTTTACTTTACATTAATTATAATATAAATTTATTAAGATAATATTAGTTAAATACAATATTAGAGAATTATTTATTATAATTTCGATCAAATGTGGTAAGGTTATAACATATTATCCTTAAAATAGTAAGTTAGGTAAAAAATATTAAATTTTTTCTTTAGCTCTCTTTCTTCTCCTTATTAACAAATAAAAAATAACAATAAATAAACAAATAATCAAAACTAAAATTGTAATTAAATGTAAATTTTTATTTATAATATCCATATTATTTCCAAATAAATATCCCATAAAAATTAATATAGCACTCCATATTCCAGCTCCCAAAGTAGTATAAAATGTAAATTTTAGGATATTCATCTTTGCAAATCCTGCTGGCAAAGAAATCAGCTGTCTGATTATAGGTATTAATCTTCCGACAAAAGTTGTTATATCACCATGTTTTTCAAAATACTTATCAGCTTTTTCTAAACTGCTCTTGCTGATAAGAACAACTTTTCCATATTTGACAACAAGCTTTTCAACTATTGTTCTTCCAAAATATAAAGCAAGAAAATAATTTACAAAAGCTCCAACTAAACTGCCAGCTAAAGATGAAAATAACACAAGAATAAATGACATTTTTCCTTGTGAAATTAAAACTCCTGCTGGAATTAACACTACTTCACTAGGAAAGGGAATAAAAGAACTTTCTATGCTCATTAAAATAAAAATTCCTATATACCCCAAAGAACCAATTGTATTAACTAAATAATCAACAGCGGAATTAAATATAGTGGATAACATTTAACAGATAAGATAAATAATGTTTATAAAAATAACCTTTATTACAAATTTATCAAATACTTGAATCTCCCAAGTTCGAATAGAATAGCCCCGCCAGGATTCGAACCTGGGTCCCAGCCTCCAGAGGGCCGGATACTTG
>JBBSZB010000029.1:0-8910 GCA_038044965.1 Nanobdellota archaeon
CGGCTTTATAAAGGTCATCTTAACTCATTAAATCCCATCTTAAGTAATACATCTGCTAAATCCTTATAAGCAAACTGAGTAAAACTTTCAATCTTAACTTCTACATTATATTCTCCATTAATTCTAGGAGGGAAATTATCTGAAAGAGTAATAAAATAAACATTTTTTTGGGCATCTTGATCTATAAATTTAGCATCAGATAAAGCAATTAACCTATGCTTAAAATATTCCCCAATATCATCTAAAGGGTCCCTTATGGCCTCTCCACGATCTTCAGGGTCGTGAGATGTAGTTACATGATACACTCTTCCATAACTAGTAGTTCTCTTCACCATAAAAAAACATAGAATCATGCTTTAAATCATTTATCAATTTATAACATATATAATAAATTATTACTCAATTTTGATCTCTCCTTTTTATAAAATTTTTAAAAAATACTATCTTCTTCTAAAAATAACAATTAATATTAAAATTATTATTATCAAAACTAGTAGTAATAACAACCAAAATAAAATCCAGAAATTACTATAACTAGCTTTTTTTGTTACCTTTGAAACTGTTTCATTTATATCATTTGGAGGAATTATTATTCCTGTAACTGGCTGAACTTCTGATGTTTTAGTAAAAAACAAAGGATTCAAATCTTCAAAATCTCTAATTCCTCCCCTATGCTTAACATTATTATCTCCTCCATTATTACCATTACTTGTACATTGAGCATTTAAACAACTATTAGTGCAAGATTGAACTGTTTCTTTTTGAGTATTTTGTTGGCAGAAACTAACAGCACTTCCTGGATAAACACAAGTATAATTAGTTACATCTCTCACAACATTATCACTAAAACAATAATTACTAGAAACACTTGAATTAGAACAATCTAAATTGCTATTACACTGAACTTTAGGAATACAATGGGCATTGTTACATCCAACCTCACAATTTTCATATAATTCTTCATATGATTCAAAAATACACTGAGTACTATTTATATCACAAACAGGGTTATTTACTTGATGCCATACATCTCCGCTTTGACAAAAGAAATGCTCTGTCGGACTTCCGCATTCATCATTTTCACTACACTGTACTAAATCATGTTTACAATAAGCAAGATTATTTTCTTCAAGACAACTGTCTAAAGTGGAATTATCTCCATCATTGCAATCATTAACCAATTTTTCTTCCACTACAACACTACATATATTTGAATTACATAAAGCAGTTTGGTAATTTTTGTAAACATCATTACTTTTACAAAATTCACTTCCAAAAAAGCCTGTAAAACCGCACTGTAAATCATTAGTACATGAATTTTGTGCAGAAACAAAATTTAACATACTTAAAATAAATACAAAACTAAGTATAAATAACAACAAATAACCAGAGTTGCTCAATCCCTTAAAACCCATAATAATCAAGATAATAAAATGATTTATAAAGATTATTACAAAAAACTATATAGTTATTACTTTAAAGTTAATCAATTCTTTTTACCAAGCTCTCTTTTTATATCATTTAAGCTTGCAATATCACTTGTATTCCTATCAGGTCTATAAGCAGTTATCCTTGGAAATCTCATTGCATAACTAGAAGAATAAGTAGGAGATTTTTGAATATTTTGATATGTAACACTTACAACTAATTTAGGTTTAACTCTAACAATTCTTCCTTTTTCACTTACAATTAAAGGCTTTAACAATTTAGTCATTTCATTATAAGTTGTTCCCTCTGATTCTTTTTCTTTCAAACCTGAAGAAACCATTCCAACTTCTAAAAATTTTTCTTTTCCTTCTTTTGTATTTTTACATGCAACAATATAACTTGTTAACCATCCAGCTCTTTTTCCAGTTCCATGCTCTGCTCCTACAATAACTAAATCAAAATCTCTAGATTCAGGTTTCATTTTAACCATATGCCCTACTCTTCTTCCAGGTTTATATGGAGAGTCTAATTTCTTAACCATAATGCCTTCTTCTCCAATTTTCAAAGCATTATGGTAAAATTCCAAAGCTTTTTTTTCGCTATCAGTTACAATTTGATAAGATAATCTGATTTTCATTTTATCTTCCTTAATTATTTTTTCAAGATGTTTTCTTCTTTCAATAAATTTTTCATTGACTAAACTTTTTCCATTTAGATAAATTACATCAAAAGCATTAATCTCAACAGGAAGTTCATGAATCAATTTGTCAATATGATATTTTCTTTTAATTCTCTGGCTTATAGATTCAAAGGGCTTGTATTTTTTAGTTTTGGGATCAAATCCAACAACCTCAGAATCGACGATAAAACTCTCTCCTTTAATATTTTTTTCAACAACAGAAACCACATCTGGGAACTGATTAGTTACATCTTCTAATCTTCTTGTAAATAACTTAATATTTCCATTTTTGCTTTTGGAAATAACAACTCTAAATCCGTCATACTTATGTTCTATAGCTGCAGGTTTTCCACAAATCCTAAATGCTTCGCTAATTTCTGTAACTTTAACAGGTAGCATTACATTCATAGCTTTTCCAGGAAGTATTTCAATGTTATCAAATGCTTTCTTGCCTTTTATTGCTACTTCAAAAATAAGAGCAAAATCATTAGCTAAATCATAAATCTCTTCTATTTTATCTAACATCTCTTTTTTTTCAGAAGAAAAAAATGCTTCTGCAATAGATTCTCTTAAAGTAGAATCAGCAACTCCAATTCTCAGATCATTCAAAACACTCCTTATAAGATATTTAGCTTCCAAACCATTAGCATTAACTAAAAGCTCAGCAACCAAAGAAACTTTTTTATCAACACTGCCTTTTCCTTCCATTTCAAATATTTTTTTTAAATTTGTAAAAACTTTATCAACACTTAAAACAGAACTATACAAAGTATGTTGTTTCTTTTTAGCCATTAAATCCTCTGCAACTTGTCCTAAATCTCCAATTTCGTTAAAATCTTTAGTAATTACTTCAGGAGAAATTCCAGAAGCTTTTGCAATTATTTTTATTATTAACTGTCTTGAAATACCAAACTCTCGTGCATCATAATCTGGCAATACTCTTCCTCTAATAAGATAAATCCATTTGTTATCTCCTTTACTCTTAGCAAGTTTTTTTAAAAAATCACTTAAAATATCAACTTTCTCAAGTCTTTTCGTAGTATTTGAAAGAGCTTCATAAACACCGCAAAGTTCAGAATATTTCATTTTAATAAATTAATAATATATTTATCATATAATAGTTTCTTCATACTAAATATCTTTGTAATTATCTCTTTTCCTTCTCCATATCCTACTTTTCTTCCATAATAACCTATTCCATTCCGAATATACCTAAACCTATCAAAAGAATTAAAATCAAAATCATCCAATAATTCATTAAGCAATTCTCCTAAACAAATATGGTTTAAAACTTTACATCCTTTTAATAAAGAAATTGCTTCTAAAACCTCCCTCAAAGATTCATAAGCTAAATAAACATAAGATGATATATTTTCTTCATCAATAACTGCAGTATTTACTGAATTTTCATTAACACCTGACATTTCAATTAAAGATCTTGCCAAAGGTATATTTACTTCCACTTTTCTGATATACTTCTTTTTCCAACATTCATTTAATTCCATTTTAATATTCCTTGTAAAACAATACCATTAATAACACTATCTACCAAATGCTCATTCCTTAGATTTTTAAGATTTTTTACACTGAAAATATGGATTTCTCGTTTTAATTTATTTTCAAATTCTTTTAAATAAGGAAAGTCTTTATTATTTTCAGATATAACAACTAAATCAATATCACTTTCATTAACATCTAATCCTTTAGAAAAAGAACCGTAAAGAACAATAGTTGGTTTTAAATAAAATTCATTTAACTTATCTATCAGCCTAGATTCTCTAATTTTTTTTATATTATAAAATACTTTTAGATTTCTATATAATTCATTATCTAAATTAGCCTTATATAAAATATAATTTCTCTCTTTATTCTCAAGTAATATGCCTTTTTTAGCAAAATCTTTTAATTTACTACTAACTGAAGCAGGAGATAATTTCAAAATCCTAGCTACCTCTCTAACATTAAATTCTCTATTAGAATCTTCAAAAAATAATCTCAAAATGTTTAATTCCTTGAACATATGTTTAATTAAATAAACAACTGTTTATAAATCTTTACATGTTACTTTAAACATCTAATGAAAAAAATATTCCACATTTTATAATATAAACATCCAAAGAACATATTTTAAAGATTTTTAAATTAAGCTTTAAATTACTAAGCTCTCAATCCTCTAGAACTTTTATTTGCAGAAGTCAAACCTCTAAAAGCTCTTGCCTTATTTTTGGGAAGTGTAATCCAATTAATTGTTTTATCATTTTGTATTTCAGGTTTATATGGATCTACTAAAATAACTTCAAAAAAAGCATAAACTCCATCTTTACCAATATTATAAGAATTTAACACCTCAAGATTTCTGTACTTTCTAGCAGCTCTTTGCTCTGCAATTGCCTTATAATTTAATGTAAGAGATTTTCTAACAGTTAAATTTCTAACTTTTCTTGCTTTTTTAGGACGAGATCTTTTATGTCCTCCTCTAACAAGCTTTACTCTAACAACAACAAATCCTTTTTTATCTTTATACCCAAGAGCTCTTGCTCTATCTAATCTTAATGGTTTATCAACTTTAACAATAGCATTGCCATCTCTCCAAGAAATCATTCTCTCTCTAAGTAGCTTTTTATCAGGCTTTTTCCAAGCTTCTCCTATATAATGATACATTCCCTTTGCCATTTTCTTAATATCTAATTTTGAGATAAAATTGGTTTTTAAATCTTTACCAAAATAATATGAGCCTGCACGGATTTGAACCGTGGACCCCTGCCTCTCTGAAATCTAAGTTATTTTATTTATCAGAGCAGTGCTCTACCGGGCTGAGCTACAGGCTCATTAAATTTCTAAAAGAATTTCATTTATAAGGCTTTCCAAAGAGCTTATTCTTACTTAAAAAAGGAAAGTTTGATACAACAGATTTGAAAATCTGTATACAGAGATTCAAGAAATCTCTTGTAAAGAAAACCTTGGCTTTTAAAAGGAGATGTCATAAGAAGAACCATTGGTTCTTTTTATTACTCATTCAAAAATTCAAGAACTAATTTCTCATTAGCTAAAAAGTAATTAGCCAAAGGCAAATTCAAACTAATAGATTTATTATAAACTTCTTTTTTTGCAACTGCTTTAACTTCAAAAGCAGAGTCTAATTGCCTTATATTAATTCCAGATAAAGAGCTAACTCCCGGAATAGAAAGTTCATAAACTATTTTATCAGCCAGTCTTCTAACACTTGTCTCAGGTTCTTTTCTAGGAAAATCCTTTGATTTATCAATTAAATCTTTAGATATCCTCGGTAAAACTAAATTCTGAACATTTACATCTTTATCTTTACCTAAAACATTATTTTGTGAAATCATTCCAGGAAATTTATTTGCAGTTAATCTAATTGGTTTTTGCCCAGGAGCTTTTATATGAATACTAAAACCCGTATTACTAATACTGCTCTTTTTTCCATCTTTTGTCTCTTTTTTTAATTCTTGATCCAATTCTAACATTTGTTTTTGCAACTCTTTAAGCAATGGTTTAAACAACATGTTAAAGCCAAATGGCAATTTCATATTTAAATCGTTTATATCATTTTTTCCAAGAAAACCATAATCAGCGATATTCTCTTTGCCTAAGCCACTTCCACAACTAGGACAAAACTCATAAGACTTTCTTATACTTTTACCGCATCTACCACACTTGTTTCTAAACATCTCTATACAGCGCAAAATAACTTTAAAAAGCTTATGAATATAAGTTAATTTTCTAAAAACAAAGATTTTTAAAGAAAGTATTTTGGTAAGCGTATGACCGAATTAAATTTAGATGAAAACTTAAGGTATTTAGATGATTATGATAAACTAGGAGTAAATCTTCCAAAGTATAGTTTCTTATTTGAACAGCCCTGGGAAAGTGGGATACCTATTTCAGATGTTGTAGGAATTGATACCGCGATAATGGATGATCCATTTAAAGACTATGAAGATTTTCATTCAAACAGAGATTTAATTAAACTAATTGAAGTAGATCAAGATTTGTTTTACAGATTAGAAAGATCCGGGGAATTAGGAAAAATACCTATTAAAGTAAAAAGTAAATGGTCCATTACAAAAAGAAAAAAAGATGGAATTGAAAGATTAGTTTCTGTTTTATGTGAAATAAAAAGGTTAAAAGAAAATACTCAATGATTATTAAACTTTTAAATACTTAATTAAATTAGTTGAATTAATTAAAATGACAAAAAAGTTTTACATAACCACAGCAATAGATTATGTTAATGCAAAACCACATGTGGGTCATGCATTTGAAAAAACAATAGCTGATGCCCTAGCAAGATATCATAGATTAAAAGAAGAAGATGTATTCTTTTTAACAGGGGTAGATGAAAATGCTCAAAAAAATGTCGAAGCAGCCCAAAAAGCAGGAATATCAACTAAAGAATTTATAGATAAAAATACAGGTTTTTTTATTGAACTTTGTAAAAAACTAAATCTTTCTCATGATGATTTCATAAGAACTACTGCAAAAGAACATGCAATAGTTGTTCAAAAATTAGTGAAAAAAATGGTTGAAAAAGGGGATATTTACAAGGATATTTACAAAGGACTCTATTGTATTGGATGTGAAACTTACTATACTGAAAAAGACTTAGTAAACGGAAAATGTCCTGAGCATGAAACAATTCCAGAATTAAGAGAAGAAGAAGCTTACTTCTTCAAATTGTCTAAATATAAAAAACAGATCCTAAAAATAATTCCTAATTATGTTACTCCAGAAATAAGGAGGAATGAAGTTTTAAAAAGAGTTAATGAAGAATTAAAAGATATTTGTATAAGTCGAAAAGGAGCTAAGTGGGGAATTAACTTTCCAAATGATAAAGATTATAAAATTTGGGTATGGATAGATGCATTAATAAATTATATATCTGGATTAAAAAATAAAGAAAGTAAATATTGGCCAGCAGATCTCCATATAATTGGTAAAGGAATAAACTGGTTCCATTCAGTTATATGGCCAGCATTACTTTTATCTTCTGATTATAAACTCCCAAATAAACTCCTTGTCCATGGATACCTTAATGTAAGTGGGAAAAAAATGTCGAAGTCTCTAGGTAATACAATTGACCCTTTAGAGCTTCTTAATAAATATCCTTCAGATGTTGTGAGGTATTCTTTATTAAAATGTAATTTATTTGATGATTCTGACTATTCTGAAGAGTTATTAATCGAAAGAAACAACAATGAACTAGCAAATAAACTAGGCAACTTAGTTTCAAGAGTTTCTGCACTTGCAGAAACTAATGGGATAAAAAAAGCTCCAAACAAACTAATAAAAAAGCTTAATCTTAAAAAAATAGAAAAACACTTTGAAAATTATGAACTGGATAAAGTATTAAATGAAATATTTGCGTTTATTGATGTTTGCAATTTATATGTTCAGGATAAAAAACCATGGGAATCAAAAACTAAAGCTAAACAAGAAATTCTTTATGAACTTTCAGATAGCATAAAATCTATCACTATTTTATTAAGCCCTTTTATTCCAGAAACTTCTGAAAAAATATCAAATGTATTTAATTTTAAAATCTCCATTAAAGATTTAAAATCTCCATTAAAAGTAAGCAAAATAAAAAAATCTCCAATTTTATTCCAGAAAATTGGGGTAAAAAAATATGATAATATAAAAAATGGAAAGGTTAATGATAATATTAATAAACATGTTAATTCTAATAAAGTAAATAAAGATTTAAATTTAAATGATCAAAAGGCAGGAAAAGTAATAGGTGTTTTAAACATGAGCCAAATTGATTTCAAAGAATGGGAAAAAATTGAATTAAGAGTTGGGCAAATAACAAAAGTTGAAGATATTAAAGATGCGGACAAGTTATACAAACTAACAATAAATCTTGGAAAATCATTAGGTCATAGAATTGTTTGTGCAGGAATTAAAAAATTCTATTCAAAAAAAGAATTAGAAGGAAAAAAGATAATTCTCTTTGTAAATCTTGCTCCAAGAATGATGAAAGGAATAGAATCTCAAGGCATGTTATTAGCAGCAGTTAATGAAGACGAAAGCAAAGTAATTCTCATCTCACCTGAAAAAGACATAGAAGTTGGAAGTAAAGTGAGATAGTTTTAATTTAGTTAAAAATAATCGTGGGGACATTTATCCCAGCAGCACCTTCTTAACTTTAAAATCCACCTTAAACTCTTTTATTGAACTAACAAAAATATTTTCAGATTCAGGATTTATTTCAATTAAACCTGGTTTCAATAACTTACCTTTATGTTCTCTTAACAAACCATACTCTCCGCCTCTTCCATTTAACATATAATTAAATCTTATTTTATCTTTTTTCTTTAGTTTTTCTAAAGAATAATAAATTTGTATTTTTGGAGAAAATCCAAATCTTTTTACAAAATCATCTCCATGAATAATGCTTTTTCCAGAAAACAAGATACTCTCTTTTGCAAAATTAGAATTATCAAATAAGCTATAAAAATCAAAAGAATTTATATGAATAGGAATTTCAACAAATTTTTCCAATTGTTTCTTAATTTCCTGCGCTTGATCTAACTGCTCTTTTAAAGGAATTTTATTAAATATTACAGCAATATCTATATCATTTGGTATTTTTCCATCTTCAATAGAAGAGCCAAACTGCACAATATCTAAAACATTCTTGTTATAATTTAGTGTTGGTTTTTTCAGCCATATTTTTTGCATCATCTTTAATTATCTCTGCTAATTCTTTAGTCATAATTTGAATATAAGAACTCTGATAAAAAGGAAAATCCTTATCTAATAAATTATAAACTTCTGGA
>JBBSZB010000030.1:0-7286 GCA_038044965.1 Nanobdellota archaeon
CAAAAACTGATTCCTAGTGTCAACTGGAAAATTGTTTCTTCAAAAAATTCTGACATTCCCTTATTAGGTTTTATAGGTTATAAGGTTGGTATGGCAAGTGCCTATGTAAAAGATAATACTCCTGATTCTATGACAAAAACTAAAAGAATTAGCATACCTGTTACAATTATTGAATGCCCTAAACTAAAAATACTTTCTGTGAGATTTTACAAAAACGGACAGGTTATTGGTGAGGTTTTAAGCAAAAACTTAAATAAAGAGTTGATAAGAAAAATAAAAATTCCAAAGAATATTTCTAAGAAAATAGATGACTACAAAGATTATGATGATGTAAGAATTATTGTTTATACTGATTTGAAAGATTTCATTAAAAAAAATCCAGATATAATTGAATTGAGTTTAGGTGGCAGTTTAGAAAATAAATTATCATTTGCAAAAGAACATTTAGATAAAATCATAAATGTTTCAGAATTTGTTCAGCAAGGGCAATTAATAGATGTTAAAGCTGTAACAAAAGGTAAAGGGTTGCAAGGACCTGTGAAAAGATTTGGAGCTAGTTTAAGGCAACATAAAGCTGAAAAAGGAATAAGAAAAATAGGCTCTATTGGCCCATGGCATCCTGCAAGAGTTAGTTTTAGAGTTCCAATGGCTGGACAAATGGGTTTCTTTAATAGAATACAATATAATAATAAAGTTGTTTTTATGAGTAATATTTCTGAAAATAATATTAATCCTTCTGGTGGTTTTAATCATTTTGGAAACATAAGTGGTGATTATATTTTAGTTATGGGAAGTGTTCATGGTCCTGTAAAAAGACAACTTGTTATAACACATCCATTAAGAGCAACTAAAAAACAATCTAAAAAAAATTATGAGTTTATTGAACTAAGATAAAATGAAAAGAAAATTATCACCACAAAATCCATTAGAACATGCAAAAATATATTTAAGAAAAGCTGAAGAATTAGTGTTAGATAATTATGGTAATGAAAACATTCCTGAAAGTATAAAAGATTTGTATATGTATGCAAGAGATTTAGCAGAAAGTCTAGGAGAAGATGTTTCAGGATTACCAGAAAAATTAGATGAAATGGGTGTGTTTATAGCTGAATATAGAAATCCTGCTTTTGAAATGGCTAAAGAAGCACAGAAGAAATTATTTGATCCAAAAATACCTAGTTCATGGGAGGACTTACCAGATAAGTATTCTATAAGATGAAATCACAAATACTATCAATAGAAGGCAAAAAAATAAAAGAAATTGAACTTCCTAAAATATTTTCTAGTAAAATAAGAGAAGATATTTTAAAAAAAACTTTTGAGTCTGAACAAATAGCTCATCCATATGGACCTTCATTAGTTGCTGGGAGACAACATTCTGCATCAGGAATAATAAGACATATAAGACATAAATGGAAATCAGGATATGGAAGAGGAATGTCTAGAATACCTAGAAAAATACATTGGAGAAGAGGAACGCAGTTTTATTGGATAGGTGCAGAAGTTTCTGGAACTAGGGGAGGTAGAAGAGCTCACGGGCCAAGACCTGAAGGAACAGTAAAAATAAGAAAAATAAATAAAAAAGAGAAGAAACTTGCTTTATATTCTGCAATAGCATCAACAGCATCTAAAGAAAAAATTATTCAAAGATATAATAGGATTAATGAAATTAAGGGAATTGAACTTCCAATAATTGTGGAATCAAAAATATCTGGATTGAAAACAAAAGAATTAATTAACTCTCTTGATAAAATACTTGGCAAGTTAAACATACTAAAAGAAAAGAATAATCGTTCTGGTAGAGGTAAATTGAGAAACAGGAAAACTAAAACATCAAGAGGATTAATTATTGTAACAGGAAACAATGAAACAATAAAAACTGACATGGTAGAAAATGTGAGAGTTAAAGAATTAATGGTTAGTGATTTATATCCTAGCGGAAGAATAACTGTTTATACTGAAAATGCAATTAAAGACATAGATAATTTAGATAAAATAAAAAATAAAGGAGAAGGAAAAAATGATTAGAAAACCAATAACAACTGAAAAAGCAATAAGGCTTATAGAAGCAGATAACACTATATTATTTGAAGTTGACTCTAGAAAAACAAAGAAAGAGATAAAAGAATCTGTTGAAAAAATATTTAGTGTTAAAGTTGAAAGTGTAAACACTTCTAACAGGGGTGGGAAAAAAATAGCTTATGTTAAATTAAATAAAAAAAATCCTGCAATAGATGTTGCAACTAAACTTGGGATGATATAAAATGGAAACAAGACAAATTCAAACATTAATACCTAAGAGATTGAAACAGTTAGAAAGTGCTATTAAAGGAGATATTGTCTCTATAAGTGAACATGATGACAGAACCAGATATCGAAATCATTGGGCTGTTTTTTTAGAAAGTAAAGATGGAAAAGATAAATTTATTGTGCAACATAAGATAGAAGATATCAATGCTGTGGCAGTTTACAGTTCAGAAAGACAAACTCATCAATATGATGAAGTTCTTGGGGTTATTTTAAGCCGAGAACGTGAATTTATACTTGTTGGTCCTCAAAAAGATAATTATACTCAATTAGTAGATATGTTAAAAAATGCGGAGTTATGGGTAGCATAAAATGGGTAAACGAATAATTAGTCGGGCAAGAGGACATGGAGGTCCAAGATATAGAGTTAGAAGGAAAGCTTTTATTCATGAAATTAAATATCCATTAACCACAGTTAGTGGTGAAGGAGAAATATTAAAGCTAATACATTCTGGAGGGCATTCAGCTCCTTTAGCAAAAATAAGAATAAACAATGAAATATTTTTTAATCCATGTGCAAAAGGAATGCATGAAGGACAGAAGATATCTATTGGAAAAGATAGTGGTATTGGTAGTATATTAAAATTAAAAGATGTTCCTACTAAAGCAGAAATTTATAATATTGAAGCAAATCCTGGAGATGGTGGGAAATTTATAAGAAGTGCTGGCTCTTTTGCAACAATTACTAAAAAAAACAAAGATGAAGTAATTATTCTTTTGCCTTCGAAAAAAGAAAAAGTATTTAGCGGAGATTGTAGAGCAAGCTTAGGAATAATTGCTGGAGATGGAAGAAAAGAAAAACCTGTGATGAAAGCAGGAAGAATGTTTTATATTAAGAGAACAAAAAGTAAATTATGGCCTAGAACATCTGCAGTAAAAATGAATGTAATTGACCATCCATTTGGATCTGGAAGAGGAAAGAATTTAACTCATGGTAATCTTGGAAAGATTCCTAAGAGAAATGCACCTCCTGGAGCTAAGGTAGGTTCTATAAGGGCAAGAAGAACTGGGAAGAGGAAAGGAAATTAAAAATGGCAGAAGAAAACATTGAGATTCAAAGAAAGAAAGAATTTTCATATAGAGGAATGAGTCTTGCTGAACTCCAAAAAATGGATATAAGAGAATTTGCTAAATTTCTTCCTTCTAGAGAAAGAAGAACAGTTTTAAGAAACAGTGATAATCTTGAAAAATTTTTAACTAAATGCAGAAAAAGAAATGATAAAAAGAAACCAATAAAAACGCATGACAGAGAATTAGTTATTGTTCCTGAAATGGTTGGTTCAAGTATAGGTGTGCATAATGGGAAAACATTTGTTAAAATTGATATTATTCCAGAAATGATCGGACATAGATTCGGAGAATTTGCTCTAACAAGAGGAATTGTTAAACATGGAGCAGCAGGTATTGGAGCAACAAGATCAAGTGCTTCAAGGAGTGTGAAATAAAATGGATAAAAAAGCTATTAAAGTAAGAGAAAAGAGAATAAGAAATCATTTTGATAGTGATGCATATATTGTTATGGTTGGAGAAAGAAAAGTTGGAGAAGTACCTTTAGGAATAGAATATGGACATATAAGTGTTATGGAATTTACTAGAAAAGGAGATGTAAATACTCATTCTATTAAATGTTTAGTTAATATTTCAATAGATGAAATAAAACAAATTGCTTATAGGGAAGTTATGGGAATTGCTCAAAGTTATGCTAATAAAACTGGTTATGATTTAATAGACTTAATAGGAGAGGCAGCATAAAATGGCAGATGAACAATTAAATCAAAGTAAAATACAAAAAGCGAATAATATGCACCAGCATGGTCATAAACAACAAATAGCTGAAACTCCTGTAAAGAAAGAAGAAGTGAAAACTGAAAATAAATCTGAAGAAAAAAAGAAAACACAAACAAAAGCTCCAAAAAGAACAGAGGCAAGTGTTTATGGAAGAAGTTTAAGAATATCTTTGAAACAAAGTAAGGCAATCGGCAAATTCATAAAGAACAAAAAAATTGAAGACGCAATCAAAGATTTAAACCAGGTTTTACTAAAGAAAAAAGCTGTTCCAATGTCTGGGGAGATAGCTCATAGAAAAGGAAAAATAATGTCTGGAAAATATCCTATGAATAGTTCTAAGGAATTTATAAAATTATTAAAAACTTTAAATGCCAATAGTGTAATGCATGGTTTAGATTTAGATAAAACAATAGTTTATGAAACTATTCCAAATAAAGCTCCTGATCAATTACACAGATTTGGATCAATGAAATTCAAGAGAACACATATTACAATAAAAGCAAAAGAAATGAATAATATGAAGACTGGAGGAAGAAAATAAAATGGTAGTATTAGAAGATCATAAAATAAGATTAGTAGAAAGAGAATCTGAATTAATAGATTTACTTCCAGGATATGAAACTAAGGTAAAATTATCAGAAGGAGAACCTCAATGGTTAGTTTGTGAAGGAATTATTAATGGAAAACATTCATTTATTGAACAAAAAATTAATGATGGAGAAAACCCACATAAGATATTAAGTCATAGAAGTGCATTAAGGTATTTACAATTTGATGATCAAAATGGGATTATATTCAATCATTTGCATTATGATATATCTGTGTATGAAAGTGGGGAAAACTATTGGAAAGCAAGAAAAATGCTTGAAGATGCTGGAAAATGGGAAGAATTTAAACAAGTAATATCGTGGGGGCCTAAGAGATAAAAATGGAAGAAAGAAAATTTGTTACATTTAAGAAAGGTGAGTTTGAAATAAGAGAATTTGTAAAATTATATTTGGGAAAAGGTAAAGTAAGCAAGGTTAACATAGAATATACTCCTGTTGGGGAAAAAATTGTTATAGTAACTAGCCGTCCTGGATTAATAATTGGCAGGGGTGGAGAAAAAATAACTCATCTTACTGAAGTTCTTAAGAAAAAATTCAAATTTGAAAATCCTCATATTGAAATCGAAGAAATAATAAATCCTTATCTAGATGCTCAAGGTGTTGCTGATGAAATTGCTCTTAATATTGAAAATAAAGGTTCTCTTAAATTTAAAATTGTTGCTTATAGAATGTTAAAACAAATAGTAGATGCTGGAGCTAAAGGAGTTGAAATTAAACTTGCAGGAAAACTGCCAAGTGCAAGAGCTAAAACCTGGAGATTTAAAAAAGGTTATTTGAAAAAAGTAGGAGATAGTTCAAAAGTAGTTGATAGGGCAGAAGCTATTGCAGGCACAAAAACAGGAGCTATTGGAATTAGCGTAAGTATACTACACCCAGATGCAAAAATACATGATCAAATTTCAGTTCAAAGGAGAAGTACAAATGAAAAGATTTAAAGAACTATCAAAACTTGGCAAAAATGATATTAGTAAGAAAATAAAGGAAATTGAAATGGAAATAGTAAAAGCAAGAGTAACTGCAAGCAAAGGCGGAAAAGTTAAGATAAGAGAGCTGAAAAAAACTCTAGCAAATTTAAAAATGCTCAACAAACAAAACAATGGAGATAGATCCAAAAACAGGGTTGCCAGTTGAGGCCATAGCGTGGGAAGATCTTTCACGTGGTGAACAGAGAATCCAAGTAACAACAGCCAAGAAAAAATTTGGCAAGTATGTTACAATTGTGTCAGGATTTGACAAAGGAACTGACCTTAAGAAAATAGCCAAGGAGCTTAAAGAAGAACTTGGCTGTGGAGGAACAGTAAGAGAAGACTCGATAGAGTTGCAAGGAAATCACACAAGAAAAATAAAACCAATCCTTGCAAGACTTGGATTTTCAGAAAGCACAATTAGCAACTAAAAAACAGAAACGAAAATGGAAAAGAAAAACAAGAAGATAGACTTGAAAGTCAGAAACAGGGTAGTTGGAACTCGAGGAAGGAAATTCGAAGGTTATGTAATAAGAAAATTCGATAAAAGGGTTACTATTCAGCTTGAAAGAATAAAATATATTAGGAAATATGAAAGATATGCTAAATATAAAACTAAGATACATGCTTATCTTCCTGAAGAAATTAAAAATCAAATACAAATTGGAGATTACATACAAGTAATGGAATGCAGACCTTTAAGCAAAATTATACATCACTTAGCAATAAAGAAAATAAGAGATGCTGACTCTACCTCTCAAAAAATATTGAAAGAATCTAAAATATCTGGAGAAGAACAATGAAAGCAGAAAATCCAAGAATAATTATAGTAGATAATCAAGCAATGCAGTTTATGCCAGTATTCACAAGATTAGAGTTCGAGGGAATTAATTGTAATGTTAAAAATTTTTATAGTGCTATACAGGCTGTTCGGGGGGGAAATCCCCTAGACTATCAGATTTTAATAATAGATGCTTCATGTGATATAAATTTAAGAAATTATAATAACCAAAGTTTTAGTGAATGGATAAAATCACAAAATCCTGAAATTATTGTTATTGGAACTAGTGTACAAAGGGAACTACTAACTGATAAGATAGCTAATCAAGTATATGATGAAACACTTGAATTTGAAGTACATGAAAAATTTTGTGATTCTTTTAAGAGAATTTTAATTAAATATGGTTTTATCCAACAGGAGGCATTACTACAATGAAAGCAATAAGTGCAAGAGCAACAAGAGGATTAAACCTTGGCAGTGAAGTAGTGGCTGCTGATAATAGCGGAGCAAGAATAGTAAGAATAGTCGGTGTTAAGAGAGGAAAATCTGTTAAAGGAAGACAACAATATGCAAAAGTATCAGATTGGGTTAAAGTTTCTGTAAGAAAGGGAAAACCTGAAATGAGAGGAGAAGTTTTTGATGCTGTTATTGTTAGAGCTAGAAAACCTTGGAGAAGAAATAATGGAGAGAGAATTGCATTCAGTGATAATGCAGTAGCATTGTTAAAAGATGAAAAAGGAAACCCTAAAGGGACTCAAATAAAAGGGCCAATAGCAAGAGAAGTAATGGAAAGATGGGTATCAGTCGCTAAAATAGCAAGGGTGGTTGTCTAAAATG
>JBBSZB010000031.1:0-1338 GCA_038044965.1 Nanobdellota archaeon
TTTGAAATGTGGATGTGATAACTGTCCCTTTGTAAAGATAACTTCAACTATAGATTTTCCTTCATCAAGGTATTTTAAGATAGTACCTCCCATCCCGACGATCTCATCATCAGGGATGAGCAGAGAATATTAAAATTCCGCTCATTTTTTATCACCTCCCACCCAACCAAGTTCTTCCAATCTCTCGGGCAATGTTGTATTTGGTTTTAGATAACCATTTTTTTTCCATACTTCATAACGTGAAATTATTCTTATATTTGAAAAATTTATTAGTTTTAACCAACGATCTAAATTATGAGGTCCATCGAGCTTGATACTATTTATTATCCAACTTTTTTTTCTTTTTTTATCTTCTTGTTTGAAATCATAAGTTGTGTTGAGAGTAAAATTCATACTTCTTAATGCTTTTTCTAAGTCTTTTACCAGGTTTCTCGATTTAAAATTTGCAGAAATTCGCGGATAATGGTTTTTATTCTTATGTGCTTTAGTGAAGATTAATGTGAAATCCGTATCTGCAATTCCTTTTATGCATCTTCTTAACAATTTAGGATCTTCCATAATTTGTCTTGGAATTTTTACAGTTCCTGATTTTCTTTCTGCTATTCCAAGATTTTTTAGAAATAATCTAAAAGCCTCATTCTGAAATTGTACAATCAATGCTCCATTTTTTCCATGATATATACTTGGTTTTTGTTTAATACATTTTTTTATTAGTCTAACAACATGATTTTCTAGATAATATTTATCTTCCACGGGATTTCCAGAAATAAATATTCTATAACTATTTTGATTACTATATTTTGATATACATCCATCTCCTATAACAATTCCAATTAATTCTGCCATATCTTTATTTAATACAAATTCATTTGATGCCTTAATAAATCTGTTCTTCATACATTTCTTACTACAAAACTTTCCCCTATTATCTTTATGTCTACTTAATATTATATAGAATATTTTACCGCAAATTTGACATGTTTTGTTAATTCCATTGTCTTTATTCCAAGGAATATGATCTTTTTGGAATTGGGTTTTATTTTTTATATTCATTTTATTTTGTTAAGAATAAAGTGTTTATAAGTTCTACGGGTACATGTCATTTGATATCATTTAAATCTTATTAGTAGGAATGCGTCGGCCGGGATTCGAACCCGGATCATCGCCTTGGAAGGGCGAAATTTTAGCCCGTTTAAAGTCTAGCCATTGAACTACCGACGCTCATTGCTATAGAATGAATTTTTAGTTTTTAAGATTATTGTTTCTTTTCATTTAATTTTTTGAAAGCATAATCTACCTGTTCCTTACTCCAGCCTTTTTCAAGTAAAGAATCAATAA
>JBBSZB010000032.1:0-3238 GCA_038044965.1 Nanobdellota archaeon
ATAATTTTTATCAGCTCCACAATCTCCATAATTTGTACACATTAAATTAAACTGGAATTTAGCGTTTTCTTCTATACACTCACAATGCTCAACACACTTTCTTTTGCTTGCTAAAAGTCCTTTTTCATATTTAACTAAACATGACTGACTTGCTAAATTACACTGTGATGAACTTGATGTATCCCAGAACTGTAATCCAGGAGCTATTTTCGGAGTGCATCTCCAGTTCCCATCTTTATTTTCTTTTTCTTCTTTACTTCCTCCACCAACTAATCCTCCCAATAATCCTCCTAACTGACTATTAATACTTCCTAACATTCCAGGTTTTACCACATTCTTTTTATCAGCTTTATCAGTTAGCAAAGGAGTCCACTGACAATCTCTTTTATCTATATTTAAACAATCTTTTGAACTGTTTTGTAAAATACAATCCTGCCACCTATTTACAACACATCCAGCTTGTGAAAATCCGTCTATTGAATCTTGCACACAAGTTTCCTGTCTATAATCAGCACAAGGCTCTACAGTTTCTTCTCCCATAAAACAAATATGTCTAAACGCCCTGCTTCCAGGAGCATCACTATCTTCTTTTCCAGAATCCCAAAAACACCAAGACTCCCCGTTTTTATGACTTTTTTCATCAGAAGTTTTTTTACAGTTAATATCTTTACATATATAATCCCCATAATTTGGTTTTGCACTAGTGCCATCTGCTTTTCCACAAAAACTTCCATCTAAATAATTACAATTTCCACAGCTTCTTGAGTTGGCATTATTCCCGTCAGCACTGCAAGCTTCTTCTTTAGGAACAACTTTTGTCCAGTATGCTTGATCATTTATTTTACTAGCATCATAAAGATTTGCAGTATTTCCGCAAGAATCTACAAAATAAACCCCTTGTTTATCTTCTAAACATATTGTCTGAGTTGTTGGCTGGCAATCAGTTACAAATTCAGGATTTGTACATAAATAATCTTTGTAAAATCCTACCTGAGAACTATTTGTTATTCCTTTTAATTTAGATGAATCACACTCTCCTTTTGTACCAAATTTACAAGTTGTTACATACTCACTTTCATAAACACAAGCTCCTAAATCCTGAGCAGTTGCAAGTCCAATACATGCAACCTCATCTTGTACATCTGGTTTCCAGTCTGTAATTAATCCAAAATCAGCACTCATTTTTTTACATCTCTGCAAAGTTGTATAAGCTGCCTGCTGTCCAACTAAACAACATCCTAAAGAACACTGAGGAATTGAATCAGGAGTTCCTAGACTCCATAAACCATTTTCTTGTTTGCATGCTTCTTCAGGAACATTTTCCATACATAATCCTTCGTCGCTGTCATAACATGTTCCTTTTTGGCAAAAACTAGTTGCTTCGCAACTAGTTGGCGTGCTTCTAAGAGAACTATCACACTCACTTAATGGAGCATTTTGACAATAAGCACCTGTTTTAGTTCTTTCACAACAATAACTTACTTGAGATTGAGAACTTGTATTTGTAGACGATTGTGCATAAACAAATGAAATACTTAAACTAAATATTAAAAATAATGACAATATAATTACACTAAATAATAAACTTGTTTTCTTCACACCTATTTGTTTATTTTCTTTCATTTTTATTTTATTTTAAATCCACAATATTTTTTCCTGATTTGTAATTTATTTGTTTCATTTTACATTTATTTTTTACATTATTATTCTTTAAACATACCACCCATTTTCCTTATTTATCGTTGCTTTATTTTCTTTTTCCATGTTTTAAATTAAAGCTCTAATAATACCATATATCAAAGCTATAGCTGCAATAATACCAACTGCCCATGCTATATAGTACAATATTCTTAGTTTTTTATCTTTCATTTTTCCTCCTTTCATTTCTTTTTTCCGCCATATTTTATTTTAAATCCGCAATGTCTTTACCTTATTTATACATCCTTTATAACCTTTAATTTATTTTTTAAACATACCATACCTTTCCTAATTTATCATTGATTTATTGTTTACTTTTCCTCTTTTCATTTTATTATTTTTTAAATATGCAATATCTTTACCTTATTTACATTGATTTATTATTTACTTTATTTGAAATTATATTACCTCTTATTTTTTTGTTCATTTTAATATGTCGCTCTGGACGAGCTGAGATTTGCACCCAGATACCCTATGCGACAGATAGGGACATTAACTTTTATGTTACTCGCCCAGTATGAATAGAAAGTTTTAAATATAGAGTTATATTCAGTATTATTGACAGATAGGGTATTAGTTTTTATGTTACTTTTTCTTTTCATTTTATCATCCTCATTTTGTTATTTTTATCTCTCGTTTTTGGGAACCTTTCCTAAAGGTTCATTTTGGAAACCTTTTTCTAAAAGGTTTAAAATCCATATCCTGGCGGCCATGCCAAACTCCTTGTAGCAAACTGGAATTTATCATTAGTGTTTCTATCAGTTAAAATATAAATTTTAGTGCCTTCATCTTGTTTATATTTTTCAACCTTAACACCAGGATATAATATCATATATTGCAAAGGATCAGAATCACCATAACGAGCCTCGTAATTTAATAAACTTGTACTTAAACTAACAAGTTTGTAAGCATTGCTTGGAATGCTTATTTCAAATCCGTTAAATCTCTGAGCATCTTCTTTTGTAACAGTTAGATCATAATTTATTTTTATAATAATATTTTTATTAGCTAAATCAACATCAAAATTATAATCTCTGCTGTTCAATGTATAATCTTTAGAAGTTAAATCCTCTTGCAAAGTTCTAACACATGAATCAATTTGATCTTTTGCAGCTTTTTTAATTTCAGATTCAACATATGAAACTAAAAGAGGTTTTTGCATATAACAAGTCTGATAAAACTGGCTTGTATAACATAAATACTCTATTTTATTTCCTTGATACTGATAATATAGTGCTGGTTCATTAGTTCCACCCTGTAATAAAACATCATTTATTTTTTGTTTTATTTCATCGCTTTGCAGACAATCTTTTAAATTTTGCTCAACATTTATTTCCTGGCTACCGAATATTTGCTGAGTTAAATTTTTACCTTGTTCAGTTATTGTAAAAAATAAAACAATTCCAGCAACTATCACAATTGCAATGATTACAAATAATGTTACTTGCGAGCGCTTTGACTTTACTAAATTATTATTAGAATTAAAAGTCAAAGTGCGAGTTCCCCTATTGTTACTTTTCTTTTCACCCTTTTTTATCAT
>JBBSZB010000033.1:0-4503 GCA_038044965.1 Nanobdellota archaeon
GATTATAGATTTTTAGATTTACATAGAAAAGAAACACAGGCAATTTTTAAAATTCAGTCAACTATTCAGCAAGCTTATATGGAATTTATGATTAAAGAAGGAGCTGTTATGGCTCAATTTCCTTCTATTATTGGAAGTAGTAGTGAAGGAGGAACTGATTTGTTTAATGTCCAGTATTTTGAGAAAAAAGCTTGTTTATCCCAAAGCTGTCAATTGTATAAACAAATGCTAGCTTGTTCAATGGAAAAAGTTTTTGCAATATTTACAGTATGGAGAGCTGAGAAACATAATACTGTTAGGCATTTAAATGAATCAAGACAATTTGATTATGAGCAGGCATTTGCAGATGATAAAGTTGTTATGGAAGTTTTAGGCAGATGTGTGAAGTATATTGTTAAAAGAGTTGATGAATTAAATAAAAAAGAACTTGAAACTTTAAATGTTAAATTAAAAGTCCCTTCTACAAAATATATTACATTTCATGAAGTTGCTGAAATGATGAAAAAATATAAGGTTCATGTTGGAAAAGATGATTTATCTGGAGAGGCTGAAAAAAAGCTTGGAGAGTTATATCCTGATACAGTTGTTTTTGTACATGATTGGCCAATAAGCGGGAAGCCATTTTATATAATGCCTAATGGAAAAGATCTTAGTTATGGTTTTGATGCAATTTATCAAGGGATGGAAATAAGTTCTGGAGGACAAAGAATTCATCTTCCTGAATTATTAATTGAAAGATTAAAAATTAAAGGCCTTGATCCTAAACAATTTAAAGCTTATATAGACAGTTTTAGATTTGGAGCACCACCTCATGCAGGATGGGGTGTTGGATTAGAAAGACTGACAATGTTAATTTTAGGTTTACAGAATATCAGAGAAGCTGTTTTATTTCCAAGAGACAGAGATAGATTGACTCCTTGATTTTTAGTAATTATTTATTTACTGGCATTATAAGTTTTCTACCTTTTATCATTCCAGGGCTAAGTTTGTAAACTTTTCTTAGTATTGATTCTGGAACAACTGCCCGATATATTCTTTCAAATATATTTCTTTCTACATATGGAAGAACTCCCATTTCAATTGATACTGGTTGTTTTGAAGGATGAACTATTCCATTTAGCAAAACATAATCAACTAGTTCTCCTCTTATTGTCTCAAGATTTTTATCTTTGAATTTTTCTTTGTAAGCTTCTACAAATTCGTTATAAGAAGTCCATTTTTGATTTTCTTTTGAAGTTAGAGTTAAACAATATTTTTCAATTTCTCTATCTACTCCACCTGAAGAATTAGCTCCTTCCGCTATATGGAATTCATACATCTCAAAATTATAATGTTCAAATATTTCTTGACATCTTGAAGCTGGTTCAAAAATTATTACTCTTTCTCCACAGACTTTTGGTATTTCATTTCCTTTAGGCACTTTATATGGTAAATCAAAATACATAGTTGCGTCACGCTTAAAGGTGAAAACAAAATCTAAGTCTTTTGCAAGTTTTTCTAGAGAAACTATTGCATTTTCTTGTACCCTTTCTTTTTCTTCTTTTTCTAGCTCTGAGAAATATTTTCTTTGTCTTTTAACAGCTCCGTTTCTTGTTGCAGGCATTCTATTCTGCATACCTTTCCAAAAATTATACCACGTCATTTTTAACTTAAATAATTAAAATTTTTGATTTATAAGTTTTTATAGCATGTAAGAAATACTTCTTTATTATTACTTAATCTTGATGAATTTGATTTTTGAAAGGGTTTTTAAAATACTAATACTTATTGCTTAAATGAAAGGTAACAGGCCTTATACTTGGGAAGAAATAAAAATATTCTTAGAAAAAGAGCTAAAAAAAACAAAGCATATTATGACTTTTGGCACAATTGGCTCTTGTGATGTTAGTAAAGATATTGATTTAATCATAACTAAAAAACCTAATTCTTCAATTGAAAAATTTTATATTGAATTGCATAGAATATTTGATAATTTAGATAATCACTTAGTAAATAAATATAAAGCTAGAGCAATTATATTTTCAACTTCTTCTGAGCAAGACTCTCTTCTTTATGTTTCGAAGTACGGGAAAAATGATTTAGCATTCCATACCATGGTCTATATTACTTATCCTCAAATGCAAAAAGATTGGGCATGGGCACTTTTTCCAAATGACAATCTTAAAGATATATTAATGGGTCATTATATTTGTATTATTGGAGATAAGAAAGATATTTTTTATCCTGAATTTCAAAAAGGAAATTATTATGATTCTATTTTTAATTTTATTTACCTTTATGATAAAATTAATTCCCATTGTCCTAAAGAGTTTTTAATTAAATATATGAATCATGCTTTTGATTATATTTACAGGAAAAGGCTTGGACTTAAAGCTCCTGTTGTAAAAAATGAAAAAGATGTAAAAAAGTACTTTTATCAGTTATGTGTTATATTAGATAAATTAAGCAAGGAAAAAGGCAGGAAATAACCTTTTAAACTTCAGCTTTTTCTAATTAATAAGGTTTATACAAAATGGCAAGTGAGATGTTGTGGAGAAGGCTGAGTGATAAGGAAAGAAAAGAAGTTGAACAAAAGGCTAAGAAAATAATGCTTGAATTTGGTAAAACTCTTGAAAAACTTCCTGAAATTCCTGAAGCAATTGTTGATAGAGAGAAATTTGAGAGAGAGGAAGGTTTAGTTGATAATGAAAAATGTAGTGCTGATTTTAGGGATTTAATGTTTGAAAATGCTCCTAATAAAAATGATGATTGTATTATTGCTGAAAAAGGAGAGTGGACTAAAAAATAAAATGCCTAGAATGCAAAATGTTGAGACAAATCTTGAAAAATATTTATCCATTATGAAATCTGAATGCCCTTTATCAGAAGAATGGAAAAAAGTAGAGGAAAGATTTTTAAAAACACTAATGGAAAGAACATCAGCATCTTTTAGAGATAGAAAAGAGGCATTTTACATTGATAGATATAATAGTTTGGGAGTTGAAGGAATTGAAAATTAAAATGAACTCAATTGAAAAAATCAAGTTGATAAAATCTGGAAAGCTAAAAGCTGTTGATAATATTAAAAATTTTCTTGGAATAATTGATAAAAATAACAAAAAAGGTAATGGAATTAATGCAGTGCTTGTTTTAAATAATAAAGCTGTTGAAGAAGCTAAAAAAATTGATGATAAAATCAAAAAAGGAGAAAAAACTGGAAGACTTGCTGGATTAGGAATTATTATTAAATCAAATATTTGTGTAAAAGGAATTGAATGTAATTGTGCTTCAAAAACTTTGGAAAATTGGATTGCACCTTATGATGCTACAGTTATTTCTAAAATTAGAAAAGAAGATGGAATAATTTTAGGAATGGCTAATATGGATGAGTTTGCTTGTGGAGGAAGTGGAGAAACTAGTGCATTTGGACCTACAAAAAACCCCATTAAAACAGAATTAATTCCTGGAGGAACTTCTTCTGGTTCAGCTGCTTCAGTTGCTACTGGTTTTTGTGATTTAGCTTTGGGAAGCGATACAGGAGGAAGTATTAGAAATCCTGCTTCGCATTGTGGAGTTGTAGGTGTGAAACCAAGTTATGGTTATGTTTCAAGATATGGATTAGTAGATATGGCTATGAGCTTTGATCAAATAGGTCCTTTGACAAATTGCGTTGAAGATGCTGCTTTGTTATTAGATGTAATTAAAGGAAGAGATGAAAAAGATCCTATAAGTTATGAAAGAGAAAATATAAAATTAGAAAACTTGAAAGCTAAAAAAATTACAATTGGAGTGATAAAACCACTTGCAAAACCAAATGTTCAGAAATTAATTGATGATAAAATATCACAATGTATTGATAAATTTTCCTGGAATAAAAAACAAATTGAAATTAAGTATATTGATGTAGCTGTTCAAACTTATTATCCAATTGTTTATACAGAGGTTTATTCTGGAACTAGAAAATTTGATGGCCGGCGTTTTGGAAAGAAAATAGAAGATGTTGCAGGGCCTGAGTTACTAAGAAGAATTTTGGGAGGAAGTGAGATTACCAAAGCAGAATATGAAGGAAGATATTATAAAAAAGCTTTACAAGTTAAAGAATTAATTAAAGAAGAGTTTGAAAAAGCTTTCAAAAGCGTTGATTGTGTGATTGTTCCAACTTGCCCTGGTTTGCCCTGGAAAATTGGAGAATCCATGAATTTAGAAGAGGTTTATGCTTATGATGCTTTGACAATTCCTGCTAATCTCGCAGAAATTTGTGCAATTAGTATTCCTGCTGGGAAAATAAATGGAATTCCTGTAGGACTTCAGATATTTTGTGGTAAGGGACAGGAAAGTAAATTGCTTTCTATTGCCAAAGAGATTGAGAGTTTGAGTAAGGATTAATATAAATTTTTAAATACCCTTATTAAGATTATTAGCTTTATGGAAACTGTTGAATTAAAAAATGAACTTGAAAAAATATTAGTTAGACTTTTACCTTTATTTGAAGTTTCTACAAGAGAATTTTCTAAATTTAAAAGA
>JBBSZB010000034.1:0-1050 GCA_038044965.1 Nanobdellota archaeon
ATTAAAATCCAGATTTTCCAAGTAAACTTAAATTTCATTTATTTATTCCTCCTTTCTACATACCATTTAATAAACGAGGCATTAAATGCCCAAGTATTAAGTATATCAAAGAGTAATCCTATTGTTAAAACTGTAAATATCTGATTGAAAATTGATGAAAAAGATGATGTAAATATTAATCCAATTATTACTATTGAAAGTGCTGCTAGTGTCATTGTAATACCTGTTTTGAACGAGCTCCAGACTCTTGAATTAACACTTCCTTCATGTCTTTTAATAACCCTTGTTGTAAGCAGAATATCAGTATCTACACTATAACCAATAAGCATAAGTATTGCAACAATTCCTGCCGTGGACATTTTTATCCCTAATAAATCAACAACAGCTATTGTCATAACAATATCTGAAAATGCCGCAAAAACAACAGCTACACTTGGAGCAAATGTTCTAAATATTAAAAAAACTGCAAGAGCCATTAGGATAAATGCTATAAGGATTGCAATTCTTAATTGATTGTAAAAACTTCCGCTTAAAGCAGAACCTGTAAATTCTATACTACTGTTATCATTGGTTAATTTTATTCCCAAGTATTCTTCTAGAAATGGTTTTACTTCTTCTGGAGAAGATGCGGTTTCTATAATAAACGCAACTTGTTCTCCAGTTATTATATCTGAAACTTCTCTTACAGAAATATCTTCAAATTTGTCTTCTAGCGCAGTTCTTAATTTTGTAATATCAGTATTAGTATGAACTTGAATAGAAGTACCACCTGTAAGAGTAATATCTTTTTTTATTATATCTCCATTTTGAAAAGAGAAATATGTTAGATACATTAAAGTTAAAGCTAATAAAATTACTGGGATTATTAAGAGAATTAAGTAGTATTTATTATATAAAGAGTCTGCATTTTTGAAATGCTCTTTAAGTTTTTTCCTTTCCTTTTTTTCTTCAACCTTTTCTTCAATCTTTTGTTCAGTTGATTTATGTTCTTGTTCTAAATTCTCTGGCATATAAAAAATATAAAATATAGGTATTTAAAACTATAGAAAG
>JBBSZB010000035.1:0-9253 GCA_038044965.1 Nanobdellota archaeon
ACCTTTTTAATATATATTTTTATTTCTTTATCTTTAACTTTAAATTTGTCCTCTATAAAACCCTTACCATTAAAATTTCCATCAATTTCTATCTTCTTAGCATTAGTCCTTTCTTTTAAAAAATCTTTGTACTCATCCAACCACAGTACTAACTCTTTGTCACAAACAATATTTAGTTCAATATAATTACTTTTAATTAGTCCTAATTTTTTCCTAACAGATTGTACCTGTCGAGAAATATTCCTAGCATAGCCTTCTGCCTCTAATTCTAGAGTCATTGTAACATCTAACTCTACTTTATTCTCTTCACCAATTACAAATTCAACCTTCTTAACATTTAACTGATCTTTAACTATCCCTATACCTTCTTTTGATATTTTCTTTTTTCCATATACTAATGCTTTTCCTAAAGACCATTTTAACCCTATTTTGTGCTTGTCTCTTTCGTACAATCCAGTTTCAATAATTTTTAATATTGTTTCAAATTCTTCTTCTAATTTTTTATCAATAACTTTTTCATTTGCTTTTGGCCATGAACTTAAATGAACAGACTCTTTGCCAAAAGATTTATGAACTACTTCACTAATATTTGGAGCATAAGGTGCAAGAAGTTTTGATACAGCATCTAAAACTTCTCCAATAATTTTTCCAACATTTTTATCTTCTCTGTCTCTTATTATCTTAATATAAGTTCTTGAAAAATCATTTGTTACGAAATCCATTAAAGGAGTCAAACCTTTTTCTATCTTGTAATTTTCTAAACTGTCTGTGGTTTCTTTTATTACAGAATTTAACCTTGATAAAATCCACTTATCTTCTATTTTTACTTCTGCTTTTTCATTATTATCTAACTGTTTGTAAAACTGATAAGTATTCCATAACACATTTAAGAAAGGTAAAACCTCTTCTTTAACCATTTTGACACCAAATCTTTTTGAACTTCCCGCATCTACAGTACAAAATTCAAGCCTTACAGCATCTACACCAACTTCACTCATTATTTTATCAGGATCTAAAATATTACCCTTAGACTTAGACATTTTTTCTCCTTTTTCATCTACTATATGTCCTGCACAAATTACATTTTTATAAGCAATATCATCAAATAAAATTGTAGATAATACATGTAAGGTATAAAACCATCCCCTTGTCTGATCTATTGCTTCAGCAATAAAATCATAAGGTACTCTTTTTCCAAATTCAGATTTATTTTCAAAAGGATAATGGAACTGGGCAAAAGTTGCTGCACCAGAATCATACCAGCAGTCAATAACATCATTAACCCTGGACATTTCATCTTTACATTTAGGGCATTTTAATTTTATATGATCTATCCAAGGTTTATGTAAATCAATTTCACTATCATTTATTTTTTTAACAGACATTTTTTTTAGTTGTTCAATGCTGCCAATTATTTCTTCCTTTTCACAATGGTCACACCTCCATATAGGAAGTGGAGTTCCCCAAAATTTTTTTCTAGATAAAGCCCAGTCTTTGACATTTTCCAGCCATTCTCCAAATCTTCCATCTTTGATATGTGATGGCTCCCAGTTTATTTTTTCATTTAATTTTATTAGTTTATTTTTGTATTTTGTTACGTTAATAAACCAAGATTTTATGGCATAATACATTAAAGGAGTATCACATCTCCAGCAAAAAGGATAATCATGCTCATAAGGAAGAATTTTGAATAACTGATCATTAGACTCAAGTTTTTTGATTATTTCTTTGTCAGCAGATTTTATGAACTTTCCTTTTAAGTCTGGAACTTCTGAAGTAAATTTACCAGTTTCATCAACAGGCTGAACAAAAGGTAACCCTTCTTTTTTACAAGCTTCATAATCAACCTCTCCAAAAGCAGGAGCCATATGAACTAATCCTGTACCATCTTCTGTTGTAACAAAATCTCCCCCAATTATTCTAAAAGCATTTTCATTTTTAAAATAATCAAATAAAGGAGTATATTTTTTACCAATCAAACTTTTTCCTTTTACAATTTTAATTATATTGGGATCTTCAAATAATTTTTCAGCTAATTCTTTTGCAATAATGTAAACTTCTCTTTCTTCTACATAAGCATAATCTATATCTGGATTAACTGCAACAGCTAAATTCGAAGGTAGAGTCCATGGAGTTGTTGTCCAAACTAATAAATTTTCCCCAGATTCTAATCTCATTTTAACAACAACTGATTCTTCCTTTACTTTTTTATACCCTTGAGCAACTTCATGACTCGATAAAGGAGTTTCACATCTTGGGCAAAATGGAACTACCTTATGTGCTTCATATAATAATTTTTTGTCATACAACTCTTTCAAAGACCACCATATACTTTCAATATAATCATTGTTCAAAGTAACATAAGGATTTTTTAAATCAATCCAATACCCAAGTTTTTCAGTAGATTTATTCCAAGCTTGAATATAAGAAAAAACACTTTGTTTGCACTCATGAATAAATTTTGCCTCTCCATGTTTAAGAATATCTTTTTTACTGTTCAGTCCAAGTTTTTTCTCAATCTGTACTTCAACAGGCAAACCATGACAATCCCATCCAGCTTTTCTTGGAACATTAAATCCTTGCATGTATCTAAATTTGTTAATAACATCTTTGTAAGTTCTAACCTCTAGATGATGCAATCCAGGAGGAGCATTTGCAGTAGGAGGACCTTCAAGAAAGCTGAATGTTTTTTTTCTTTTCTTGTCATCACTAACAGCTTTTTCAATATCTTTTTTACTTAAAATTCTCTTTGTTTCTTCTTCAACCTGTTTAAAGTCATACATAATTATATCTAAGAAATCTGATTTATTAAGCTTTGGTTAACCAACAATCAACTCCAAGCTCTCTTTCTCATTCTCACTCAAAGCTCCAGGAATAATTATACAATAAGGTGGTTCAATTTTATTTTCAGGTATTTTTTCAAGTTCATTAAAATAAAATTTACTTTTAACACCTAATTTAGTACATATAATTACCTTATCAAACTTAAATCCAGATTCTTTTAATTCAACAACAGCATCTTTAAACTCAAGACCAATATCAATTAATAATAAACTATGAGCCCCAATTTTCTGATTTTCTTTTATAACATCAATAAAACTTATAGGAGAATAATTTTTAGTCCATTTTGGCAATGAAGTAGTTTTGCCAAATTTATACAACTGTAAACCAGATTCTGCAACAGCATCAAAAACACTTCCACTATGTAAAATTTTAAATTTTACCTTTTGTTTTTTGCAAGAATTAATTAAACTTATGTGGGTTGTAGCTGATAATGGTGAACCATAAACAAGAAGAGCAACATCTTCTTTCTTAGCAATGGAAACAATTTCCTCACTTTCCACAAATTCACGATTAGCTTCAATAATCTTGATTTTAAGTTCTTTCTCCAATTCTTTCTTTGTGTATGGAAAATCAACAGTATAATTTTCCAAATACACTTTCTTCACATTAGCACTTTTCAGTATCTTTTTGCCATGCAAAGATATTCCATTAATTTCAAGTCCTAAACCTATTATGTATAACATGGGATTAATTTGTAACTGTATAATTTAAAAGTATTGGTAGCTTAATTTTAAAATGAACAATGAGGAAAATCAAATAGTTAGTAGTGAGAAAAGAGAAAGAGTATCGATTTTTATAGATGGAAGTAATCTTTACCACAATCTAAAGAGATATGAGATTAGGATAAGGTTTGAAGACCTTATTAAAAAGTTGGAAACTAAGAGAGAAGTTGTAAGTATTTTTTACTATACAGCTTTATTGGATGAAGGGTATGATCTAGAAAGATACAAAAAACATAAAGAATTCTTAGATAAAATTAAACAAATTCCAAATTTTAATGTTGTCTTGTGCAATCTTAAAAAGATTGTTCTTAATGACGGAACAATTGATTATCAAATAAAAGGTGACGATATTTGTTTGGCAACTGATTTAATTAAAGGAGCATATGAAAACCTTTACGATGCCGCAATTATTGTTTCAGGAGATGAAGACTTTGTCCCTGCTATTAAACTTGCTCAAAAGAACAAAAAGAAAGTCATAAATGCTTTCTTTCCTAAAAGTTCATCATATCTGCTTAGAGATTGTTGTGATGGTTCAATTAATCTAAAAAAGATATTATATAAAAAGTAGTCCCAATATGGCAGAGCCATACGGGACAGTTATTAATATTTCTTAGAAGATATTATTTATAAAACTTCCTATGTCAAGGCCTAAGCCTATTATGTATAACATTTTAATTAGTATTATAAGAAATTAAGCTATTTTAAAAGGTTGTGTTGGAATAAAATCAACCACTAACATGGGAAACTAACAAGAATTATATTCAATAATTTTTGGGCTCAGAAAGATATTTATACTAATACATTTTATTTATTATTATGAACTTGAATAGCATGAAATCATTCATAGTTTCACATAAGGCTACATCTTTATTGTTTGCAACCGCGTTAGCTTTTGCATTATTCCAGTTTATTTCAAGCACTACATTTGTTCGTGAAGTTCCAATGGGACAAGGTCTTCCCATGGAAGGACAAACCATTTACGGTTGCAAAAGTTGTTCTGGATTTGCATTTTTTTCAAGCTTCAGTTGTTCAACTAATATTATGCCCAATTGCTTTCTGAAATTCACATGGTATTTTATAGAGTATGCGATTATTGCCCTAATTATTGGAATCATTATAGATTGGATAATAGGAAAAATAAAATCTAAAAAATAATCTAGTCTTTCTCCGTCCCAAATCCCTTAGGCCCAAAATTAAGAAGTATCTTTTTAATCTCATTAATAGTTTGTTGCTGATCTTTTTTATTTGACATTCTTACAAACTTTATTAATAAATCAACTAATTTTGATTCATCCATTATTTTTAACTTATATCCATCTGTAATAAAATAAAATCTGAAATTATTATATTTTAATTCTTTGATTACAATTCCTCCGACATTTCCAAGCAATTTTCCTTTGTGAGGCTTATCTCCTAAAGAATACATTTGCCTAAAGATTATCTTCGATTCCTCTTTGAATTTTTTTAGAATTTCATTTTTTAAGCCATCAGCAATGCTTACCTTGGCCATTTTTTATCTGCCTCTTTAATGGCATCTTCAATTGGAATAAATCCTTCATCTGACATTAAAAAATCCCTTAACTGCTCTTTAACAGCCATAGAATAAATCCTTCTAATAATTTCATCATAACTTTCTCCTTTTACTCCAAAAGAAGATATCTTATCTTTAGTCTCTTTGCTTAGTTGAATTGTTGTTATTTCCATTTTATTTCATTATTGTTTAATCTATAGATACTATAGTGGCTATAGTTTTTAAATCTTTTTATCTCCCAAGCATAGAATCAAGCGTCTTCTTGAAAATCTCAACTCCCTCAGCAGATATTGGAGAACATTTGAATCTTTCTGCCTCAGGATATTTATGATCAGACATCTCTCCGTTTTTGAGAGAATAAGAATCTAATTCATTTGCTAACATAAATTCTCCATAGTCGCGGGAAACCTCTTTGCAATGCTCATTTACAGTTCTATCTATGTAAAAATATCTAGTTGACATAGTTCTTAGACCATCAATGTAAAGAGAAAAAACACTACAGGAATCAACATCAACTTTCTCATTGCTTCCTTTGTTATAAACCCCAAGAAGTATTTCAACTTTAAGTTTTGGTTCATATATTTCCAATGTTTTAGGTTTTGTTTCAAAACTTGGCTTTACTTCATATATTTCAAGTGGTTCAGTTTTAGGCTTTTCTTTAAGCTGCAGCATTTTTGTATAATTAGTATGAATTTTATAAAGATTTATATTATTTTTATGAAACAGGAAAAATATGAAGGTTAAGATTGATTTAATAAAAATATATCATTTAAATTAAAAACTAGTATTCCATTTCAATTTTAAGTTATAAAATAAAATTAATGTATCTATTGATCATTCTTAGGTGATGAATTATCTCTTTTTCTTCTTCAATTACTTTTCTGAAAAATTTAAATAACCTTTTTACTATGTTTATTTATTAAAAAAAGAGTGAGCTAATGGTAAATAAACATCTGATAAATTTAAAGCATTTTAAGCAAGATAATGGATATGCTTGCGGACCTGCTTGTCTTGAAATGGTGTTTAGACATTTTGGGAAAAAAATAAGTGAAGCAAAATTAACTAAAATGGCAAAAACAAAAAAGTCAGGGACAAGTCATGTAAATATGATTAAAGTTGCATCTAAAGAAGGTTTTTATTGTTATGTTCATAATCACTCTTCTATAAATCAGATAAAACATTTTATAGATTTAAATCTACCAGTGATTGTTAACTATATAGAGCCAAAATCAGAAGAAGGCCATTATGCAGTTGTTGTAGGCTATAAAAGAAATAAAATAATTCTAGATGATCCTTGGAATGGAAAAAATTTTAAATTAAGTGTTAAAGAATTCAAAAAAAGATGGTATGATTATCACAAAAAACATAAATATTCTAGGTGGATTTTAGTTATTTCAAAAAATAAGTTTAATTTAGGAAAGCAGTATTCTCCTGCTTAATTTATCAGAACTTATCAATTTCTTCCTTTAATTTTCCCACAGCAATATTTAACATTATTGAAATAGTTACTCTCTCAACCCCGACTTCACTAGCAATTTCATCTATACTCCTACCATTAACATAATGATCTCTTAAAAGGGAAGCATATTCCCTATTTAATTTCCCAAAAAACATTTCATAATCCCTATCAAGCCAACTTGGATCAATACCAAATATAGTTTCTCCTAAATTTGAATAACTCATGGCTTTTTCTAATTTAACTGATTAATAAACCTTACTTCAGCACAACCCCCGTCTTCATATACCACATGTAAAGATCAAGCTCAGCACTGCTCATGTCAAGCTCTTTTGCAATTTCATTAAACCTTTGTTCAATCTCCAAATATATTTTTTTATTCAAAGTTTTCGGTTTTTCATCAATGTAATTATTCTCAACCATTAAATTAAGAATATGCCTATCTAATATTGCTAAATTTGTATATCCTATATTTCTCAAGAAATGACTTGACTCTTTATATCCAAGACCTTTAACATTTTCAACTAAAAACTCTCTTGCAAATTTTTCTCCTTCACCAGCATTTTCACTAATAAGTTTTTTAATAATAGCTTTAATATTTACAAATTTCCTTGCTTCAACAATAAATTTTCCTTTATTGTTAGGAAAACGGTGTTTGTTCAGCTTGATAACATGAACTATATTTTCCTGAGGAGAGTGTATAAATCCTTTAGCACCTATCTGGTCTTGTATTCTAATAGCGCTACTTGCCCTTGAATTAGCAGTAAGCAAGCAAAAGCACAATTCAGAAAACCATTCTTCACTTCCTTTATTTTCAAATGCCTTAAATTCAGAAAGTCTTTTTTCAACAACTTCTTTTATAGGAGAGTTTCTAAGCTCTTGTATTTTATTAACTAAAAACATAAAAACTGGAATATAGGTATGTTTTAATAGTTTTTTATGCAGATTTAATAATGAAAAATGCTTCAAGAGATAATGAAAAAGAAAAAAACACATGTTTTCTAACATCTATTAAAGAATCAAGTCCAACAGAGCTAATTGCAATGATTTACGGAGTTCTTACTTATCCATATATATTGGCAGCTCAACAAGCATATGGTTTGTATAATCTAATTTCTGGATTTAAGGGGTAAAAATTCTGTGTAAACTAATAGGACAAAAAATATCAAAATAAAAAGAGCAGTTTTTATTTTTTAATTGAGGAGAAATCTACATTCTTAAGAATGTAGTTTACCCTTTCTAGCCAAGGTATTTATTTCTAATTTAATATAAGAAAGTGAGCTTGTTTCAGCTCACTGAACTCACTTTCATAGTTGAAACTTTCTCAAACTAAATAAACTTTGTGGAGCATGACAACATGCCCCTACGATTACTTAACATCAAGAACTTTTAGTTCTTGAGTGCGCTCAAGAATTAGTAAATTCTTGAAGTCCTAAGCTCAGAAAACACTAAAACCATAAACTTTAAATAGCCATATATTTTTATATGAAAAGGTGTATTAATATGTATGAAGATAAATATAAGAATCCTAATTTAACAGGAATAAGCGATTTAGACACTTTTCTTAATCTTATTGCCGATTTAAATGAGCCTTTAGAATTATTTGCTATCGGGGGCACAGCTATGGTTTTGGCAGGTATAAAAGAAGTCACAAAAGACATAGATTTTTTAACAACAGAAGATTATTCGAAAATCAAACAATTATTCTTACTAGCTGGTCTAAAAGAAGAAAGCGAAAACAAAATATGCAATATCTGGAGATTAAACAACCTTCGAATAGATATTTTCTATGACGGATTTATAATGGGGATATCATTCCCTGAAGATTGGAAAAAACTGTCTAAAAAGATAAGAGAAATAGGTAAGATTAAGCTTTATTTTTTAAATTGGTATGATATTATAATAACAAAAGTTTCTAGATCTGAAACAAGAGATATAAAAGACATAATCTCCATTTTAGATACGCAAAAATTAGATTTTGAATTTTTAAAAAAAAGATATTATTCTATAGCTGAAACTTCTTTGATTTCTGAATTTGATTATAAATTTAAACACCTGGAGAAAGAATATGCCCGACGCAAAATTAATTAAATCCTTAGAAAAAAAAGGTTTTTTCCTTGAATTTCCAGATTATAAGTCCAATGAGGAACTTATAATTGAGCTCTTAAAAGAAGGCAATCCTCGATTAAACCTAGCCCTGCCTTCATATCTTTTAGAGAATTTAGATTATAACAAAATAACCCTTAGTTTAAACTCTAAACAAAAGAAAGAGCTAGATAAAATCATTTTAATTTCCGAAAAAATATACAAAAAAGAGAAAATTCCAAACATGCTAGGGAATATCATTAAACAAAATAAAATAAAAAGAACTTTTTCCAATAATGAATTTTCTAATTTTTATGAAACCTTCAAAGAAACAAAACTACAAATAAACCAGACAGAACAAAAAGCTATAGAAAAACAAACCCAAATGAGGTTGAAACTAGACCTAAACAAATCACTTAACATACTATTTTCTCCTGCAAAAATAAGGATATTATCAAAGATATTCAATCACGAGAAACTTTCAAATACAGAATTAAAATATTATTATAAATCAATATCGAACATAAACAAGTCTGTTTTAAATTCCTCCTTGCAAGATTATTTAAGAATAATTGAATCAACCAAGAAACTCATAAAATAAGTTAAGATACACGC
>JBBSZB010000036.1:0-3768 GCA_038044965.1 Nanobdellota archaeon
GTGTTCAAATAATTTTGTACTTCCACAACAACAATACTTTTAAACCAAAATAATTTTCCAATTTGATAAAGAGGTTTTATGGGAGAAGATATTATACAGGACAAGTGTGGATTTGGAGTTGCTCATACTCTTCATGATGCATACAAAATGGCAGAAGCTCTTCAGCACAGAGGAAGAGGTTTTGCAGGAATATCTGGTGTAAGTGATGAAAGAATTGATGTAGCTAAATGGACAGGCAGGGTAGATAGTTTTGATGTTGCAGATATGTATAGAATATTTCCTGCTAAAAATCATTATCATTTATTTTTATTCCATGTCCGTTATCCAACTAAAGGTGGAAAAGATTCTATAATTAATGCACATCCGCATGTAATAGGTGGGGAAATTCATGAAAGACCAGGGCACATAATAATAACAGACTGTGATATGGCAATTGTCCATAACGGACAGGTTGATGAAAAATATCTAGAAGAAATAGATAAAACAAAGCTAAAAACAAATTGTGATTCTGAAGCATTACTGCATTATTATGCAAAATTTGGTGAAAGAAGTATAATGGAAAAAATTCCAGGTTCTTATTCAATGGCAATTGCAGACAAAAGAAAACGTGAAGTAATAGTAATGAGAGACAGGACAGGAATAAAACCAGGAGCAATTGGCTGGAAAGATGGCAAACATCAAGCAGCTTCAGAAGATAGAGCATTTATACAAAATGGAGGTCGTAGTATAAAAGAAATGCACCCGGGAAGCATCTATTACTTTGGTTCAGAGGGTAATATAAGAAGAGAGGATATAATAAAATCAGACCAAAAATTATGTTTTTTTGAGTTTAATTATCTTGCTCATCATGAATCAACACTAAATGGGATAAGTGTTAATATGTTAAGAAATAATTTGGGGGAACAGCTAGGTTTAGAATTTATAGCTAGATTCCCTAATGAAAAAATAGATTCTTTAGATTATTTGCCAAGATGCCCTGAACCAGCAGCAAGAGGTTTTTCAAGAGCAACAGGAATCCAAATGGAAGATATATTTTATAAAATGAGAAATGAAAGAGCATTCCAAGGCCCGAATTCTGAAGAAATAAAGAACTCAATAAAAGAAAATTTAAACGTAACAGCAGATGCTCCTAAAATTCTACCTGGAAAAACAATAGTTATTATTGATGACAGCATTGTAAGAGGAAATAATTTAGAGCGCGCAAGAAAATTATTATATGAAGATTGTAAAGTAAAAAAAGTATTTTTTACAAGTTATACACCCCCAATTGGAATTATTGGAGAAGATAAAATAGAAAGGGGGTGTGAATATGGAGTTGATATGCCTCCTAAAAATGATAACTTTATAGCAAGAGATGATAAAAATAAAAGAAATAGAACAATCGAAGAAATAAGCGAGATAGCTCAAATGCCCGTGTTTTACATTTCTAAAGAAGGAATGTTTTCAGTTTACAAAAAGTATGGAATAAACCCTGAAAATCTCTGCACTTTCTGCATCGGCGGAGAAAGGCCGTTTTAAAAGAGAGATTTATACCCATACTTCTCCAAATCACCTTTTTTTGCTTTCCTAATTATCCCCATCTTGTTTTTATTCTTCTCGTTTCTCATGTTTAGCCATCCAAGTCAGCACAATAACAACAACAAAAATTGTTAATGACATTAAAGGAATAGTAATATAACCAAACTCAAAAACATCTTTAGCAAAACAGCTTATTCCCCCGCTACCAATTGGACAAGGCCCTGAATAATTTATCATCTGCATCACATACTGATATCCAGAAATAATAATCCCAATAACATTTAGCCCCATAACATAATCAAATACCTCTTTATTTTTCTTAATTAAAGCAACTAATAAAATAATTACCTGAGGATAAATTAAAGCTCTCTGATACCAACAAAGATCGCAGGGAGGCAAACCAATTATATCTGAATAAATTAAACTCCCAATAGTTGCTCCAATAGTTAGAATAAATGCAAAAAGTATAGAATTAGAAGAAATAAAATTCCTTATGTTATAAATAAAATTAGGAAGCCTTTTTCCTGTTTTTTTCAAAGATTTATGATAAATCCAAATAATCAAAGAAAGTCCAAGAATTATATGTAATACTAAAGTTCCTAATCCGAGGAATTTGTTTAAAAATTGTTCTAGTGCCATTTTAATTTTGAGATTCACTTAGTGATGAATCAACAAAGTCCTCCTTAGTAAGTCTAACATATCTTGTAACTATATTTAATAATTCATTGCTTCTTGAAAAAGAACTTTCTCTCTTCTTAGAGTAATAAGTATAAAGTATAACTTCTATATTTAATTCTTTTAACTTTTCTACAACTGGAACAAAATCACTATCATTTGCTAATAAAATAACTCTTTTTATATTTTTATAATCAAATGATATAGACATTAAATCTATAATTACAAGCGAATCAACTCCTTTTTGATTATATATAAATTTGCCATCAATTTTTAATCTTTGACATCTACCTTCCCTTATTGATATTATTTTATATTTTAATAATTTATTTTTAAAAGTTTTGTACTTTCTATATTTTTCTAACTCTTCTTTTGTTGAGTTATCGCTTTGAAATGGTGGAGCAGTATAATAAAAAATGTGCTTGCATACTAAATTTTGTTTCTTAGCTAAATTTTTAGAAAAATTTACAATATCATATTTTAAATATTCTCCACCTCCAAAATATTTACTTAATTTTGACAAGAATCCTGCATCTACAAAAACAAGTGTTTCCTCCATTAAGTCAAACCCCCTAAACTCAAATTAAAATTATTAGAATAAAAAAAGCAATCATCCGGCAATCTAAAAAGATTACCGGGGAGTATGTTATAATTATTACTATAGTTCCATTTATAAATTTTACTATTATTTGGTTTCATTTTTAACATTCTTACTAAAAATATCTCCAATGCCATTTTATAACAATAAATAAATCAAGAAAAAGGGAGTATATAAAATTTTATAAATAAGAAGCAAATACAGGAAATATGGAAAATAAAGGTTTTGAGGTAGTATCAAGAGATAGTAAAAGAAATATTGTAATAGACAGAAAAGTGAATAATATCTCAGATGGTCATTGATGGGCAAAAATCTATGCTGAAAAACATGACTTAATATCTACTTTTTACATAGATGGAAAACCAGTTGTTACATATCATAGTGACGAAAACAGACAAGCTATATAAAACTATTTCTTAAAACTAAGGAAGTACACAGCCAGTTAACTGACCTAAATATTTAAGAGTTAAAACTTTATCTATTCTACTACCATTGCCCAAATCCCATGTAGGATATCCTTCTATACCTTCTTTTTCACATACAGGTAGCTGTGCTTTCCCATCAGGAGTTGAACACTCTATATAATTAACATATTGAAAACTGCTTCCAAAAGCAGCTTTCTGATCTTTACAATGAGGACACCACCACGTTCCATACATTGTAACATTTTTCTCTGTTAAACACTTGGCAAAATCATCATATTTCCCACTTCCATTAGATGAATTAAAAGCAAGAACATAAGCAACACCAATAATAATTGCAAGAATAACTATAATAAAAATCCAGTTTCTAACTCTTTTCTTATTAACTTTCTCTAAGCCTTTAGGAGCTTCATAATGCTTAGAATTCATGTGCATTTCTAAAGCTTCTTTTGAAGCAAATTCTTTTTCACACTTTTCACACTTAAAATTATTGATTTCCATGTTGTATGAAAAAGTTAAATTTAGAAGGTATATAAAAGTTATGAATATATTTCT
>JBBSZB010000037.1:0-6034 GCA_038044965.1 Nanobdellota archaeon
ATTCCATGCGAACTCATGCCTTTGGAGGCATTAAAGAAATTAAATAACGACGGAGATAAAAATGCTCGTCATTAACAATCTTAAATCATCAATAGAAGGAAAAGAAATTCTTAAAGGAATAAACCTAAAACTCAAAGAAGGAAAGGTCTATGTAATAATGGGGCCGAATGGTTCAGGTAAATCGACGCTGGCAAACATTTTGATGGGAAATCCAATTTACAAAATTGATTCGGGAGAAATAATCCTCAAAGATCAAGACATTTCAAATATGAAAGCGGATGAAAGAGCAAAACTCGGAATGTTCCTTTCATTTCAATACCCTCAAGAAATTTCTGGTGTCACGCTCTCAAATTTTTTAAGAACTGCATACAACTCATTAAAAGAAAAAAGGATCGGCCTTTTGGACTTTAAAAAATTACTAAAAGAAAAAGCTGAACAGCTTGGAGTAAATGAGGATTTCCTCACACGCTATTTAAATGAAGGTTTCAGCGGCGGAGAAAAAAAGAAATCAGAAATTTTACAACTACTAGTCCTTAATCCAAACATTGCAATTCTGGACGAAACCGATTCAGGACTTGATATCGATGCATTAAAAACAATTGCATCAGGAATAAAAAACTTCGCCGCGCCGGATAAAACAATAATAATTATAACACATTACAAAAGAATTCTTGATTACTTAGATATTGACCGTGTGTTTATTATGAAGGATGGTTTGATTGTTAAGGAAGGCGACAAGGATTTAGTTAATGAGATTGAAGAAAGAGGATACGAAGGGTTGGAATAAAAATAGATCCTTTTAAAAATATTAATTTTCTTTTGTCATAATGATAGAGGGTGGAAAAGGTGGAGATAAAACCTTAACAGGCCTAAACTTTGAAAGTAGAATAAGAATTTGCCCTGTGTGTAATGGACAGATTGAACTTGCAGGATTTATTAAAAATAAAATTAAGGTCTTAAGATGTACTTGTTGTGGTGCTTGTTATTTGAATAGGAAAATATAAAACTGCCATTTCTATTTAATTTCATGCCTTTCAAATTATCTCCATCAGCATTAAACCTGATGAAAGAATGTCCTAGATGTTTTTGGCTGACACAGCATAAAGTCTGGAAACGACCTTCGGGAGTTTTTCCTTCATTACCAAGCGGAATGGATGCAATTCTTAAAACCCATTTTAACAAGTTCATGGATAAGAAGCAATTACCCCCTGAACTCTGCAATAACGGAGATTGTAAGAACATAAAACTATTTGATAATCATGAATTATTAGCAATCTGGAGAAGCAACTTTAAGGGATTAACTTATAAAGACAAGCAAGGAAATATTCTGAAAGGGGCGGTTGATAATATTCTAATGAAAGGAAAGAAGTTGATTGTTCTCGACTATAAGACAAGAGGTTTTCCATTGAAAGAAGATACTCATGAGCATTATCAAAATCAGTTGGATATTTACAATTTCTTACTAAGAAAGAATGGATACACTACTGAAGATTATGCTTTCTTGTTGTTTTATGTTCCTAAGGAAGTTTTACCAAAGGGAGAAATTATTTTTGATACAACTTTAAAGAAAATGAAAATTGATGTTAAAAATGCGGAGATTATATTTAACAAAGCAATTAAGCTATTAAACTCTAATTGTCCAACTAAATTTTGTGAGTGGTGTGATAATAGTTAAGCCTCTACTAAAGATTCTTCTTTGATTTTGTTTAAAAAAGACGATTCTTGTTTTTGAATAAGAGAAATTATATTAATTTCTGTAAGAACTAATTTTTCTTTTTCAAATTCTTTTTCAGAACTAATTCTTTTTTCTGCCATCTTAAAATAGTCATTGTCTACCTCTATTCCAATAAATTTTCTTCCCAAACGTTTGGCTACAACTCCCGTTGTTCCAGAACCCATAAATGGATCTAAGATTACATCACCTTCTTTACTTCCTAAAAGAATTATTCTTTCCAATAAATCTTCAGGTTTTTCAGTCGGATGAGAAGTTATATGTCTTTTTGCATTTATTGTCCATAAATTCCTCATCTGTTTTCCTCCATTTAACTTTTTTGCTTTTTGATAATCAAAATAATATTTTTTACTTTTACTAGCCAACCAAATTAATTCTGTAGAAGGTGCAAGTCTATTAGGCTGTAATTGGGGAGGAGCATTTGGTTTAAACCAAACAATATCATTTATGATCCAAAAACCCAATTTCTTCAGTAATACGCCAACCGAAGGATGATTATGTAATGTTCCTGAAATCCAAATTGTACCAGTATCGGACAGAACTCGTTTACACTCTTTAAGCCACTCCTCGTTAAAGGTATGAATATCATCAATTACATCCCAATCTCCCTTATTACAAATAGTTTTTCTTCCATTTTTACAAGTAATGTTGTCCTTACCTGAAAGATTATATGGAGGATCAGCAAAAATCATATCTATAGATCCATCTGGATATTTTCGTAAAATTTCGATACTATTCCCTCTTTTCAGTTCAATTTTAGAAACCATTTTGTCCTCTCTTTAATTACCTTAATAAGATAATACTTAAATATGTTATGTTTTTAAAATATATACTTAGAGTATTTGAAAATGGTAAAACCTTGGTCAATTTCAACAACAGTAAGAAATCCTGAAAGAATTCGTGACTTTCTTAAAATTCTTAAAAAAATTGAAGGGGAAGAATGGAACAAAACAAATCAAAGAAAATTTCAAATTTTATTAATACAATATAAAATCTATGGATATGGGAGCCAACAATTTTATAATAATCTTACATCTAAACAACTAAAATTGATGAGTAATGATGAACAAATAAAATTTAATGAAGCTGAAGAGATACTTAATTCCAAGAACTACACTGGTGGTGGAGATATGAGGGGTAGACAGTCTTTTAATCCATTAGAAAAGATGGGTCTTGCCTTCCTTGATGAAGAAAATAAAATTCGCATTTCGGCAGTAGGAAATATTTTCTTAAAGGAAAACTTCGATCTAGGAGAAGTCTTTTTTAAAAGTTTTATAAAATGGCAACTGCCAAATCCAGACTCAGAAGATTTCAAAGAAGAAGAGGGTTATAATACCAAACCGTTTATTACAACTCTTCATCTAATAAACATTTTAAATAAAAAATGGAAAGAAAAAGGTTACGATCCTGTTGGAATTAGTAGAAAGGAGTTTTTATTATTTGTTCCAACTTTAATAAATTTTAAAGATACAGAAAAATATGTTGATAAGATCATTGATTTAAGATTGAGGATTAAAAAGGAAAAGAATAAGAAAGAACTGTATGCGAGATTTTCATACAATTTAGTCAAAGAATTTCTAAAAACTGATGATGATAAGTTAATCAAGAAAACTTTAAACAATTTAAAAGAGTACACAGATAACATTATAAGATATTTTAGATTAACACGGTATATTCAAATCAGAGGAAACGGATACTACATAGATCTTGAATTAAGAAGAATCTTAGAGATTGATTTATTATTAAAAGTAGATTCTGGTAAACCTAGAGAATTCGAAAACAGAAAAGAGTATTTAGAATACTTATCAGATATAGATTTACCAAGCTTACCTTGGGAAAATGCTGAAAGTTTAAGAATTATTGTAGAAAGAATCAATAAAGAAATTTTAGCTTTAGAAAATAAAGTTGGTAAAATCTTATTTAAGAAAAAAGATTATAAAAAACTTAATTTAGAAGAGTTAAAACAATATATAGAAGAATTAAGAGAGTATAGAAGAAGACTGCAAGAAGAAATAGAACACCTTCAATCCCAAGATGTATCTGCAATTGAAGAATATATTAACATCTTAACTAAAGAATTATTTAAAATGGAAGATAGGCCTTTAGTTTTAGAAAAATACGTGGCCTTGGGATTAAATGCTTTAAATGATGCTATAAGAATCAAACCAAACTACCCTGTGGGAGATGATAATGAACCAACAAATACTGCACCAGCAGGTACACCCGATATAGAGTGTTTTTATGAAAATCATAATTCAGTATATGAAGTAACTTTGTTAAGGGATAAAACACAATGGTTTAATGAAGGTCAACCTGTAATGAGACATTTAAGAGATTTTGAAGAAAAAAATCAAAAAAAAGAAACCTTCTGCATATTTATTGCTCCTTCGTTACATATTGACACGATAGAAACATTCTGGATGTCTGTGAATTATGGCTACAAGGGCAAAAAACAAAAAATTATTCCATTGACTTTAAAACAGTTTGTAGAGTTACTCCAAACACTCTTAACATTAAAAAAATCAAAAGAGAAATTTACAAAGGAAAATTTAACTGATTTATACAATAACTTATTGACTCTAGATAAAATAAATAATTCTGAAGAATGGATTGATAAAATTCCAATAAAGATTAGAGAATGGAGGAAAATTCTACTAAATGGAAGAGATAATCAATAAAAACCATGAAGGAGATATAATTGAAATAATGACAAAAATTCCAGCTGGTAGTGTGGATTTAATTTTAACAGATCCACCATATAACGCTTCTAAAGGAGGTGTTAATTTACCAGATAATAAAACTGGTGGAGCATATTACAAAGTCAATGAAGAATGGGACAAATTTGACAAATACTCAGATTATTTAGATTTTACAAAAAAATGGATTAAAGAATCTAATAGAGTTTTATCAGAGAATGGAACTATCTTAATTTGTTGTTCTCATCATAATATTGGTGAAGTAATAATTGCTCTTAAGGAATTAGATTACAAACCCTTAAACATTATCACTTGGAGAAAACCAAACGCTATGCCTAATATAACTAAAAGGATGCTAACTCATTCAACAGAGTTTATAGTATGGTATGCAAAGGGGAGAAACTGGACCTTTAATTATGATAAAATGAAAAAGTACAATTATGGAAAACAACTAAGAGATGTTTGGGACTTTCCTTCATGCCAAGGTCCAGAAAGAATTAAAGGAAAAGATGGTAGGGCAGCACATCCTACTCAGAAACCCTTGAAATTATTCAGAAGATTAATTGAAATGGCTAGTAATGAAAATCAGGTTATTTTGGATCCTTTTATGGGAAGTGGTACAACTGCAGTGGCAGCAGAAGATCTGGGTAGAAAGTGGATAGGGATAGATAACAACTCTATGTATATTCAATTAGCAAATGATAGAATTAATAGAATAAAACATCAAAAAAGATTAAACTAAAAAAGGAGAGATAAAGTTAAGGAAAGTATCATAATAAGATATCTTAAGTTATATTAAATTTCTCCCCATAAACTTCTTTTATCTTATTTGCCCCCATTTTCTTTAATAAAGATTTCAATTTCGGAGAAACAGGTGAGCTAAAAAACAAGTTGTCCAAATTTATCTTATAATCATATAAAATCTGATTTATAATCCTCCCTGCACAATTTTTTCTTCTATAATCTGGTAAAGTATAAATATCTCTAATTACTATTTTATCCATAAAAAATGAACTATATACTTGGATTAAACAATAAGATATAATATTTTTATAATTAAATGCTATATAGCAATAAAAATTGCTAACATAAAAGATACCTACCGACCAAAAAGAATAACTTTTACCAAGAATTCTTTTATTTGGAATTCTAGCACCAATCTTTTGCTCTAATTTAGAAAAATTTGACAAATTTAAAATGTTTGTTATTATCTTATTATTAACTTTGCCCTTTTCATTCTCTAATTTGAATAACATAAAACTAGGGTACTTGCTGCTTTTTGAGCATATTCCTTCTTCAGGATACTCTACTCTACATTTGTTCAGATGGGACAGATCGTTTTTATTAAATTCCTTAAAACATTTTTCACAGACAAAACTTATTTTATCATTCATTCCATCATCATATAAAATTTTTCTCGGTTGTTTTATTATAATATTTGATGTAGGTCTACTTTCGTCTACATCTATAAAAATATACTTCATTAAAAAAGGAATACAAGTAGCTTATAAAATTATCTCCCTCGTCGTCCTTTCCCAACCAAATAATCAACCATAAACCAAAACTTCTTTCAAGGGTGTTTAGTGATAATAAACATAATTATTGA
>JBBSZB010000038.1:0-1489 GCA_038044965.1 Nanobdellota archaeon
TTTGCGACAATATCAGCAATTTGTTTAATTTCATTTTCATCTAAACTTATATCTGAAAATATTTTATTTAAATCAGAAGCATCTTCAGGTAAAAGATCAACAATTTTTATAATATGATCTTTTTTCATTTTATGATTATCCAGACCTTCTAATTCTTTCTTAAGTTCTTCAGCTTCTTTCTTTTTAAGCTTAATAAATTTATTAAAGTAAGGTTCTATTTCTTTGCTTCCGTCATTAATTTTAACTAAGTGTTGCGCTTCTGCTAATGTCAACGGTTTCATTTCTTTTATCATTTTATTTTACCTTTTCTGATAGTTTTATCTTTTTTAGATGAATAGGATGAACTATAAATGTCTTTTCTTTGTTAAATTCTTTTAACTTTACAACATAATTTGAGCCTCTTTTAGCAACAACCTCCCCAGTTCTTCCATGAACTCTTTTATTAAAATTAGACGGTATTGATTTTTCCTTTTTAATTGCAACTTTATCACCATTATTTAATTCTTTGAAGTATTCACTAAGCCTAATTTTTCCTCTCTGATGTACAGGTTTTCTTTTGCTTGCCATTTTAATATTTTAATTATCAAAATCTCTATTAATTATCTAAAAATAATGCCTTTAAAAGCCTTTTTATACCTTTTCTTAATCAAGAATTCTTATATATCTCCCCTATCTCGGGCTTGTTCCATATTTTTAACAATTGCTTTAAACATTTTATGCCCCCAAACCCCTACACCGCAAGAATCGCAACAGTCTATAACAGATTCATCAGATATTTCATTTCGACAATATATACACTTTTTTGCCATTCTTTCCTCTTTTTATTATCTATTTATTTAATTATAGTTTTTAAACTTATTTGTGTTTTTTGATATATTGTTTTATTGATAAAGAAGTTATTTATTATTCGTATCTTACAGCATCTACAACATTTGTTTTTGAAGCTTGCCATGCAGGCCATAATCCAGAAATAGATCCTGTTAAAAATGCAAAAGCCAAACAAGCAATTATTAACCATAAAGGAGAAGCTGCTTGTAATAATTTAGTTCCAAGTTGCTGCACAGCAATGTACTCTATAATTTTTGAAATACTAAATCCAAAAATAACTCCCATAACTCCTCCAACCAAACCAAGCAAACCAGATTCAATTAAAAATATAGAAAGTATATCTTTATTCTGCGCACCAATTGCTTTCATAATCCCAATTTCTCTATTTCTTTCTAAAATTGAAGTATACATAGTATTCATAATTCCAATTCCTCCAACTAACAAAGAAACAGCAGCAATTCCAATAACAATCATATTAATTATAGTTAGTATGCTGTTTATACTTTCCAAACCCTGTATTTGAGTTTGAACACTAAAATCTTCTTCTCCAATTTTTTCATGTCTGTCTTTTCTCAGTTTTAATTCAATTTCATTACTAATATCACTTATCTTATCTTTATCTTCAACCTGAACAACAATTAAATCTATTTCATCATTTATT
>JBBSZB010000039.1:0-13304 GCA_038044965.1 Nanobdellota archaeon
CTGCCATAATTCATCCTTCAGCTGAAGCAATAGGATTTCTTACGGGACCTTTAACCATCAACTTCTTCTAATAAATCAAAATATTTAAATACTATAACTAGTTATAACTAATTATAATAAGTTATAAAAATGTCAACAACAATACAAATCTCAGATAATGTAAAATCAGTTCTAGATAGAATGAAAATGATGGAAAGAGAAACCTACAATGAAGTAATTGAAAGAATGATAGAAGATGATTTAGAATTAAATGAAAAAACAAAAAAGGAAATAGAAGAAGCTAGAAAAGGAAAAAGTATTTCTCATGCTGAAGTTAAAAAAAGACTAGGTTTATAATGTATAATTTAGAATGGAAAGAACACGCATTACAAAATATAGAAAAGCTTGAAAATTCTATAGCAAGAAGAATTGTCAAAAAAATTGAGGAATTAGCAGAAAATCCATTTTCTAAAGATGTAAAGCGATTGAAAGGAAATAATGATTTTAGATTAAGAGTTGGAGATTATAGAGTTATTTTTTCAATTGAAAAAGATATAATTATCATCTTAAAAGTTGGGCATCGTAAGAATATTTATGATTAATAATAAAATCTAGTCACTAACATTAAAATAAATAGTTTTAGGCTTCTCTTCAGCATTAAAAGAAGTTTTTATGTAAAATTTATATCTTCCAGTTTTAGCATCATTTGGAATTTGCCAGGAAACATTAAGTTCATCATTGGGAATATCATAAGTTTCTTGAGGATTTATGTTAACAAAATATTTTTGATAATTAAAAATTTCAAATCTTTCGCTTGAATTAATAGGCCAGTATTGTAAATTTATTTCAAACCTGCCATTTTCAATCTCTGCTTCTTCATTAATTATTGACCCTTTTAAAATAGCATATTTATCAGATAACTTGCTAAAAAGGAGGTTATTATCAAAATCCAATGTATAATCATTACTAGCTAACTGAATAAAATCTCCAGTATTTGTTTGATTATTATACTCTATGAAAATATCATACTCTCTATTTGAGGTAATTTCTGGGAGATAAACACAATACTGTCCGTTTGAATTTGTAGCGCTTTTATTTACTAAGCTATTGCTGTAATAAACACTAACATTAACTCCTGGTAAGACTTCGCCAGAAGTTTTCTGAGCTTTTCCGCATATTACTGGTGATTTAGACGGTCCAAAGAAAGGAATATTAACAGTATAATTCTCTCCGGGGCTTAGTGTAACAGAACCATATTGTGTAGAAATAAGATAAGCACTTACTAATATTATATTAATTAAAATAATGATTAAAAAGGACAGTATTAAAAAATCTCGAACCCCTCCCATGTTTTAATTAAGTATATTTAATTTAAAAAGGTTATTATTTTGTTAAGTCCAATATTAAACTTAACATTCTATATAATATTTTAACAATTCCATATATCTTTGGAAATATCATAAATACAACATAACACTAATTAATCTATAAACTAACCTATAATAAAGATTATGGGACAGGATTAGCCTATTTCGGCTTTAGAAGGGAATATTTGTTAATATAATATCCTTATTTTTTATCATATCTTTAATATATTTTTGTTTGCTGTATTTATTTTAAAAATATTATTTACCATTTATTTATCGTTGAGTTTAACCTTTCTTTTACATTATAATTGAATCTTAATTTTAATATTTATGTATAATAAATTAAATATAATTGAGTCAAATTTAATATTTAAATATGATTTGATTAATATTATTAGAAAGAAAAATATTTATCATAATACCTTAATCCTGTACCAGACACTATAATAAAACTAATAAATAAGGTAAAGATATTGTGTAATTAGCCATAAATGATGTTAAGATACAAGGTTTACTTTACATATTTTAGTATAAATTACTCCATTCTAAGAAGATGTAAGATTTTTAAGTATAAGTTCTATGTAATTATATGGGATTTAAAGGAATAATCAAAAGAATAAAAAAATCTTACCAATACACAACAAGAATAGAAAAGGCTCATTTTGTTTTTATAAACTTCATAAGATTAACTCTTGTTCTTGCTTTAATCAGTTCTATCTTTACTAAAGAATGGCTTGTGATGTTCGTTGCAATAGTTACTTTTTTACTTACATTTCTTCCGTTTATTTTTGAAGTTAGCTCAAAAATAGATCTCCCAATAGAATTTGAAATAATTACAGTATTATTTATTTATGCAGCACTCTTCCTCGGAGAAGTTCATGATTATTACACTATTTACTGGTGGTGGGATGCTATTTTACATGGTGGCTCTGCTATTGCTCTTGGGTTTATTGGATTTACAATAATGTATATTTTATATAAAGGTAAAAAAATTGAAGCAAAACCTTCAACTGTAGCAATCTTTTCTTTTTGTTTTGCACTAGCAATAGGAGCTTTATGGGAAATCTTTGAATTTTCAATGGACCAGTTATTTGGTTTGGGCATGCAAAAAAACGGTTTAATAGATACAATGTGGGATTTAATTCTTGATAGTTTAGGTGCATTAATAGCTTCTTCCTTAGGTTATCTTTATATAAAAAGAAGGGAAGTTTTTGTGTTTAATGGAATAATGGAACGATTTATAAAAGATAATCCACGTTTATTCCAGCTTACAAAATGAAATTAGGACTTTTATTTTCAGGTGGAAAAGATTCTACATATGCGGCTTATCTTGCAAAAAAGAAGAAACATAAAATAAGTTGTTTAATTAGTATTCATTCTGAAAACAAAGATAGTTATATGTTTCATACTCCTTCTATATCTCAGACACTTAAGCAGTCTCAAGCCATGGATATACCAATTATAATACAAAAAACAACAGGTAAAAAAGAGTCTGAATTAAAAGACTTAGAAAAAGCTATTAAAAAAGCAAAGCAAGATTATAACATTGAGGGTATTGTAACTGGAGCCGTAGCATCTGTCTACCAGGCAACTAGAATACAAAAAATATGTAATTCTATGAAACTGGAATGTTTTAATCCATTATGGCAGAAAAATCAGTTTGAGCTATTGGAGGATTTAATTAAAAATAAATTCCAGGTAGTTTTAACAGGTGTTTTTGCCTATCCTTTGAATGAAAAGTGGATGGGAAGAAAAATCGATAATTTATTCATTTCAGATATAAAAAAACTTAATGAGAAATATAAAATAAACCCTGCAGGAGAAGGAGGAGAGTTTGAAACTCTTGTTATTAACTGCCCTTTATTCAAAAAGCCGTTAAAAATAATAGGTAAAAAAGTATGGAGTGATGACAATGGAAAAAGCTGGAGAATGGAGGCTATTTTAAGATGATCCTAGTAATTTCAACTTGTAAATACAAACTTCATGAATTAGAATTTGTCAAACCTGTAGAGGATGTTTTAAAAGAAACTAAAAAACCATATGTTATAAGGCATTATACGCAATTAAATAAAAATAACATTGATAAAGCAGATAAAATAATAATCTGCGGAACAAGTCTGCAAGATTTTAATTATGTTGAGAAGATAAATAAATTTTCTTGGATTAACAACATTAATAAGCCAGTTCTAGGAATTTGTGCAGGAATGCAAATATTAGGCTTGGTTTATAATGGAATTAATAAGAAAAAAACAGAAGTGGGTTTTTACAAAGAAAAATTCAATAAGAATTTTCTAAATATAAAAGAAAATACAGAAATAGAAGTTTATCATTTACATAATAATTATATAGATTTTTTAAAGTTAAATGAATTTGAAACATATTGTAAATCAAATGGAATTGCACAAGCTGTAAAACACAAGCAAAAACCATTATTTGGTGTTTTGTTTCATCCAGAGGTTAGAAACAAAGAAATAATATTAAATTTTGTCAGATAACAATTTTATCTCTTTATCACTTAAAACTCCTTTATACACTTCTGCATCTGCTATTTCTCCTATGAAATACTCATTATTTATGTCTATTGTCTTACCAATGTTAACATATTTATTTACACTAACCTTACTATTTGTTTTTAATTCTTTTATTTTATTTCCATTAAGGTAAACCTTAATTTTTCCATTGTTTGAATCATATGTTAATGAATAATAACACCATTTTTTCAAACAAAAGCCCTTTTCAATTTCAGCATAATCTTTAACATCACCTATTTCAAAGTAAATTCTATCTTCATCATCAAAATTTTTGTATAGAACTCTAAAACCTGTTTCATTATTTTGAGAATGACTAGAAATTAACCCTAAATTGTTTTTATTTGTAGAGTCTTCAACTTTTGCAAGTATATTTACACTAAAACCATCATCTTCAGTTATATTAGCTTTTTTAGTTCTTATAAAATCACTTCCATTAAGATAAAATACATTTCCCAAATTATCATCTTCTGTTAAATCGTATTGTAAAAAAATAAAGGTTTCATTATCTGAATAACTTTCAGCATTAAAATCAATTATTTTTTCAGCAGGAGCTGTTATACTAATTCCTACCATACTGCCAATTTGCCATATACTTACAACTCCAATTATAATCAAAATAGCAACTATTAACCACTTTTTTTCCATGTTTTAATCTATATTTTCCATTTTAAAAACATTATGGAAGATAAATACAACCTTCAATTATCATTTTTACCAAAAAGGTATTTCAATATAAGCTATTTCTTTAGTTTTTAACATCTTACTTATTAGTTTATCTTTGCCTTCTAAATAAACGCCATCTCCATCAGGATCATAAATTATTTTTCCAGTTTCAGGATTTTTATATCTAAACCTTTTTATTAAATCCTTAGAAATTTTAAAACCAACTTTTTTAAAAAATCCAATATTTTTTCTATCAGTAAAAGCAAGAACACTTTTACCTTTTTCTGATGCATATTTAATTCTAGCATTATTTAGTATTCTTCCATAACCAACACCTTTCTTTATTGCCATTCCCCTCCCCATCCCAAGTATATTATATTGTTTACCAAGATATTCCACTTTAACAGGTTTTAACATACCAAATGCCATTATTTTTTTATTATTTTTTACAAAAAAGAATACCCCATTTTTATCTTCTTTTTTAAAATCCATAGGTTTTTTGCTTCCATACTTTCTTTTTCTTTCCTTATTCATCAAATCAACATACTTCTTAGGTATCTTCTTAACCCTTATCTTTTCAATTTTTATACTCATTTAAACAACCTCTTATAATTTTCCTCAATAATTCTTTCCACTTTGTCTAATTTTAGCTTTTTTATCTCTGCAATTTTTTTATAGCTTTCAATCACATTTTCAGGAGTGTTTGGAAATTTTTTATCTGGAGATAAAAAAGGAGAATCAGTTTCACATAATAACTGTTCTATTGGACAAAGAAAAACATCTTCCTGAAATTGCAAGCTATATTTAACATTTGTAGGAATACTTAAAGACCATTTATTTTTTATTATTCTCTCAACTAATTTTTTATTCCCAGAAAAACAATGCATAATAACCTTTTTACATTTTAAACTTTCCAAAATTTCAATAACTTCTAATTCTGCTTTTCTTGAATGTACAATAATAGGTTTGTTAATTTTAATAGCTAATTTAACTAATTTTTCAAAAACCTCTTTTTGTTTTTCCATATCAGAGTAACTATCATCTAAACCAATTTCACCAATAGCAACAATATTCTCCTTATTTTTCTCAATAAATTTAATCTCCTCTTCTATTTCACCATCATTTAACTTTAGTATTTCATCAGGATATAAACCAATAGCTGCTTTAACACTATCATATTTTTCTGTCAGTTTTAGAACAACTTTGTTAGTTTTAAGATTAACACCCTGACTAACAATAAGTATATTTTTCTTCTTACAGTTATCGATTACATCAGATAAATTTTTCAAAATGTCCAAATGCGCATGTACATCTATAAACATAATAATAAAAGTAAAAAGGGGATTAATAACCTTTTTATATTGCTTACAACTCATTCTATAAAGGGTGAAAGAAAAAATGGTTTCTAACATGCAGTTGGAGAATATAGCAAATGTTCTAAGAAGAGATGTAGCAATTATGACTACTCATGCTGGAAGCGGGCATGTAACATCTTGTTTTAGTTGCGCAGAAATAATTTCCTGTCTATTTTTCAATACAATGAACTGGGATATTAATAATCATAACAATCCCGATAATGATGAATTCATATTAAGTAAAGGTCACGCTGCCCCAATACTTTATTCAGCCTTGTTTAGAGCAGGTTGTATAAAAGACAATTTAAACCATTTAAGGAAATTACATTCAAGGCTTGAAGGTCATCCTGTACCAAAGTCTTTACTATGGGTAAAGATTGCGACAGGCTCTCTTGGACAAGGCCTCGGAGCAGGAATTGGAATGTCATTAGCAGCTAAATTTGATAATAGGAAATATAGAACTTTTGTTCTTCTTGGTGATGGAGAAATGGCAGAAGGGTCTGTATGGGAAGCTTTTGCTTTTGCAGGACATTATAAATTAAATAATTTATGTGCAATAATTGATGTAAATAAATTAGGGCAAACAGGAGAAACAATGCTTGGCTATAAGTTAGATGATTACAAAAGAAGAGTAGAGTCTTTTGGATGGCATGTGATAAAAATAAATGGTCATAACATTGAAGAAATAAATAATGCTTTATCAAAAATTGGAAAAACTAACAAACCTTTATGTATAATTGCCAAAACAATAAAAGGTAAAGGAGTTAGTTTTTTAGAAGGAAAAAATGGCTGGCATGGAAAAGCTTTAGACTATAGGCAGTTAGGACAAGCTTTAGATGAAATACCTAAAGGACATATGCCAAATATTAAAATAAAAACCCCAAAGAAAATAAGTTTTAAGGAAGATAAATCTCTTATAAAAGTTAATAATTACAAACCAAACATAGAAGTTTCAACAAGAGAAGCTTATGGAAAAGCCTTAGTATCTATTTCTTTAGGAGATGAAAAATCAGTTGTTTTAGATGCAGAAGTTAGTAATTCAACTTATAGTGATTTAGTAGAAAAAAATAAAGGAAAATTCATACAAACATACATTTCGGAACAAAATATGATTTCTATTGCTCTAGGTTTAAGTGTAAAGGGATTTAAACCAATGACATCAACATTTGCATCTTTCTTAACTAGGGCTCATGACCAGATTCGTATGGCAGATATTTCATCTGGAAATATTAGCATTTGCGGCTCGCATAGTGGAGTTTCAATAGGAGAAGATGGAGTTTCACAAATGGGTTTAGAAGATATTGCTATGATGAGATCTTTGCCTAACTCAATAGTTTTATACCCAAGTGATGCTGTTTCATGTGAAAAGCTGACAAAATTCTCCCATAGAAATAAAGGAATAACTTATATAAGAACAACAAGATCAAAAACACCAATTTTATACAATAACAATGAAAATTTTCCAATAGGAGATTTCAAAGTATTATTTAGCTCAAAAAAAGACAAAGCAACAATTATAGCTTCCGGTATAACTGTTCATGAAGCAATTAAAACTTATTATGAGCTAAAAAACAAAAACATAAATATTGCAGTTATAGACTTATATTCAATAAAACCAATTAATAAACAAAAACTAAATTTTTTTATAAAATCCCATGGTAAAAAAATCATACTAGTAGAAGATCACTATCCAGAAGGAGGCATAGGAGAAGCTGTTTTAAGCACAATAAAAAATTCAAATATTAAGCTAAATCATTTAGCAGTTAAAGAAATACCTCATTCAGGTACAAAAGAACAATTGCTAAAAAAATACAAAATAAACTCAGATGCAATTACAGAAGCTGTTAAAAAAATCCTTTAGAATTTTATCTTGCTAATTTATATAATACTCTTAGAGCTTGTTTTGGAACAGGTGAATTAGCAACAAAACTGCCTGTATTAATAATATTTGCTCCAGCTGCAACTAAGTATTTAATATTTTTAGGACTTACACCGCCATCTACCTGTATATTTATTTCAGGATTTCTTTTTCTGATATTTTCAATTTTGTAAAAAGTTTTATGAACTAATTTCTGGCTTTCCATTCCAGGTTTGACTCCCATAATAAGCACCCCATCAGCCTGATTTAAATAAGGAAAAACACTTTCTTCCCTTATTTCAGGACTTATAGCAATAAAAGCTTCCATATCTTGTTTCTGTATTTCATTAATCATTTTTCTTACTTCAGCTTCTTTATCATTTTTTTTAAGATGAAATATTACTTTGTAAAAACCTTTATTCTTCAGTCTTTTAATCCAGTCCATAGGCTTACTTATCATTAAATGTGCTTCAAATTTGTTGTCATATCTTTTCAAGTTAGAAATATCACTTAGCTTAACACTCTTGCCACGTACAAATTTGCCATCCATAAAATCTATCTGTAATTCATCACTTACATTAATAAGTTTATCAAATCTTTCATCAAATTCTTTTTTCTTCTCTGCAAATACCGTAGGTATTATTTTTATTTTCTTTTCCATTTTATTAAATAGATTTAGCACTATTTAAAAACTCGCGAACGTCGGGAATTATCTCTTCAGTTACTGCATGAAACACCTTTTCATCATTAATCTTTCCATATTCATGAGCTATAACATTTCTCATACCCTTAGCTTCTTTTAGTTTATTTGCTAAAACTGCAGAAATGATGCTCTCATTTTTTAGTATATCAAATGAACTTTCATCATCTTCCGGAATTTTTAGCTTTCTTTCTTTTATCATGATAAAAGCTAAATCAACAATTGCTTCAATTATTTTCTCAAAAAGTCTTTCACAAAGAGCCCTAATTTTAAAGTCACACTTATATTCTTCAAAATCAAATGGAAAGATAGATTCCAATTCATCTAAATATTTTTCTATTTCATTAACCTTGTCCTCTTTTATGTTTTCTTTCATTTTTTATACAACACTTTATGATTATTTAAAATTGATTTTTGTATTTTTTCAGGAAGAATATTAAAAACCTGGATATCTAAACCATCTCTTCCAGAGAATTTTATCCTAAACTCTGTAGCTTCTTTTAAACCGATATCATCAGTAAATTCAACAGCAATATCAATATCTGATCTAAAAGTTCTTTCATTTTTCACAGAAGAACCAAATAAGTATATTCTTTTTATTCTGGGAAAATATTCACTTGACAAAATATATTCCTTTATATCTTTAATAATTATCTTAATCTCGCTTGCTTTTTTTAATTCAAATTCTTCTTGATATTTGGATATTTCCTTTATAACTTTAAGTTTTTTTCTGATATCTCTAGATAAACGATTTTTTTCAGATTGAGTTAAATTAATCCCAAGTAGTTGTTTCTCTATTATTTTTAACTCTCTGACTCCAAAAATCGCTCTTAAATCTTCATTTTTCCTAATAAAATTAAGCAAACTTGACATATATAAAATAACCTCTATTTAGGTTATAATAACCATAGTAATGGTTATATTTAAAGTCTTTGGTTATCTTTTATAAGCATACCTTAGCCAAATATTTTTGAATAAAGGTAGAGTTAATGTTGATAACAAAAAACCAACAGTTGGAACAATTGGATTAAGAAATGGTTTAGGTAAATCAGCAACTAAAAAGAAAAGAACAATAACAATGTAAGTGAAAATTGCAATTAATAACTTTCTTGTAAAACTTGTCTCCCATGCTTTATCAGCTTCAACCCTTTTATTTCTTTCAATTATACTTTGTATTTCTTTTTTCATCTTTTTTCAAACCTAGAAATCTCTTTTAGTCTTCTTTTATGTCTGGTGGCATTTGAAAATTTAGTATTTAACCACAATTTAACAGCCTCTATAGCTTCCTTACTACTAAGAAATCCTGCCCCTAAACAAAGAACATTTGAATCATTATGTTCTCTTGATAATTTAATTATGCTTTTATTTTTGCCATAATAAACAACTGCTCTTATTCCAGGAACTTTATTTGCAGCAATTGCCTCTCCTTCCCCAGACATTCCAATAACAATTCCCATACATTTCAATTTTACAACTCTTTCAGCAACTTTAAATGAATAAAAAGGATAATTATCATCTTTATCATATTTATGAGGGCCAACATCTTCATAATCAATCTTATTTTTATCAAAAAATGCTTTCAGCTCTTCTTTAAGTTTAAACCCTGCATGATCACTTCCAATTATTAGTTTCATCTTAATCTCATCCTTAACAAATATGGTTTAAATCCTAATTTCTCATGAAGTTTAATAGAAGGAATGTTTTCAGTAAGTATATTTGATTCTATATGTTTAACTTTTTTAAGTTTCATCCAATTAATAAGATATTTTAAAATTTGAGTTCCATATCCCTTTTTTTGATAATTTTTATCAATGTAAACACTTTCTACAACACCTTTATTACTCCAAAGATAAGCACTTCCAAATCCAATAACTTTTCCATTAATTTCCAAAACAACCCAATGTTGTTTTTTAGCTTGTAAATCTTTTCTTATTTTCTTCTTGTGATTTTTTATCTCTTCATCAATATACTTTCTTTTTTCTTTTTCTGATTTCTTATTATACTGAAAGTTATATTCCTGAAAAGCTCCATCAAAGTATATTTCATTTATTCTTTTTATGTCTTTAATATTTGCCTTTCTTATCATTTTACACCCTGTATTTTTTATAATTTATACAAAAATCCTTATTCCCCTTTTTGTATTCTGTATAAGCCATGTCAATTAACTTTATAGCTTCATTGTAATTTTTTGCATGATACAATAACTCAACGTCTTTTTTTTCGAAAAATCCTCTTTTCAATGGAGAATTATTAAGCCATTTTAATAATCCTGGCCAGGAATCTCCTAATAAAATAATTGGAAGATTGCAAATGTGTTTGACCTGCATTAACTGCCAGGTGTAAAATAGCTCTAAAAGAGTACCAACACCTCCTGGAGCAACTACTACAACATTAGAAAGCAACATAAAATTATCAAGTCTGCTTGAAAATCTGTTAAATGTTTTCTTAACTCCAACTGAATTATTAAAAACCTGCTCATGCGGTAATTTTATTCCTAACCCAATTGAATGTGCGTCTGACTTTTTACTTCCTTCTTTATGCCCTTTATTAGCTGCTTCCATTATTCCAGGACCACCACCTGTAACAATATCAATGCCTCTTTCACCTATTTTTTTAGCCAGCTCATAAACCATTTTATATTCCTTGCCGCCTTTTTTAATTCTAGCACTACCAAAAATAGTGACTCTAAAATGGTCCTCTTTCATTAATTTTTCAAACTCTCTGTCAGATTTTGGTATTTTCATACTAACCTCTTTTACTTAAATAAAAAAGAAAAACCGAGTTTTTATATTTGTTGTTTACTTCATTCCAATAACAACTTGCATAGGGAAAAATTTAAGGATTTTTACTATATCTTTCTTAAGGATTTTAAACCCAGAATTTTTTAAGTATTTTTCAACATCAATGGGAGAACTAGTATAACTTGGGAATTTTTTATTAAACCATATGTAAAGTTTTAATGACTTAGAATTTTCATAACCTGTTTTAGCAACATCTATAACACAAACTTTACCTTTTGTTTTTAACACCCTTTTAATTTCCTTCAAAACCTTTTTAATGTCCTTGTCAGAAAACAATTCTAGAACATTTGAAATATATACTATATTAAATGAATTCCTACCAAAAGGCAATTTTGTAGCACTTCCTCGAACTAATTTAACTCTTTTCTCTAGATTTTTCTTCTTTAGTCTTTTTTTAGATATTTCAATCATTTCAGAAGTTAAATCAATACCATAAATTCTTCCATTTTCACCAACAGATTTTGCTAATTCTATAAGATTATAACCTGTTCCAAAACCAATTTCTAAAACTAAATCTCCTTCATTCACCTTTAACAATTCCAAACTTTTCCTTCTAAGTTTTTTCTCAAAAAAACTTTCAAAAATACCATAAATATAACTTAGCCTAGAATAAGCTTTTTTAATATCTTTAGATGAAGAAGTTTTTCTTGACATATTTATTTTAATATAATTATATGATTATTTATAATTATCTTATATCTCAACAAACACAGGGTTTCGCCTAAAACAATTCAAACTAAAAGGTATATTTAAATATTATCTCTGATTATACCATAGTATATGAAGCAAACATTAAAGATGATATTAATTATTGTAGTTATTCTCTTTCTGATTATTATTTGTATATTTTTAGTAATTAAATATATGCCCTCTCCTGTTCCAAACGGTGGGCAATGGAATGGAGAATATAAATATCAAAAATCTGGCTATGATGAATGCGATTTTTCATCTAAAGAATCATGTAAACAAAATAATTGCATATGGAGATTAACAACAGATGCTATTGTTCTTAATGAACCAATTCCAGTAACATGTTGTCCAGCAGATAAAATACCTACATTGGACAATAACGATCCAACGGATATCTGTATGATATTACATGGATAAGTCAAGTCTATTTTGAACTTCTCCTCGTGCCTTTGGCTCTGCAGTACTCAATCACGTTGCACTCTCGTTTCGCTCGAGGTATTTACAGTGATGTTATTTGCAATATTACTCGAGAAAAAGTTTTTAAGTTTTGAGGGCTAGCTTGCTTTAATAACTTTCACAATTTTAAATCAAGATTCAACAAAAATTGGGCTATTTTAAAACTTTTTAACTTCTCTAATCCTCTTTAATAAGAAAATTATATCAATAACATTAACGATCAAAGCACTAATTATTATTAAAACTACTACTAAAAGAACCCGCTGTTCATTTGGATTTTGAAATGCACCATTGATATACAAGAAAAAAACAAAAAGAGCAAATAGTATAACGAATATTCCCCCAATTATATTTGTTATCATCATATCATATTTCAAATGCTTTCCATCTAAAAAATTCCATATTGGGGTTATTATCCAGTTTAGTTTAGCTCTGGGATTTCTATATAAGAAAAATTCCCATAAAAAAATAAGAATAGAAACGAAAGAAATTATAATTGCTAGTAACAGTGAAATCAAAAAATCTAGCTTCATTGCCAAGACATAAAAAAGAAATAACACTAATGAACCAAATCCCCAGAAGCTACAAATTATCCTAAAATAAATAAAATTTCTTACAAGGAGTGACTCATGCATTCTTTGTTTTATTTCCCCTATAAGTTCAGGATAGGTCTTTCTTTTAATTGTCATCATAAATTTTTGGGTTATTTTCATAACGTTTTGGTTCATATAATTGTCTTATATCTCAACAAACACAGGACTATCATTTAATACAATCTGACTTGCATCTTTTGTTTCCTCATTGCCCAAATAATCTGTTACTTTTACTGAGCCAGAAATTTCACTTGGAATATTGCCCGAACCCCATAAGACATAAACATTTCTGCCATTAACTATGAATTTGT
>JBBSZB010000040.1:0-11543 GCA_038044965.1 Nanobdellota archaeon
GTAAGGCAATAGCACACAACTTAAGGCTATTGCATTAAAGAATTTCAACAGAGCCGAGTAAAAGATAAGTTTTATAAACTCACAACTCGCTGATATTTAAGCGAGTTGGATAGCTAACTTCGGAGCTTAGCCATTAAATTGACAATTGCTGAAATATATGAGCAAAGAGTTCTGAGGAAGGTCCGCACACCATAAGAGAACCAAGTTTCTCTTATCAACTCTCCTTTGAGAGAGTAACCATCTGTGAAAACAGACACTTGTGAGAGTGAGCTCTGGTATAGAAACGAACTTTCCCTTTTTGGGAATGTTGGAACGAGCATCTTGGTTGGTGCAACCACTTTAACCGTGGGCTTAGTAGGATGTTAGCACAAACAGTTCGTCTTTAGTAAAATAAGGAACGATGTTTGACAGAATGTGGCCTATTTCCAACTCGCTTTTTTTCTTTATCAACTAAATAGTATAAATATTTATAACTCTAATTTTTAATATCATAATATGCCTAAGGAAAAAGATTATACAACAGAGGATTTTGGGGCTTCTTTAAGAAGAGCATTTGTAGATAAGGGATTCCCAGCAATTCTTTTTGATGGGTGGATAGCTAGAAACGAATTTCTAAGAGACGGGGTTAATTACGGATTAAGACAGGGTTGGCTTTATGAAGAATCAGAAGTTAATGAATCACAGTATACTGCAGTAAATTATGCATTAACTGATAAAGGAAAGAAACATTTTAGGCTTTTAAGTTCAGTAGCATAAAGAGAAATTTTCTAGTATTTTCTTTCTAACAAGTTTTAAAAAACCATTATTCTTAGTTTTTTATATGGGGTTCTAGCTCATTGGGAGAGCACTACGCTGAAGACGTAGGTGTACCGTGTTCGATTCACGGGAGCCCCATTTTTTAGATAAAAAATCTTTCCGGCTTTCGAAAGGTTTAAATTTATTAAAAATATAAAATTTTATGGGAAGTAAACTAGCAATTACCAGTTTTATTCTAGGTTTAGTTTCATTAATTATCTCAGTCATTATCTTAATTATGGTTTTAGCCCATACATCTTTACCTTCATTCTTTTTTGTACTTGCATACGCACTTTTTTTAATTATTATTCTTTCTTTTTCAGGATTAATAACAGGGATAATTTCTATTTTTATTATAAAACGAAATAAACTTAATGGGATCTGGTTTTCAGTATTGGGGATTCTATTTTCCTTATCAGGATTTTTAATCATACTATCATCTCTTCTTACAATTGGAGATCCATTCCCTTTTTTGTAATTGAATAATTCAAAAGTTTACATAAAAAATAAATATTAATTTCTTACTATGTGCCAACTTTTTGAAACTCTCTAAGAAAAATTATGTTCAGAAACTGAACTTAAATTTATAGTTATTTCTTAGAATCTTTAGAGTTTTTACGATGTCTGATATTTTTTGTGTAAGTCATAAAAACTAAAAATAATAAAATTATATCAACAAGACCTGCTCCTATTCCTATTGCTCCACCAATACCTAGTGCAAAAGCTAGATCAACCAGTGCTACTACAATAACTGAAATACTTCCCCATTTTTTAGATAAAATAATACCTGCAATTGCAAAAGAATAAATTACAATAAAAAAAGCATATATAGAACTAGTCCATAACGATACTCCATAAGAATTTACTAATAAGGTAATTTGCGTTGCTAGTCTTATAATTAATAAAACTATTAAAATAATACTAAATAAATTAAATTTCCCTATTTTTACCTCTTTCATAGAATAGAAAGAAAAATGCAGTTTAAATAATTTTTTAAACTAAAGAAAATTAAGTTCTTGATTTTCTAATAACCCATATATCCATAAAATATTATAAGTATCATATAAAAATTAATCAATCTAATAATTAATCTATGATAAATAAGGAAAAGTGTTGTATGTTTAAAGGTAGACTATCTTAAATTCAAGATTTACTTTATATTAAAACATCTTTAAAATTACTCCTTGTAAAAACCTCGGAAAGAAAACGTTTATAAACTTATATTGATAATTAACCTTATAAAAAAGAGAATAAAATGGCAAAAAGAAAATTAAAGAAAGCCAAAAAAACTTCAAGAAAAGTGGGAGTTAGTAAAGAAAGAAATTTTGGAAATAATATTTATCTAAAGATTGGTTCTGAAAGGGAAAGGGTTTTTACATTTTTGGGGTTGTTTCTTAATCTTTTATTTATTGCAATAATAATACTAGGTATAGTTGTGGGTTGGGCAAAAAATGACTGGCTGCAAGGAATTGGAATTATATTTGCTGCTTTATTTATCTATCTTTTAATTAAGCTAATTTCTAATCTTAGAAAAAAATGAGAAATAAAAAAGGTGCTATAGAATTAAGTATGACTACAATTGTCATAGTTGTTCTTTCACTTACATTATTAATTATGGGCTTTGTTCTTATAAGAAATATTATGTGCGGAGCTATTTATTTAACTCAAGATATTAATGATAGGGTAAGAGAACAAGTAGTTAGTCTTTTTGGAAGTACTACTGGAAATGAAGTTGCATGTATAGGCCAGGGAAGTGAAGCAGTTTCTATATTTCCTGAAAGCGAAAACTGGATAATGTGTTCAATAAGAGCTCCTGAAGAATCTGGTTATGAATTTACATTAAGAGTTGATGATCAGTTATCTGATGTAGATCCTATCCAGATAAGAAGATGGCTTAAAGCTACTAATAAAAAAGTTACAATAGCTCCTGGAGATGATGAACCATTAAAAATAAGCAGATTTCAGATACCAAATAATGCACCTGAAGGGAATGTGGCAATTGATATTGAAGTAAGAAAATCTGGAGCAGGAGCTAATAATTTAGTATATTCAAGAACTCTTAGTTATCAAATGACAAGAAAAGGTGCAATAAGAAGCGTGCTGTGTTAAATGAAATACTTTTTAAGTAAAAGAGATACTATGGAAAGATAATTCTAAAATGTAATAAATAAATCAAAGAAAGACCGAATGTATAATAATATCAATAAATAAATCAAAGAAAGACCGAATGTATAATAATATCAATAAATAAATGCAAAATAAGGAAAAGATATGGCATGTTTAAAAATAATCAAAAATCAGATATTTTCTTGCTTAAAACTTCTTAAGAAGCTTTAAATACTCAGAATTATATTTTATTTCATTAAATATAGCTAAGTAAAGTTGAAAAATTGAAATCACCCTTTTCTAGCGGATTATTTTATGCAAAGTTTAGAAAAATTTGAAAAACTTGGACTAAAGGAAAATTTATTGAAAGTTCTAGCTGAGCTTGGATTTAGTGAACCTACTGATATTCAAGAGAAATCTATACCTTTGGTTTTAGAGAGAAAAAATGTAATTGGTGGGGCTGCAACTGGATCTGGTAAAACTCTGGCTTTTGGAGCTGGAATATTTAACATAGTTGAAAAACATAAAGGAATCCAAGCATTAGTACTTGTACCTACAAGAGAGCTATGCGAGCAAGTTGCAAAATCTTTAAAATTATTTTCTAAAAATTATGAATTTAATATAACTGAAGTTTACGGGGGAGTTTCTTTAGAAAATCAGGTAAGAAAAATTAAAACTAGTGAGATAATTGTCGGGACTCCTGGAAGAATACTTGATCATTTAAGAAGAGGAAGTTTAAATCTTGGTAAAATAAAAATTTTGGTTCTTGATGAAGCAGATAGAATGGTAGATATGGGTTTCCTTCCTGACGTTGAAAAGATTATACAAGCTTGTCCAAAAGAAAGACAAAACTTAATGTTTTCTGCTACTATTAGCAAAGATGTTGAACATATTGCAAGAAAATATATGGGCAAAACTATAAATGTAGCTGCTGAAAGCCAGGTTGATCCATCTAAATTAGAACAAGTTTTTTATGATGTTCCAATCAATGTTAAATTTTCTTTATTGTTTCATCTGTTAAGTCAAGAAAAATCTGAGTTAGTTATGGTATTTTGTAATACAAGGAGAAATGCAGATATTGTTGCTAATAATCTAAAGCGTTTTGGATTAGAAGCAGTAGCTATTCATGGCGGACTAACACAGAATAAAAGAAATAACATAATGGAAAGTTTTCATTCTTCTAAAACTAAGATATTAATTTGTACTGATGTAGCTGCAAGAGGGTTAGATATAAAAGGAGTTTCACATGTTTACAATTATGATATTCCTCCAAGTTTACAAGAATATATACATAGAATAGGAAGAACTGCAAGAGCTGGTAAAGATGGAAAGGCAGTAAGTATAGTTAGTAAAAATGATTATCTTAATTTTCAAAATGTAAAAAGTGATAGTGAAGCAAATATAGAACAAAAAGAACTTCCGGAATTTGAAACAGTTAATCCAAGATTTTCTCAGGACAAATACAGCGATAATAGAAGAAGTTTTGGAGGAAGAGATAGCTTTAGAGGAAGAAGTGGAGGGAGAAGTTTTAATGGGAGAAGTTTTGGAGGAAGAAGTAAAAGTTTTGGTGGAAGAGAAAATAATTTTAGAAGAGATTCTGGTAGTTCGAGAAGTTATGGAGGTTCTAGAGATTATAAAGATTCAAATGATAGGGGTGGTAGAAGTCATAGCAACAGTGGGAGAAGTTTTGGAGGAAGAAGTAAAAGTTTTGGTGGAAGAGATAGCTTTAGGGGAAGAAGAGATAATGCTAGAAGCAATGTAAGGAGGTATAGAAATGAAAGGTAAAGTAAAGTTTTTCAATGAAACTAAAGGATTTGGATTCATCTCTGGTGATGATGGAAAAGAATATTTTGTTCATGCTACTGGATTAGAAGAAGGAGTATCAATAAATGAAGGAGACTCTGTTAATTTCGAAGTAGAAAAAGGAGACAGAGGTCCTAAAGCAGTTAAAGTTTCAATTGATTCTGAATAAAATTTAAATAAATAATTAATTAAATAATTTTTTTATATTTTTATTAGACGTTAGTCTGGAATTTTATCTAAGTAAGACTTAATTAAGCATTATTTCTTAGCCTGTTTCCATAAAACTTCAAAATGTTTTCTATAACCTTCTGCAACATATTTATCTTTTATTAAAAAAGCATAAGGGTTTTCTGTGAAGACAGCTATCGCAACATAATCTCCAACCATAACTGTTTCCTGAAATTGAGCAAATTCTTTGGTAAGATATCTTATCTGTGTTAGTTTTTTCTTCGAAATATCTTTTCCACCAATATTTTTAACAGACTCATCAAATACCTGTCTTGAAGGAAGTTTATTTGCGATTCTCTTATTATGTAAATTTAACCACCATGTTAAACCCATAAGTTTTTCAGCTGGTGGTCCTCCGCCAAATGTTAAATATTCCTTACCTTTAGCATTTATCATTATATTATAAACTTCTTTTATCCCCCTAATTCCCCTGTAAATAGTTGCATTTTCTTCAGTTTTAGAAAATAGTTGTTTCTTTTTTAATTCAGGGAGTATTTCACTAAATCTTTCTTTCTTCTCTTCAATAAAACTGTAAAAATTTTCAGGGTCACTTGCCTGGTATATTTTTCTTTTACCTTCTAAAATATAACTAATAAGTCCTTTGTTGATAAGAGAATTTAAAGCTCTGTGAACAACCGAATGCTGAAGTTTTGATTTTTCTATTATAGGGCCTGCAGTACTACTTCCAATTTCTAAAAGAGAAATATAAACTTTAATTTCTCCAGATGTTAATCCTAAATCCTCAAGTATTTCTTCGTTCATGATATTTCAATAATTTTCAACTTTTTAATTCTTTCTATTTATCCACTCTTTTAAGAGGATAAATGCTTATTAACCATTGTTTTTAAGATATTTTATGAAAACAATAAAATTCGGAAGGTTAAAATCCTTAAAGGATAAAGTCAAAGATTGGAAAGAAGATTTAGCCCTAGATAGCTTAATGCAAAAAAATAGAGAACATTTTGCTATTTCAGATAAAGATAGAGTTATAGCTGTGCATCTCAATATGAATAGATTTTTATTAAGCGAAGGTAGAGAAGTAGACTATTTTGTAGGATATGGAAATGCTAATGATCTAAGTGTAGTTGGGGATTTAGCAAGATATAGCGTACATAATGGACGTGAATGGAAACTTGATCCAACATTATTCTATGTTAGTCAATACTTTTTCAATTTAAGATTAGATCTTAAATATCTTTTTTCTTCACCAGAAGAATCAGAAGCTAGAGCTTTTGCACATGAAAAAGCTCTTAATCTTGCTAATAAAATTTCAAAAATGAATAATGATCATCAAGTCGTTGATACTTCTAGGGATCCTAATGAAATATTAAAAGAAGTTAAAGATATTAGATTATATTCAGACAATCCTGGAATGGACATTTGTGCAATGAAATATTAACCCTGTATTAAAAATTTAACCGAGATAAGCAGTCTTATTTAATAACGCTGATTTAGCTGATTTAAGATAAATCTCTTCTATTTTTTGATATTTATCCATGTCTGACTTAGTAACACTTGGTTTAACTTTTTTCATAGCATCTTCAAAATGTTTCAGTTTTATTTGTTTAATATTTATATTTTCTCTTAAAGCCAGCATTGCTGCTTCTCTTGCTAAGTTTTCTATGTCTGCTCCAACATATCCATCAAGTTTTTCTGCAATATAATAAAGCATTTTATCTTTATCTGACAAATCTTTAAATTTTGTGATAGTTCTTTCTTTAAATTTTGTGGTATCCTTATCATTGATTACTTCATCTGCAGCCATTTTAGATACAATATTGACTTTCTCATTTTTTAATTTGTTTTCTATTTCTTTAATTTCTTCTTTTGTTACTCCTAGAGGCATTTTACTAGTATGAATTTTTAATATGTTTAATACTCCTTCTTTATCTGGACCTGGAACTAACAATATTCTGTCAAATCTTCCCGGTCTAAGTATGGCTGGATCAATCATATCTGGACGATTTGTTGCTCCGATTACAACTACATTTTGTAATTCTTCTAAACCATCCATTTCAGCTAGCAATTGATTTAAAACTCTTTCAGTTACTTTACTCCCAGTATCAGTTCCTCTTCTTGGAGCAAGTGCATCCATTTCATCAAAAAATATAATGCAAGGTGAAACTTGACGGGCACGTTCAAAAACTTTCCTTACTCCTTCTTCACTTTTACCTACCCACATACTTAACAATGAAGGACCTTTTACTTGGATAAAATTTGCTTCTGACTCACTTGCAATTGCCTTGGCCAAAAGTGTTTTTCCTGTTCCAGGAGGGCCATAAAGCAAAATTCCTTTTGGAGGCCTTATACCAACTCTTTTGAATGCATCTGCATATTGTAATGGCCAATCAACAGCTTCTATTAATTCTTGTTTTACTTTATCCAAACCGCCAACATCTTCCCAGTTAATATTTGGAGACTCAACAAGAACTTCTCTCATAGCACTTGGCCTTACTATTCTCAACGCCTCAAGAAAATCTTTTTCTGAAATAACTAATTTTTCAAGAACTTCATTAGGAATTTCTGCGTCATCCCTTATTTCTATTTTAGACAATACACTTCTAAGAACAGACATTGCTGCTTCTTTTGCAAGAGCTGCTAAATCTGCTCCAACAAAACCATGGGTTATTGAAGCTAATTTTTCAAGTTTTACATCTTTTGTCAAAGGCATATTTCTTGTATGGATTTTTAAAATTGAAAGTCTTCCGTTTTTGTCAGGAACATTTATCCCAACTTCTCTGTCAAACCTACCTGGACGCCTTAAAGCAGGATCAAGACTATTTGGTCTATTAGTAGCACCTATAACAACTACTTTTCCTCTTGTCTTCAAACCATCCATCATTGTTAGTAATTGGCTAACAACACGCCTTTCTACTTCTCCCTGCACATCTTCTCTTTTAGGAGCAATTGCATCAATTTCATCTATGAAAATAATTGCTGGAGCTGTTTTTTCAGCTTCGTTAAATATATCTCTAATCTTTTTTTCAGATTCTCCATAAAACTTAGAGTTGTGCATCAAAAAATAAGGGGCAGCAGTAAAGCTATCTTTATCAACTGTGAAATCAAAAAGCTCTTTTTTTCCAAGACTTTCTATACTTTCGACTTTCTCCCATCCAATATCATTTCTCATTAAGGTCTCAAATTCTTTTTTAATCGGCCCATCAACAAGATTATTCTTTAATGCTATTTCATATAAAACTTGCATAGAATGTTTTGTCGCATTTCCTGTTTTATAAACATAATAATCTTCATTTCTGTATTCTTTATATGGTAAATTTTTTATTGCTCCAATTAAAGTAGAAGGATGCGGAATATTTTCATGTTCCTTAACTCTTAGAACTTTATTTATTTCCTTTAATCTTTCAGATTTGTGTTTGCTTATTGGATTGATTTCTAAAAATTTCATTCTACCTTCATTTCCACGAACAACAAGTTTATACATCAGTCCTTTAGGAGTATTATGATCTTTCAATCTAGTCGATATTCCAATTTTTAATAGCATCAAAGATTGTAATTGTGAAAGAAATTCTTTATCAACACTATAAATAATTGGTGTTGGGTAAACCATATTACTTATTTTCATTTTTGATACTGTTCCATCTCCGTCAAAATACCCTCTGATAAATGATTGAACTTCGTTTACTGGAAGCTTAAAAAAATATGGGGGGATAACTTCTTTTTTTTCATTTGAAAACCCTATCAATTTAAAATATTCAACAAGAAGTTTTGAATAGACAATTGATCCAAAATTCTTCTTTTCTTTTTTCTCCTTGAAATTATTAATGCCAAAAACTTTGTTCATCAGATATTCAAATCGTCCTATTAAATCCTTGTCATTATTGTAAAATCCAATCGAATCACCCTTACCAGAAATATTTCCGTCTGAAATAATTAAACCTAATAGCTCCAATAATTCTGGACTTGTTTTTTTTGGGAGAGTAATGAAATTACTTCTTGATAAATTCTTACTTTTTATTGTATATTTGCCGTCTTTTTCAATAAGCTCATCTTTTTCCCTTAATTTATCTATTTGGATATTATAACTTTCTTCATCTAAGTTAATTTTATTTAATCTTGCAATAAAATCTCTACTAGTTATATTCTTTGTAGCCTCCCAAACCAATTCACCATTTCTATAAACCAAAAATGGTTGATTTTCAGATACAATTATTTCATTTCCATCATTTAATTTTAATTTATAAGATTCTGCAACTAATTTTGTTACATGAGTTATATGTGCTTTTTCTACTTTACCATCTTTAAAAGAAAAAGTGGAGATTGGATTCTCCAATCTTTTCAAATCATAATTTCTAAATTTCTCTGTACTTCCTTTTTCTTCATATATCTGTTCTGCTTTAATATACCCTTTTGGATTTGTCAGTATTTGTGTTTCCCCAGAAACGCACATTATTTCAGGACCATTTAATAAAATAAAATTAGCATCTGTTTCATTTGCAACTGCTTTTGCTAAAAGAGTTTTTCCTGTTCCAGGAGGTCCGTGAAGTAAAACTCCTTTTGGAGGTTCTACTCCTAAACGTTCAAATATTTCTGGATGTTTTAAAGGAAGTTCAATCATTTCACGTACTTTTTTTGTTTCTTCTGTTAATCCACCAATATCTTCATAAGTAACATCAAAAACTCTATCATCTGAAACTTCTACTGCTTTTGAATTAACAACAACCTCTGTGTTTTCTGTTATTACAGCTGGCTGAGCAGGAGTTGTGTTTACAATTAAAAATTTAATTTGCTGAAATCCTGCAAAATTCATTCCAAAACCACCAAGAATATCTCCGAAAATATCTCCAAATTCTCCTAATTCTTCAGACATAAGATCTTTTCTTCTTTGCACTCCTCCAAGAACAACAATATCTCCTTTTAAGACTGCTCTTCCTAATAAACCTCTTCTAAAAATTTCTGGATCTCCCTGAACAACAATATTTTCCTGAACAGGTGCTATTGTAACTTTTTTTGCTTCTTTAATATCTGATTTTTTTAATTCAACAATTTCTCCAACACCTGTTTTTGCATTTTTTCTTATAATTCCATCAATTCTGACAATACCTTCATTAACATCGGCAGGATAAGCTCTATCAACTATTGCAAGAGTTTCTCTGCCACCTTTTACAGAAACAACATCTCCTCTTCTTAAACCAAGGATTTTCATTGTATCATAATCAATTCTTGCAATTCCTTTGTATGCATCATCTTGTGAAGCTTCTGCTACTCTTAGTTTAACCATATTTTGTGTTACAGGATTATTTGCCATTTTTATTCTTCCTCCTCTTTTTCCAAAGATTCAAATTTTTCGTTAAATATCAAAGATAGTTTTCCCATTTTTTCAAAGCTTAATTTCACCATCTCATCCATTATCTTATCTTGATCATTTATAAAGTTCACTATCTCTCTTGGAATAGATACAGTATAACTATTGCCAACTATTCTTAGTTTAACATTAAACTGTTTATTTCTGAGTTTAAGAAAATTTTGATACTCTAGTTTATCTTCTGGATGTATTATCTTATTGTCACATTTAACACATTGTAGAACTCTAAAGTAAAAACCATTTCTAAGAATTTTAGTTTTTTCCATTGCCTTTCCACAGTCTTTACATATTATTGTGTGGTCAAATATATCTTCTGTCATTTTTTATTTATTTGTTTTAATTATTTTATTCTGTTTTAATTTGATTATTGTTAAACCTGCAATATCTTTTCCTTATTTTACATTTATTTATATTGTTATACATTCTGTTTATATTTAATTTACTTATTATCTTTCATTTATTATGTTTTATTATCTTTCTTGTTATCATAAAACCGTGTTCTTGCGAACACGGTGTGAAAGGGGTTGAGATATAGTATACGTTATGTATACTATCTACGTGTATACGTAATATGTATACTATTTAAATATTTCTGTGATGAAGAATAAAGTATTTATAATGCTTAATGAATCTTCACAACCTTTAAACATCAAAAATCAAAGAGACAATACTAAAATTCTTGTTAAGTAGTAATTAAGTTAATAGATATATCATCGGTATTTTAAAGTTAAATGTATCTTTATAATTTTACACCTTAACCTAATTTATCATTTCAAGGATATATAAAATTGTTAAGTTTGATATTGGACTTAATAACATATAAAAGTTTAAATATGCCTACAATAATACTTTTTTATGAACACAGAATCAGGATTACATCAGAAATTGGAAGAACCAAAGGCAGAACCAGATTTAAGAGGAGATTTTAGCAAGTTTATGAAATTAGCTTCTTATGTTAAAGAACATCCTGTAATGCATGAGATTAGAACTGGAATTGAACCTGGTTATACTTTACGTTTTCCATTAGCTATGCCTAAAAATCCTTCTATAGACGATCCAGAAAAAAATAAAATAGCCAATTCTACAAGGACTTCTTTAATTAATCTTTCTATTACTTTAGAATTACTTAAAATAGGTGTATATATAGGTGCTGGGGCAATTGGTTATGCAGCTTATCAATATTTATCCCAATAAGCTTGATAATTAATACATACTAAAATTATACAAATCCTTAAATGAAACTCCCAATCACAGCAAGCTGTGGGGTATCCGACGACTAACTAAATTC
>JBBSZB010000041.1:0-24673 GCA_038044965.1 Nanobdellota archaeon
AGAAAAATGCAGAAAGAAATGGCTAAAAATGCTCAGCCAAGAAGAGTAATATAATAAACTTTAAATATGAATTTAAGTTTTAAATTAAAATAAAAAACAGGATTGTTAAAGTAAATATTATAACTGAAATAAAATAGTAAAAAATTGTAAAAGAAAAGAAGCAAATAAATAAAGTTAAAGATGATAATTAAATATAAATAAGGTAAAAATATTACATATTTAAATAAACCTTTAAAAAAGGTTTCCAAAATAAACTAAAAATAAATAAAAAAGAGGAAAAATGAGTATACTAAAAAAAATTGCTAGCAAAATATCAAGGTTATTTAAAAAAAGAAGTAATATAAGCCTTGGATTCTATGGTCCGCCTAATGCAGGCAAGACAAGTTTAGCTAATAGAATATGTGAAGACTGGCTTGGGGAATCAATGGGGGATGTGAGTCCTATACCTCATGAAACAAGACATGTTATGTTCAAAGAAAAAGTTGAGATTGAACATAATAATAAAAAATTAACTTTTAAATTAGTAGATACTCCTGGAATAACTACTAAAATAGACTTTGAAGATTTTATAAAATATGGTTTAAAGAAAAAAGAGGCGCAGAAAAGAGCTAAAGAAGCTACTGAAGGAATAATAGAAAGCATAAAATGGATAGAAGATATGCAGGCAGTTGTAGTTGTTTTAGATGCTACTAAAAATCCATATTCTCAGGTTAATATTACAATAATTGGAAATTTAGCAGCTAGAAAAATACCTGTGTTAATAATTGCTAATAAAATGGATTTGAGAAAAGCTGATTTAAAAAAAGTAGAATCTGCATTTCCAGAGTATAAAGTAGTTGGAATAAGCGCAAGAACAGGTAAAAATATTGACAAATTTTACGAAGCATTGTTTAAACTTGTGAAGTAAAAAATAAAGATAAAAAAAGTATAAAGATAAGAAATAATAGATAAACAGAAAAAAGATAAGATAAAAATAAATAAGGGTAAATAAAGTAAAAATATTGTATACTTATAATTAAGCAAAAGGTGATATAAAATAAAAAAAGAGGAAATGTAAACAAATAAAATACATCAATTAAACAAATATAAATTAGGAAGGGATATTACATATTTAAATTTAAAATAAACTTTTAAAAAAAGTTTAAACAAATAAGCCTTTAAAAAGGCTTAAGCCAAAATAAAAAAATGGGGAAAAAGATGATGATAACAACAAGTATAACAATTCTTATAGTAATTATCATAATAATTGCTTATATTTATTCTAATAAAACAAATCTTGACCCAATAAAAATTAAATCATGCATTCAAGATAGTGATTGTATTGAAGTTCAAGATGGTTGTTGTGATTGTAATAATTATGGAAAAAATACTGCAATAAATAAGAATTTTTTAAATGAATATAATAATCAGCAAAATGGAAATTGTAAAGATGTTGCTTGTCTTACAGCTCTTTCCAGAGATCCAACTTGCACAATTGAAATGAGTCCTAAATGTATAGAAAATAAATGTATACTTATAGAAGAATAAAAAATGGTAAAAAAAATAAAAGGGCTGACATTGGAATTCATGCCTTATTCAGAAATAAGAGATTTAGACAGTAGTAAGAGAATTAAAAAAATTCTTGATGTAGTTTTGAATAACAGGATAATAGTTTTACAAGGAAGATTAAAACCTGAGGAAGAAACAAGGCTGATAGAAGATACAATGGCAATGATAGGGCATGTTAAAAACTTTAAAGGTATTGAACTTGCAGTAATAAGTAGTGGAAATGGTAATACTCCTATTTTTCAAAAATTTACTCAGGGTATTGCAAAGGCTCTTGTTGGAGACACTGCCTCAATGACAATTATTGGGCCTGCCTCAATTGTCAAGGAAATAAAAAAGAATCCTAAGAAGATTGAATTAATGCTGAAGAAGTAAGAAAAACAGCAAAATCTATATAAAGAATTCTCTTATGTATTATAATGCCAAATCAATGCGTTCATTGTAAGAAGATATACCCGGATGCTTCTCCTGAAGTATTAAAAGGGTGTAGCTGTGGCAGTAAATTTTTCTTTTATATAAATCAGGAAAGACTTAACAAAGCAAATCAAGAGGTAATTATTGAATTCAAAGAAGAGGACAAAAAAACTATTGAGCAAGATATAAGGGAAATAATGAATATAGAAGATGAAGAAATACCTGTTATACTTGATTTAGAGTCTGTTCGTGTTTTGTCTCCTGGCAAATTCCAAATAGACATAGTAAATTTATTTGATAAAAATAGGCCTATAATATACAAATTAGAAGAAGGAAAATATATCATAGACCTGGCTTCTGGACTGGAAAAGATTAAAAAAGATGACTTAGAGGTAAAAAAAGAGTAGGCATAAAGGTTTTAAACAAAAATAACCATTATAGTTAATGAACATAAGTGATGTGCTTAAAAAAGAGCTGGAAAAGATTAAATTAAGTGATGAAGAATATAAAAATTTAGAACATCTTTCATCTTTAGTTATTGAGTCAATAAATAAAAAATTAAAAAGAAAAGGGATAGATGCCAAAGTTTTCATTGGCGGAAGTCTTGCTAAAAAAACTCTGATAAAAAAACCAAAATATGATGTTGATTTATTTTTAAGATTTAATAAAAAATATTCTGAAGATGAAATAAAAAACCTATGTAAAAAGATATTTTTCTTTTTTAGGGTTCCTGGCTATAGTACAAGAGTTAAAAGAGTTCATGGTTCAAGGGATTATTATCATTTGCATATTAAAGAGGACAATGTAATTTTTGAAATAGTTCCTACAATTAACATAGCAAAACCTGAAGAAGCGAGAAATATAACTGATTTATCTTATTTTCATGTTTCATATGTAACAAAAGAGCTGAACAAAGATAAAAAACTAAGAGATGAAATTTTATTAGCTAAGAGTTTTTGTTATTCCCAAGGATGTTATGGAGCTGAATCTTATATTAATGGTTTTTCTGGATATGCCATAGAACTTTTAGTTATATACTTCAAGAGTTTTAAAAAAATGGTAGAAGAACTTTCGAAAACAGAAAATAAAATAGTTATAGACATGGGTAAACATTACAAAAGTAAAGAAGAACTAATAAAAGAAATGAATCCTTCTAAAATGAAATCCCCGATTGTTCTGGTTGATCCAACTTTTAAGGAAAGAAATACTTCTGGAGCTTTGTCTCATGAAACTTTTAATAAATTCAAAATAGTTTCAAGTGGATTTCTAACTCATCCTGGAGAGCATTTTTTTGATTATAACAAATCAAAAAGTGATGAGCTTAAAGAAATTGCAAAAAGACTTGAAGTAACATACAGTGTTTTTGAAGTAAAAACTGGAAAGCAAGAAGGGGATATTGCAGGAAGCAAATTGCTTAAATTTTCTAAGGTTTTAACTCGAGAAGTTTCTAAGTATTACAACATAATCGGGCATAATTTTGAATATTCTTATGGAAAAAGTGCTAAGGTTTATTATGCAATTCAAAAGAAAAAAGAAATAATAATAACTGGTCCAAGTGTATATTTTAAGGAATCTGTTGAAAATTTTAAGAAAAAACATCCTATCTGGTATATGGAAGACGGAAAAATAAAAAGTGCCAGCCAAACAGACATAACACTTAAAGAGTTTTTAAAAAAATTCAAGAAAACCCATAAAAAAGTGATGAAAGAAATGTCAATCAAAAAGATAAAATTAGTTTGAAGTTAAGTTAATTAAAAGTGTTATGTTTTAAATCTGTTATTATCTGCCTTGAATTTGGATTTCCATATAAAAATCTATAATGCTGGTCAATAACTGAAATGGCTAAATAATCTAACTCATCAACGCCTAATTCTCTCCCAGTCTTACCAAAAAACTTTCTTGCATATACATGGCTTTCTGGATAACCATTTTTCATCTCTGAGATGACTTTTATTCTTTTCATTTTCTTCTCCTCCTATTTTTCTTTGTAAACATTTCTCCTCCACTTGCAATAAAACCTACCATAATTACAAATAATAATATTCCAAACATCATACTATCCATTAATACTTCAAGAGTCTTATAAACTACTATAAGACCTAATACACCACAAACAATGTAGATAACTATTTTTTGATTTAATTCCTTATTATATTCTTCATTATCAAATTTTAACAACTCATTTAATTTTTTAGTTAGCTTTTCATTATCATAAGAGTTTAGTTTTTGTAACTTTTCCTTATCAATTAAAATAATACCTAATTTTTCTGCTAAGTGGTAGTGAGATTGGTTTGGTTCTTGCCCATAAATAACCAATACAACTTTATCTGCATTTATAATATCATTCTTGCTTTTCCATTGATGAAGTATATCTTTAATATTTACATAAGAACCCTCACAATGTTTGCATTGAACTATTACTTTATAATTTAACTTACTACCAACCACATCAACTTCATATCCTTTCATGAATACATTTGTTGATGTATCAAGTCCTGCTCTTTGAAATATAGTAGCAACAACTCCTTCTAAAAATGATCCTTGTCTTTCACTCATTTTACTTTTTCTGATTATTTTTTAAAGCTAAATCAAACAAACTTGTTAAAGACTCTACGAAAAATGGAGATGAAAACCAAACAGCCATTTGATCCTGGTTTTCTGAATTCTCATTTAACATAAATAATACTTCATTTTTGTCTGCAATGTAGAATGAAGATTTAACATCTACTCTTTTTGCTTTTACGCCAAGTCTATCACTTAAAATTTTTATATCAGCATCACTACCATTTAAAGCCATATTTATTTTAATTCCTCCATCTTTAACTTGTTTGAATAAAGGTTCTAAAAGTTTTATTCTTTTCTTTATTTCATTTGTAGTAGCACAGATTAAAAGATCTTTTTTAGCTGAAATAATAACATCTGATATCTGACCGTTAACATTTGTTCTTCCTTTAATAGTTGTTGAAAGATCTTGTTTTTTTATTAATTCTGATTGAGAAGAATGAAGTAATTCTAATTCCTGGTATTCTTGAGTTCCTTTAATATTAGCCAAAGTATCTATTCTTTCATTCATATCATCAAGAGCTCTTTTTTTCAGCTTGTCTATAACTGAAGTTGGCTTGACAGCAAAATATTTTACAGGTTTGCCTATTTTTTGCATTGCAAATCCTTGTTTTTCCAAAGATTCCAGAACATCATAAGTTCTACTTCTTGGAACTCCAGACATGTCTGCTATTTCACCAGCAGATGCAATTCCCTTATTCAAAAGAGCAAGCCATACTTTAGTTTCATAAATATTTAATCCAAAATAATTCTTTACTTTATTAACAAGTTCTGGTTTTCCTATCATTTTTGTTCTCCTTCTCTAGATGAAGTATAACCTTTAACTGCATAACCTGTTCCACTAATATAATTAACAATGTCTGTTATTTGAGTAGAATCATCTACAAGTGCTTCAACACTTGCTTGTTTAAGACTTACATCAGAATTATAAGTAACATTAATCCTAACACCATATGATCTAAATATATTAGACAAATCAGTTCCTAGCTCTCTTGCTTCATCATGGCTAAATTTACCTCTAAGAAAACCTCTTGATATTTTTATTGTATGTTTAGTTTTTTGTTTTGGTTTTGAGTCTTTCATTTTACCTTAAGCTTGTCTTAACTATTCAGCAGTTACAGCTATTTATAAAGCTTTCGTTTTGTTACTTTTAACCAGTAAGGACAAGATTTAAAAGCAAAGAAAGCAAGAAAAATAATGGCAAATAATAGAAATTTTGAGTATGAACCAGGAGAATGTTTAAGAGTATCAACAATGAATAAGTCATTTGTTGGTGTTTTTGAAAAACTGGATAGACAGGAATTATACTTAAAACCTAGTTTAGTATATGAACCAGGTTACACATTTGAAAGAATGCCTGATAGAAGCATAAGGCAAATAGAAGAGCCTGTTTTTAGAGAAGAAACTGAAAGGCCAATAAGAATAACTCTTGGAGCAATACTTTCTACTGAACCTATAAGCAGAGAGTTATATAACAAAATAGCTAAAACAGAGATTAAAACACATATAGAAACTCCAGAGGAATAAAATGTTGATGAATTATGAAACAGAATTTGACGAATTAGTTGAAAAATATAGAGATCCATCTAAAATTAAAATTTCTAAATCTAGAAGTTTTCTAAGAGGGCTTGCAAGCCTTGTAAGTTTAAATGGGAATTTATTTAGGTATAATTCATATGAAGAATTAATTTATGGTGAAATATTTTCAGGTCTTAATGAAGAAGAAAAAGAACTTGTAAAAAATGCTTCATACTGGAAAAACATAATATTAGATATGGAAAAAGGAACTGAAGAACTGATGAAAAAGAATCCTGAAAGAAAAGATGAAATATTACATCAAAGAACGCCTTATTTAGAACAGATAGATAGAGCTTATAAATCATATAAACAAAGATATGAAAAGATAAAATCAAGGAAAAAATAAAATGTCAGTAGATTATGAGAAAGAACTGCAAGAATTTTACAACTATCTTAGAAAAAATGATGCAAAATTAGTTGAAAATTTAGGATTAAATAGATTTGTAGATAATTTAGAAGAAATAATTAGAGATTATCAATCAATTTCAGATGAATCAGCTAAAACAGGTGTTATTTATGATTGTATTGGAACAATTTATGACATGATGAAAGCTGTAAAAAATTACAGATTAGACAGGGGTGTAGAAAATAATGTTAGGGCAAATCCTGTAAATCTTAAAAAAGAAGATTTAATATTTAGAAGTTTATTTAGAATGTATAATCATTTAAGATTTAGCCTTTATGCAGAATCAGAAGATAAAAAAGAAGTTTCTAATAAATAAAGTTATTAAATTATAAAAAATAAAATGGAAAACAAATCTGATGGTTTTTTTAGTGGTTTAGTATTAGAATACGTTAAATGGGCAAATACAACAGAAAAAGTCAAAAATGCATATCTTGCTCCTTTAACTTTTTTAAAACCAAGTACAAAAATACTAGAATGTTTTAACAAAGTGATTAAATATGTTTATGGAAAAGACATAAGCGAAATGAGTTTAGATGAATTCAGAAGTGCAAGTCAGCTTGCTTCTCTTGATGGAAAGTTGCTTTTAGATAACAAACAAAGGTTATTAGTAATTATGGCTGCTAATGCAGCATTTCTTGAAGAAGATATAAGAAAGTATACTGAAAGAAATATAAAAAAATCTAATAGACAAATTGCTGAAAATTCAATGAAATGGCTTAGAAGAGAGTATTATACAGCAGAAGAATATTTTTATTCTAATTAGTATTTTCAAAATAATTAAATCAAATAAGCTGTAAATTAAATTTTGTATCTTAACCTAATTTATCTTTAAACATTTTTAAAACATACCATACTTTTACCTTATTTATTAGTTTTATTATTTATTAATTCGTAGATTAATTAGTGTTGTATTATATTTATTACATTTCCAAGAATATATAAAATTATATTAAATGTTCTGTAAAGTTAAAGAGATATAATAAAAATAATATTTTGGTTTGGAGAAAATGTATAATAAAATTAGATAAGAATTGATTAATTAAACAAAATTACCATAGTATTTCAAGATGATATATAGTTTATTAGTTGTATATAATTAAATTGATTCTAAATCAAATAAGCTAATCCTATTCCTATTAACAAACCCGCTGTTATGAAAGGCATTGCGGGATAAAACTTTCCTTTTTTAGCCATAAGGAAAAGAGCTAAAAGTGAAAGAGTTGCGCAAGCTGTTATAATTAAAGCAGGCAATAAACCAAGAGAGCGTAGAACAACTCCTGCAGTTATTATTGGGAAAACAACATCTCCTCCTCCCAATATTGCTAAATTAACTTTCATTGATTTTGTTTTTTGTTTTTGATTTTTTGTCAGTTTTGCATTTTTAGCTAATTCTTTTTGTTTTTTCATTTCAGCTCTTTGTTTTTTGTTAAGATATGGAACAAAAAATCCCCCAAATACTTTCAGTTCATTAATCTGGAAATGTGCCATTTTCTGCATAAATCCAGAATGCCAGACAGCCCACATGTCATAAATAGAAATAATTAAAAGCAAAATAATAACAGTCCAGATATTAAATATTGGTACAAAAACAGCAGCAATCCCAGGATAGATAAATAACTCTGAAATATTATGCACAAGAAGATTTCTTTTGAAAACTTTGAAATAAGCAACAACTAATGAAATTAGTGTTGGAATAATTAAAGCAACTGTGTAATTAATCTGCCATGGAACTAAAATTTCAAATGCATAAATTGTCAGCCAAAGAACCATAACTATTACAATAAAAAACCATGCTCTTAGCAATCCTGTAAGTTTATACTTTGATAATAAGAATACAACTCCTATTGCTATAACAAATGCAATTAAAATGCTCGGAAGTATTTTCCAAAAATCCATATTTTCTTTAACTTCTGGTTGCTGAAACCATGAAGGTAATGGATCATAAGTTACATTTTGTAAAGTTCCATTGATTTCTACTTGTAATTTCTGAGGAGTATAAGCCTGTATTACAGCAAGTCCAATTAGTTGAGTAACTACAAACATTACTACAAGAATCGTTGTTATTTTAGCTGTGTGTTTCATAGCGTAAGACACCTGCGGTTTCTTAACGCATCAACTTCCCTTTCAAGAGGACGGTTTCCTACCGCACTATCTTCCCTTATAATTTTATTTTTCATTTTAAATTTAAATATGTTATAACTTTCCCTAATTTATTATTTGTTTAATTGATGTATTTTATTTGTTTACATTACCCCTTTTTTATTTTCTCCGTTTTGGGAACCTTTCCTAAAGGTTCATTTGGAAACCTTTTTGTAAAAGGTTTATTTTTAATATATTATGTTTTTACCTTATTTTATATTGATTTATTGTAATCATTAGATTTTATTATTCTATTTTATATTTGTTAATTTTATATAATCTCTTTTTACATCACATAAAGGGAAAACTAGTTTTTAAATGTTCAGAAAGATGAAAAGATTTTTAAATTAGATATTAGCTAAGATAACATGGGATATTTTAGCAGAAACTACAAATTTATATGTGATGGAGTAGATTTAATTTTAGAAGGGGATTCAAATGGATTAGAATTAAGAAGTGAAGGTTTTGTGTTTAATCCTATGAAAGAAAAATACTGTCTTAATTTAACAAAAAAATTACAAAGGCATTATAATGATTTTAATGAATTTAGTGAAGAAATAGATTATGATGATGAAGAAAGAAGTTATGATCCTATTGAAGTGCAACAATTCTGCCTAGATTTAGTTTTAGCTAGTTTGTATTTTACAATCAGACATCCATTGAAAAAATGGAAGCTTGGTAAAATTGTTAAAAAATTAGGTGAATCCTTAGCAGAAAATTTGGGGAGATGAATTATTTTTTAAATGTTCAGAAGGTTTAAAAATAAGATGTATGATAATATTTAATGGAAAGACAAGAGTTAGAAGAAAGGTTAAGAGGTAGAAAAGTTGGTAGTGAAATCTTATTATTACATAATCATTTGTCTTTATTGTCAGATGGGGCAAAGATTCATAAGATTAAAGGAGCAATTGGAAACTTATACTTAGTAAAAGCTTCTTTGCAACATAGAGAATATTTAGATTTAACTTTTAAAGAATTATCTGAAAAACAAAGTAAGTTATATATGTTAGTAATAAATGATATTGAAAGTGGAATTAATGAATTTGAGTATAAAGCTTAAAATAATTACTTCAGCCTAATTGTCTCGAGATTTCTTGGAACATTTGTCTCTACTCTTTCTATCTTGTATAAACTGCTTGCTAAATCTAGTGATTTTGAAACTTCACCGTGATTTATTATAACTCTTTTTGGTTTAGGCTTGCAATTTTTTACAAAATTTAATAACTCTGTTCTACCTGCATGAGCTGAAAAACCATCTATTTTATGTACTTCTAACTCTATTGGGATTGTTTCTCCAGATTCTGTATTCCATTCTTTAAGACCTTCTTGAATTTGCCTACCTAAAGAACCAACTCCTTGATAACATACAAATACAATTGAGTTTCTTTTATTACCTGCAAAATGTTTAAGATATTCTACAGAAGCTCCTCCTACTAACATACCAGAAGTTGCGAGTACTACACAATGTCCACCTTCTATAACTTGTTTTCTTTCTTGAGCAGAACCAACTTGTTTGAAAGTTTCTGAAACAAACGGATTTTTATCCTGGAAAATTAAATTTCTAACACTATTACTTAAAAAATCAGGATAAGCTGTATGGATTGCATTAATATCCCAAATCATTCCATCAACATAAACAGGAATTGAAGGCAATTTACCAGAACGAATTGCATCATCAATAATTAACATTGTTTCTTGTGCTCTTCCTAAACCTAATTCTGGAATTAAAACTTTACCTTCTCTTTCAATTGTTTTCTTAATATATTCTAATAAAGTATTTTCTGATTCAGCTCTTGGAGGTAAGATATCTGCTTTTCCCCCATAAGTAGATTCCATAATTAAACTTTCAACTCTTGGGAAATTTGTAACTGCTGGATCTAGTAAACGAGTTTTTATGTATTTCATATCAGCTCCATATAATAAATTATGTGAACCATTTCCGATATTAATGTGAACCATTGCACTTCCTAAAGCATGTCCTGAATTATAGAAGGTTATTCTTATGTCTGGTGTGACATCTGTAACTTCATTAAAATTTAAACAAATTGAGTGTTTTACCATTTCTTTAATATCCTGAGAACTGAATAAAGGAGTGGCTGCTTGTTTGTATGCAACTCCAATAAAATCCAAAGCTAAAAGGGCAGTTATATCTCTTGTAGGTGTTGTCATATATACTGGTCCTTTATAACCCATTTTATATAAATAAGGCAATAAACCACAATTATGGACTATTATGTTATGTGCAATAAAATTGTGATTATTTTCAACTTCAATATCTACTAAATATTCATATGAATTATCTTTCTCATCTATATTTGATATTTTCTCCCACAATACATTTAAAGACAATAAGTTTTGTAGAGTCTGCATGTTCTGCTCTGTCTGTAAAATTACTGATGAAAGCCTTTCTTTAATAAAAGAAGAAAGAACATGAATATATTCTTGAGAAAGCTGTTTATTTTCTTCTATCTTTTGAATTTGATGTACTTTAAGCCCTGTTGCACTGCTTACATCTACCCTAGTTATACTTAACAGTCTTCTTAAAGCATAAATTTCCGACTCTGACTTAATAGATTTTAATTCATTAATTCTTTGTATTAAAAAATTTAATAAAATTTCAGCAGTTTTTCTAGTAGCATATCCCTCTTTTCTTCTGAATAAGTCTAATAAACATAATGGTAATAACTGGGATAAATTTGGACTTTTATTTATTCTGCCAAGAAGACCTGCATTCTCAAGTATTTTTCTTAAGTCTTTTGAGGTTAAAGGCATCAAATCTTCTTTATCAAAATTAGTATTTGAAAATGTTTTTATCTTAGATGAAAGTTTCTTTTGTTTACCTTCATGAGAAAAGCTTACTTTTTGATGAAATTTAATAATACTAAACTTGCTGTTTAAATAAACTGAATTACTTTTTGGTGAAATAATTGAAGGTATTTTTTGCAAAGAAAGTAAATATTGCAAATCTTCAAGCATCTGTTTGCTATAGCTAGTTATCTTTATAGTATCTGCAAAAGACCCTTCTGCATCTGCAAAACCCCTTAAAAATGCTTTTTGGATATCTGAAGAAGAATTTATTATTTTTTCCGGGATAAATATATCTTTAGCTTTATTAAAAGCTTCTGGGAAGTTTTGCTCTAAAAATCTTATTATTTTTACATTGTTTAACTCTAAAATTGATGCATTCTTCGATTTATCCGAATGGTGCCTTATTTTTGATTCAAAATTAAATATTTCTTTAACTAGATTTTTATGATAGTTTAAAATTTGTAAATCCATGTCTGTCAATCTCAAGGAGAATTCTGAAGATTTGTGTCCATCACCCATATAATAACCTAAAAATTCAGCCAATTGTGTAGTTAACTTATTTGGAAGTATAATATTATCTTTTCTTCTTTTATCATAATTTATATTTATGTTTAAATCTATTATTTTTTCTTTTAATTCAGGTTTATTAAATAAATTAGATGGTAAAAGCATTCCTTTTTTTAGTTGAGAAGCTTCTAATTCTTTTAATTTTAAATCTTCAAAAGTAAAAAATCTATGGTTTGGAGAAGATTCTATTTTAGAATAAGGTGTTTTTATTGTTAATATTTTTTTATGCCCAGTTGTCCTGGTTTTTTCTGTACATTTATCTATTTCATATTTCCCAGTTTTCCAGTTCATTGATAATATTTTTTCACCTACTTGAATTTCATCTATTTTTTTGTAACCTTCTTCTGTTAAAACTCTAAAATGTGGTGGAAGGCAATGGTCTAGATGAGCATGACTTAAAATAACTGCATCTATTGTTGAAATATCAAATTCTGGAATGTCAAAATATGGAAATCTATCTGCTCCATGTGATGCTACATCAATTCCACAATCTAAAAGTATTTTTGATATTGGTGTTTGCAATAATATACAGCTTCTTCCTACTTGTCTTCCACTTCCTAACATTGTAAGTCTTATCCAACCTTCTTTTTTATCTGCACTCCAGTCTTTGTAAATTTTTTTACCTACATCATTTAAGAATTTTCTTCTGTAACTGTTATTTGCATACAAAACTTCTCTTATATTATCAGTTATTTTACTTTTTATTGAAGCACTTCTCTGAACTTGAGGCGACCAAAAAGTTTTATCTTTTATTTCTTGTAAAACACTTCCTTGCTTGCCGATTACCATTCCTGGTTTTTTTGCTTCTATTATTACAATGCTTCTTGGCTGGTCAAAAATAATATTTGTCAGCTCTGCTTCTTCTGGAATAATTTGCCTAATTGTTTCTTCTGTTTTTTCCTGAGTTTCTAAAATAGACTCGTCAGCTCTTAGCTCAATCCTTTTCTTGTATTTATTTACAAGCTCTTTAATTTGAGACTCAGATTCTTTGAAAAACGCAGCATTATCAGTATATAAAACAATATTAGCACCTTCAAAACCTGCGTCTTTTATGACTTTAGGCAGGTCATCTGTAATACTTTTCAGAATATCTCCCATTTGTGTTATTTTTTATTTTTGTTTTGGAAACCTTTTTCAAAGATTTATCTTTCGTTTTTGGAAACCTTTTTCTAAAAGGTTTGTTGTTAAAGTTTTGGTTTGGGAACCTTTTCAAAAGGTTCTCGTTCGTTTTGGAAACCTTTTCGCAAAAGGTTTATTTGTTATCTATTTTTGAGTATAATTTGGAACTATTTCTTCAGAAACAACGTGTTTCACTCCATCTTTGGTGATTGTAAAAACATCAATTCCATTTCCTGAACCAGTATCTCTTTCAATAGCTGTTTTAATACATTCTTTTGCAAGTTCAATCCCATCTTTAACACTCATTCCTTTTTTGTATTGTCTTTCTAACAAACCCAGAATATAAGGCATTCCACTTCCGAAATTCGCATCAAAATCTTCAACTAAAGAAACTGTTCCGGCAGGTTCTATAGTATACAACTTTGTTGAACCATCTTCATTAACACCTCCAACTAAAAGTCCTACAATACTTGGAATCATTGAAGGTGTTCTAATATTCCTGTATAACATCATTCCTATTAAATAGGCAGATTCTTTAATAGTTGGCCTTCTTCTTGTTCTTAGTTCTTTTAATTTTAATTCAGCTGCTATAACTCTTTGGCTTAAATCAATATCTGCAGCCATTCCTGTTCCTGCTGTTACAAGATAATCATTAATTTGTATAACTTTAAATGCTTTTTTAGTTACCACAATATTTCCAGCTGTAGCTCTTCTATCCCCAGCAATTATAACACCATCTTTGCAGACAATGCCTACAATGCTAGTTCCTGATTTTAAAACTAATTTTTTAATATCTTCTTCCATAAAGGTTAATCCTCTTAATTGTATAAGAACTTCTAAAATACTGAAATATGGGTTATTTATAAAGTTTTCGGCTGAAAACTTTATTGTCCTTAAAGAGACTTTCAATATGAAAATTACTTTAAACTATACTAAACATAAATTTATATAATAAATATTCTTTTATAAATTATGAGAAATTTAGGTGAAAAAATAGAGGAGCAACTTGATTTTGATTTTGATTATATACCTTCTCCGTTGGAATTAATTGAAGAAACAAAATCATCTGGCAGAACTTATCTTAAGCTTAAGACTTTTGATGAAATGGTTGATTATTTGATAAAGGGAAAAGGAAGATTAATTCCTGGACCAAGATCATTTAGTCCAAATAGGTGGGATGACTTAAGATATCGTGCTGCTGTTTAAATAATTCTTGTAATTCCTTGTTCTTTCTTTAATGAGGTTAAATCTGATAAAAGCTAAAAATAATTTAGAATCTTAATTTTAGTTCTTGGCCAGTTAGTTCTGTTACTTCTTCACATAATTCAATTAATTCCTTGTAATTTTTTCTAACTAATATCCCTTCAGGTCTACATTCAACTAAAATATCCCCCATATCACTTATGTCTTTTCTTCTAAGCATTTCCCAAAAATTTCTTCCTCTTTTTCTTGCTTCCTCCCATTTAGAACGATATTTCATTCTTACTGGTTCAGTTCCACCATTAACAACAGCATAACCTCTTTTGACATCTCTTATTGTGTTAAAAGTGATTCCTACATCCCAACCCCATACTTCAAAAGTATCTAGCAAAGGAGCTACACGCATTTCAGTAAGTTCTGATTGGAATTTAGGTTTATGTTCACGGACAATATACTCTGCAATGCTTTTCTGAACTCTAATCTTAGAATTATAAGTTAAATCCTTAAATCTACTTAATATTTCCCTGCCATCTAGTGCATAAACTGTATCCATACTCACCGTCATATTTCATACTTTTTAAATCTTTCTATTTTGTTACCACTTTTAAGTAATTCGTTTAAATAATTCTCGTAATTCCTTGTTCTTTCTTTAAGCGGATAATATTTTCAACAAAACCTTCTATTTTTTGATCATGACTTACAATTATCAGCTGTTCTACATTTAACTGACTTAATACATCCCTCATTTTATCTAATTGCTGTTGTGAAAAACCTTCAGTTGGTTCGTCTAAAATTACAAGGCCTTTTGTTTTTATCTCAGACATTAGTGAATTAATTGTCTGGTTTAAAGCAAGCCTGTAAGCTAAAGCTATAGCTGTTCTTTCACCACCTGAAAGAAAATTATAATCTAATTCATAATCTTGCTGTTCAATTATTGGTGTAAATGAATCATCTAGTCTTACTGTAAACACTTCTGGCACTAAAATGCCAAACCATTCATTAAACAGCTTGGAAAATTCATCTTTTAATTTTATAAGAACATTTTTTTCAATAAATCCTATAACATCTAAGAAATCTTTTGAAACCCAGTTTTCCAATTCGCTGATGTAAATAAGCTCATCTTTTATTTTTTCTTTTTCAGAAATGTTGTTTTCTAAATCATTTATTGCTTTTTTTTCAAATTCTATTTCCTTTGTCAGCTCTGCTTTTTTTATCTCTAAACTTCTCTCATTTAATTTTATTTCATCAAGTTCTTTTTCTTTAACTAAAAGTATGTTATCATATTTTTTATATCCTAAAATATTTTCTTTCATTCTTGTTATCTGTTCATTAAGCAAAATTATATCATTTTCACAAGAAACTTTCTGCTTTTCCAAATTACCTAATTTTTTATGGTCTTCTTCCAAAGTCTTTATCCTTATTTTCAAAGCTTCTAATCTTCTAGACTCTTGTTCATAATTAATAACTTCATCATTTATTTTTTTAAGCTCATTTTGTTTTTTATTTTTATTTTCATCTAATAAACCAATTTGTTCAAGAATATTCTCCAATTCTGCATTTGCCTGCCCTAAAATAGAATTTTTGTGCTCAGCACCAACATCTTGAAGGCAAGTTGGACATTTTGTCAATGCTTGTATCTGAGATTTTAAGCTTGTAAGTTCTGATTTTTTTGAAGTAAAAGAACTCAGTTTTATCTGAGCATCAGTTAGATCTTTTCTTATTATTTCCAAATATTCTTTTCTTTCTTTTAATAAATTTAATATTTCATCAAATTCTTTTTCATTGAAATCTTTTGATGCTTGCTCAAATCTATTTTTTATTGAAGTAATTTCCTGTTCTAATTTAACTGACTGCTCTCTTTTTGCTATTAATAAAAAATTTATCTTATCAACTTCATTTTCAAATTTCTTTTTTTCCTCTATTTTAACATCTATTTCATTTATTTCAGTTTCTTTTTTCTCTTTTTTTGTTTTTATATTATTTAGTTCATCTCCAATTACGGGTATTTTATTTTCAACTTCTCTAAGGGAATTTACTTTTTCATTTAATTTTGCCTTAAATGTGTCCAAATCGCCTATTTGCCCTTGTTTTAATCTTATGTTTTCTCTTAACTTAAAAGATAAAATTGAAGAGTTTTCTTTAATTCTTTTATACTTGTCAACTCCGAAAACATGCCTTAAAGTGTTTAGTCTTATTTCAGGGTCTTCTAAAATTATCTCTTTCATCTGTTCTTGAGGAGTATAAACTGTGAATTTGTAAAGTATATTTGTTTTTTTGGAAAATTCCAAAGGGTAGTTTAACAAATTTAAAACAATATTTTTTATTTCAGTTACAGCTTTTTCTTCATTTTTTCCGTTAATGGTTATATTTGCAGAGTCTTGAGAAATTGTTTTTTTTCTTTTTAAAGATCTGTTAATAATAACATTTTTATCATCTACTTCAAATTCCAATTCCACAAAACCATCATCTTTCCCATTTCTAAGCAAAGAAGCTCCTTTTTGCCCTGGTTGTAAACCGAAGAGGGCAAATTCAATTGCTAACAAAATAGAGGTTTTACCTGAACCAATATCTCCTGCTAACATTGTTGAACCTTTATGAAATAATGCCTCAAAACTTTCATAACTTCTTATATTTTCAATTTTTATTCTTTTTAAGATCATTTTATCAGTTTTATTTTTTATTTAAATATACTATAACTTTACCTAATTTTACAACTTAAATATCATCTATTAATGGTTTGAGTAATGTGATTTTTCTTTTCATTTTTAATTTAAGATAATAATATGTTTTCATCAGTTTCATTTTGCCTTTTTTTGTTTTAATTTACTTTCTTAAGTTAACATCTCATTCCTTTCCTAATTTTCAATATTTTTATTTAAATTGATTAACCATCTTGCCTTTTTTTTGTTTTTAATATTTTAATCTGTTTGTTTTCATTTTATTTGATTAATTTTATTTTACATTCTTTTTTATTTTTGATATTTTCTTTTTTCTTTATTTTACTTAACGTATCATTAAATTTTAATCTAAAAATTTAGTATTGATTTTAATTCACTCATTAATCTATCTTCAAAAGTTTGATTTTTTTCATCTTCTTGTTTTTCTATAGACAAAGCCCTGAGTAAAGATGAAATTTTATCGCCAAATTTAGTATTTGAATTAAAATGCTCTTTTATTATGTTATCTTCAACTTCATGCATATCTTTAATTTCCAAAGAAATGCTTGATTCTTCTATTTTCAATTTAGAAGTATTTTTTATAAGACAATAAACCTTTTTATCTTTAGAAAAATTTTCTATTTCGTGAAATCTTATATCCGATACTTTTCCAGATTTAAATGATCCTGAAAGTCTTAAAAGAACAATTTTATCTTCTATATCATTTTTATCTAATTCAGACATTATTTTTTCAGTAGAAGTTAAAGAATTATCTAATTCTATTTTTAAAATAATAATATCTTTTATTTTAAGAGGTATTTTTGTTTTATTTATTGATCTTGTGTTTGGGTTATATTCAACTAAATAAAACTGCCCGTGTTTAAGCTCTTCTAACTCTTCAAAATTATTTGGGTAAATTGGCCCAGAATAGGCAATATTTGGTTTTGCAAAATCCACATGTAAATGGCCCAGTGCATAATAATCTGCTTTTGGCAATTCATCTATTGAAATTGAATCTATTGGCAAACTTCCTATTGCTTCTGTTAAAGTTGTATGCAACATAAATATTTTAAAAAATCCTGGAGCATCTTGCAGAAAAACTTTCTTCAATTTAGGCACTTCTAACCCTGACTTCATTCCAGGATAGCCATAAAGAGCATATTCTTTAAATGTTACAGGTTCTAAATATATGTTATCTTCTCTTTCACTTGAAATAAAGGTATTTTTGCAAAAGCCAGCATGTTCTAAAACTTCTAAAAAGGTTTTTCCTGAGACACTATAGTCATGACTTCCAGCTATTATAAAACAAGGTATTCTTGCCTCTTTTATTTTCCTAAATTCTGCAAATGTTCTTTTAAGGATATCAATTGAAGGGTAGGCAGAATCAAACAAATCCCCTGTTATAAGGATCATGTCGACCTCTTCTTTAATGGCAATATCAATTGCTTTTGAAAAACTCTGAAAATTTAATTCTTGCAACTCTGGAAATCTCCAACCTCCAAGATGACAATCCCCCATATGGGCGAATTTCATATCCTCACCTTGTATTGTAATTTTATAAAGATTATTGCACTGTTTTTTTAATCAGTTGCCTATTATTTTTTAGTATTAACTGTATTACTAAAATAATTGTTTAAGTAAGCTACTGGTAAAAAGACTGTAGAAGCTGCTAAATAAATTGGTACAGACATTAGTCCTATTAAGCCCCCTGTTAAAATTGCTGCTAAACTCATATAACTCTTAATATTATTAGCACAAGAGGTACACTTTTCTTGAAATTCTATTTTTTCAATTTGGGAAGGATTATTTCTGTTTAACATAAATTATTATTGTATTAAAGATATATAAAAATTGCTGTACTATTTTATATTGTTATTTCCCAGACATAAAACTTTTCCATGAAAAGGCTTTTTTCTCCCACTTTTCTTATCTTTAGTTTTTGTTTTTTTGTTTCTTTTTTCCAGGTATTTGGGGTTAAACTTGAGGTTAATAAAAAACAAATTCCTTTTTCTTTTAAATGTGATTTTAAACTTTTAATAAATCTTATTATTGTTTCATCTCCTTTTTTTCCTCCAGTTGTGTCTTTTTCTTTGTCAAATTTATTTTCTGGAAGGTATGGTGGATTAAATATAATTAAATCAAATTTCTCTTTTTTATTTAATTTTTCAAACAAATCACTTTTTATTGCCTTGATTTTTAATTTTTTTGCTTGTTTTAAAGCATCAAAATTAATATCAGTTGCTGTAATATTTCCTTTTTTTATTCCTAAAGAAATAAGGTTTTTGCTTTGAATTCCAGAACCTGTTCCCATGTCAAGAGATTTTATATTTTCTTTTTCAGAATTATTCAATTTTTCAATATAATTTTTAACATAATCAGAAAGAAAATAGGAATCTTCTGCTGGTTGATAGAAATAAATGAACATTTTATGTTATTTATCCGACTAATAACTTTTGCAATGTGCTAGTTATAGTATCCTGAAATATTAACATTCCGAAAAAAACAAGGATTAAGATTAATAACAAAGACACTAAAATAATAATTTTCCATGGAAAATGTTTTTTTTGTTTTGGTATTTTAAACTGCTCTTGAATTTGTTGCATGTTATCATACCCATAATTTGCCTGCGGAATTTGGGTTTGAGTTTGTGTTTGTGCTGGATTTTTAGTTTGTATTTGAGTTTGTTTTATGTTTTGATCTTGAACTGGTTGTTCTGGAAAATAATTTGCCTGATTGGGAATTTCTATGTTACCAATACCAGAAGTCAGATAATTAATAGATTCGTCAACTTCTTTAACAGAATATCCAGAATTAATTAAAGACTGCCTGGCTTGTTCAATAGAATACCCTCTTTCTATTGCATTTTTTATTGAGACTAGTATATCTGCTCTAACCATTATAAAAAGAACCTACGGTTCTCTTTATGAACTCTCCCCCCATATTACCGTATCCTCCTTTTATCATTTCCTCTTTTTTAACCAAATCTTTAATATAACAATAACTCTACCTTATTTAATCTACTTAATTGATTTATATTTTACTGTTTTTATCTTCTTTTTTATCAATTTTATTTTTTAATTAATATAAACAATAGTTCCATCCTGACATAAATGTGCTGTTTTATCATATTTATATCCGAGCTCTTTTGCCAGCTCCATTGCAGGAGTTGTTTTGTCCAAACCTCCATGACTAGGTATTACATGTTGTGGATTTAATAAAGCAATCAAATCTCTTAAATCTTCCCTTCCTCCATGACCTGAATTATGGAGCATTATTCCTCCAAATCCACCAATAAAATTTTCTGCATGGGGAACTGAAAAGTCATAAACTTCTCCATTATATTCTGAAATTTTTATTTCTTTAATAGGATCAAATAATAAATCTCCAGTTACTATTTTTTCTGTAAAACCACTAATTGAACTTGATTGATTAGTTAAAAGATTTTGACTTATGTGTTTCTTCTTAGTTTTTGAGTTTGTTCTATAGTTTACTATGTCATATAAATAAGTCTCTTTCCTAGGAATTATATCTTCAAAGTTTATCATTTCAATTGGCAGAGATTCTGGAGGCAATTGCTGTGAAAATCTTGTATTTTTTATTTTTTCATCAATTTGAAATTTAAATTTGTTTGATAAATAATCTTTTAAAATAGCTAAATAACCAATTCCTTGAATTCTTATAACATAAGAATATGTTTCTCCAGTTTCTTTTTTATTTCCTGCTATAAATCTTTTTCTGCCAACATCTATATGATCAAATTTAGCACAAATCCCCACTTGAGAAAATAAATATAACAAATCAGAAGCTAACTTTTTAGAGGCTGTTTTTATCCTTATCCTAAAGTGATCTGTTCCCTTATCAATACATCCATCACCATTAATATAAGCTCCTAAAAAGTTAAGTTTAAATTCGTTACTTGAAGAAAAAACGAATTTTGGTATTTTTTTAGTTCTTGCATTTTCTCCAAACCATTCTTTAAATAATGATTTTAAAATTCGTGCTCCAAAAGTTATTTCATAGGATGTTCCCTTATCTGTTACATTAACTGTAGAATATGGTAAGCATTCTTTTATTGAATTCTTTATATCATCTAATAATTCAGTCTCATTTTTGTTTATTACAAGAGAGATATGTCTTGGAGCAGAACCTTCAGCAAGGTAATACCCTAAAAGCCTTGCGAATTCTTTATTTAATTTGATATTTGTATTTGATATTGGTTTTTTATTATAATATAAAATATTATCATTTATCTTATAACTTTTATCTTTAATATTTAAATAATTCAAAATATCAATTTTGTTAATTTCTTTATACCAAGAGAATTTTTTAGGAATAGCTAAATAATCCCCCACTTTTAAGAAATCTCCTTTTTCTGAAACAATATTATTCTTTTCAAGCTTAAACAAACTGTGTCCTGATGTTATTGAGACGCTTCTTCCTGATTTTGTTTTAATATTAAATATTTTCCCATTATATGGATGTTTTACTATACTAGCATCATACCATTTTATCTTCAAATCTTCAGGATCAAATGATGGAACTTTTATTTCTTTTTGTTCATTTTCGCTAATTTTTCCTATCTCATTAATTTTCATACCATTATTCCCATTAAAAACTACTTCTGTATCTGGGAGAACAGAAACATGAACATTATCAAATATCCTTACATCTTTCATTCTTAGTTTTTTATCCATTGCAGCCCTGTTTGCCTGATTAACTGGAACAGGAATAACTTTTGAAGAAAATATCACGCTATCATGAGGCCTAAATGAAAAAGGTAGCTTGTTACCTGCAACAAGTCTATCAAGAATACTTCCTGGTTCTGCTTGATGGCCTGTACAGACTAAAACATATTCGTGCCTGTTTTTATCAATTTGTTTTAAAACAGATTTAACTTGATTTGGATAACCTAACACTTTAATATCCTTATCAAAAGGATATTGTCCTGCTTTTTCAGCAGCTCTTACATATTTTGCCAAACTTCTGCCTACAAAAACTACTTTTCTATTAAGTTTTTTACTGAATTCAACAATGCTTTTCAGTCTGGCAATATGTGATGAAAAAGTACTTATTACAATTCCATTTTTCCCATGGTCTACTGTAAGCAAAACTTCTTCAATCATTGCTCTTGCAATTTTCTCGCTATGTGTTTTTCTTTCATCACTAGAATACAAAGAATCTACTATCAGTGCTTTTACACCTTCTTTAGATAGTTCTTTTAATTTTTGATAATTTGGAGGCAAACCTATTACTGGATTATTGTCTAATTTATAATCATTAGCATAAACAACAACTCCTTCTTTTGTATGAAGAGCAATTACAGTTGACTGTATAGTTGAATGGGTTATATTGACAAAGTCAACTTTATACTCTGTATTTTTGCCTTTAACCATATAATGTGAGTCAACTTTTATGCTTACAAGTTTATTTTTCAGATACATATTTGCATCCTGAATTAAAGTTTTTAATAATTCAATTGTAAAAGGTGTAGCTACAATATCTGCTTTTGGATATTTAGAAGCAATGTAATGAACTGCCCCTACATGGTCTAGATGAGCATGAGTTATTAAAAAAGCCCTAACTCTATCTTTATTTTTCCATAAAAATGAATCATCTGGCAAAGCTCCTGCACTTGCCAATAATTTTGGCGTTGGTCTTTTTTCAGTTTCCTGCAAATCAATTACTGCCGGCAGATATAAACCACAATCAAAAACTATAATATCATCTCCAGTATCTACTGCAGTCATATTTTTGCCAACTTCATTATAACCTCCCAGAGTATGAATTTTTAACATTAAACAAATTAATAGTTTTTAGTTTAAATATCTTGTTAATACATTAACCAAAAATGAGATTAAATATCCAATGGTAGATATGTAATTTCAAGAACCATACTCTAAAGCTTCAGGATTGAAAATCCTGACATATAAAACTAAGACTTAAACAAACAATACTTTTCCTTATTAATCATTGATTTACAGATTAATTAACATTACATTTCACTTATCCATTTTTTATCTTAAATACTATATTTTCTTTAATTTTCTTTAATTTTCTTATTCTATTATAAACTTCAGATATTTTACATAGCAAAAGACTTATATATAATCGCAGATTTTTTTATATATGGAAAAAAATTCCCCAATTAATAATTCTGATTTAACAGAAGCTTTAAATAATATAGCTCCTGGAACTCCACTTAGAAGAGCTATAGATTATATTGTTAATTCTGAGCTTGGTAGTTTGATTGTTGTTATGAATGATAAAGTTGGAGAAATAATGGAAGGTGGATTTAAAGTTAACATAAGATTCACGCCTCAAAGACTTTTTGAATTATCAAAAATGGATGGCGCAATAATTCTTTCAAAAGACATGAAAAAAATTATTTATGCTAATGTTTTGCTTATTCCTGATCCAAAAATACCTTCTAATGAAACTGGAACAAGACATAAAGCTGGAGAAAGAACTGCAAAACAAACTGGGGCTTTAGTTATAGCAATTTCAGAAAGAAAAAAAATGATTACTCTTTATTATAAAAACAGAAGATATCCTTTAAGAAGAACAGAGGAAATAATGACAAGGGCAACAGAAACTTTGCAGATTTTAGACAAGGAAAGAGAAAATTTTGATAGTTTAATTGCAAGATTAAATTTTTTAGAAATTAATGGCTTAACAGTTGTTTCAGACATAGCTTCTGTTTTGCAGAGAGCTGAAATAATTACCAGAATTTCTTCCCAAATAGAAAGAGATATTATTGAATTAGGTATTGAAGGTGCTATAATAAGTCTGCGTTTAAGAGAATTAACAAAGGGGGTTGAAAGAGACAAACAATTAATTTTGAAAGATTATACTAAATCTGTAAAAATAGGCTCTGCAATGTCTAACTCGCCTTTGGATGAAATTTTATCTAATGAAAAACTAGCAAGATTATTATTTGATAAACCTACAGATGATGGAATAACTCCTAAGGGTTATAGATTTTTGTCAAAAACAAAAATGCCTCAGAGTAAAATATCATATATAATACGGCATTGTAAAAATATTCATTCTATACTTGATGAAAATAATAAGTATATTAATCCTTACATAAAAAAAGAGATAGACAAGGTAAAGGAACAGATAATTTTGAAGCAGTAGTTATATAATTTTTGGAAAGATTTACTTAGACTTTTTTAAAAGCAAGATCTTTAATGTAATCTCTAAATCCAAATGCTGAGACATCCATAAAACAGATGTAATCAGTTGCTCCTGCAGATTTAACTCTTTTACTTATATCTAAAAAAAGAGCGTCAAAATTTGGATGATAAACTCCTCCAACAAATATATGGCTTGCTTGATTTGGACCAGTAGTCTGTCTTATATATTCAATCATTGGTAAAAGTAATTTTGATGGTTCCTCTCCATCAAACTGAGCAATTACTCTTTTAATATCCGGATTGTTTGTTCTTCCAGGATCAAGTTCAATTTCAGTAAATATGAATGGATATTCTTGTAATTGTAATTTTTCAAGAGCTGATGAAACATCTCCAAATAATTTTATATTAAATCCAACCTCTTGGACAGCCTGTTTATAATAATGTGTTCCTGTTGGGATTTGCATTCCATCAATCCAAGCAATTGTTGGTCTTTCTATTGTTTTTGACATTAAAAACTTATAAATAAACTATTTATAAAATCT
>JBBSZB010000042.1:0-1629 GCA_038044965.1 Nanobdellota archaeon
CAAGCTAAATAATACCTTTCCAATCCTCATTTAAACATATCTCTTTTTTATAAGCAAACATCGGAAAAATAGTATATAAATATTATGATAAAACGCTAAAAAATTAAACTTTAATTAAGGCAATTTATTTAACAAATTCAACATTGTTTAAGCCCTTAAATTCCTTATCTCCTGTAAGGAATTTAAGGTTATTTTCAGAAGCTATGGAATAACCTAAAGCATCTGTATAAGAAATACCTCTTTTATGTTTATCAAGCTTAAATTTTGAAGCTGAAAAAATTGAATTATCACTGTATTTAATCAGATTTTTTTTAAAATAAAAAAAGAATTGCTTAGCTTGAATTTCATTATAATCGCGTAATAAACTATAATATAATTCATATAAATTAAAAATACTTGTAAATAAAGATTTATTAAGAAATCTCTGATAATTCTTATTTCCTTTAATTATTTCAATTAGTGCGTAAGTATCAGCAAAATAACCTATTTCCATCCTTTCCTCAATTCATCTTTCAATTTTTGGCTGTCAATTTTCCAATCTTTCAAAGATCCAAATACTTCTTTCAAATCATTCTTACTCTCAATTATAACAAATACTTCTTCTCCTTCCCTTAATCTTTCTTTTTCAATAACCTTTTTAGGAATAACTACTCCTATTGAATTTCCCCATTTCCTTAAAACAGTTTGAACTTTCATGTATAATTATACATTATACCTAATTTATAAACCTTACTATTAACTTAGCCATATGTAAATCCTAAACCATGAATTTGTTGATTCAACATTAATTCTTTTATGATAATGTTCTCCATATTCTTCTGGATTATTTTCTGACTCTAAATTAATTAATTAATTTCCTAGAAATTTAATTTATAATCTTAATTCTCTCAATTTTTTATCAATTGTAGTATCTACTGAATCAAGGTTTATACCCTTATATCCCTTAGAAATTCTTAATTTAAGCTCATTAATGACAATTCTTTTTATTCTGCTCTTTATATCTTGTACATCCTTTTCAGGCAATGATTTATTTATAGGATTTATTTTGCTTCTATATATTTTAGCTATCTCAAAACTGTTTCTTATTTCTTTCTCATATTTTATAGAAATCTCCGGTTCAAATGAAATTGCTTTTTCTAATATTTCATGAGCTATTACATTTGAGATATTCCCAATTAATAACCCAATTAATTTATTTCTATTTTGAACCATTTTCTTTTCTGATATTATTCATCACTATAGAAAATAGTTCATGATAAATTAACTTATACTCTCTTAAGAATTCCTTTTTATCTATTATTTTGCTTTTTATTTTATCTTTATCACCAAATAAATTTTTAATTTTATTTTCAACTTCGGATTTAGTTATTCTTTTATTATTTTTAAGGAAAAGATAAATGGACATTAAATTCTGAAGGTAATAGTATATTTCCACCCCATTTAGATAATCAAAAGAATCTAAAACTATTTTGCTTTTTAATAATTGCAAGTCTAATAATTTATAGTTTATTCTATATGCTTTATTATTTATATTATATATTATTCTCCTCATTGAAATACATTTAGAAATCATCGACTGGTATAATGGATCTGTTGAAATTCCAGCCAAAAGCTCTTTATTTGTTAGTA
>JBBSZB010000043.1:0-4959 GCA_038044965.1 Nanobdellota archaeon
GCAACTCTTGCAAAAGCAATTTCAGCAGGAATACCATCTCCTAATCTATTTCCTAACTGAAACAAAGAATTAGTAAACTCCATCTCAAGTTCTTTTGTATTGTTTCTGTCTTTTATCAGCTCTTTAGTTTTCATCCTAAAAGCTATTGCAAAAAACATTGCCACAGACAAAGGTAAAAACAATCCAACTAATAAAGCTCCAATACCAAAAGGGCCAACAACTCCTGATTTTAAATCAGCTATACTAGCAACAGCTGTTCCTGTTGCAGCATCTTTAAAATCAAAAAGCCTGATATCTTGTAAAAGCTCTATTCCAAAAACCCCAAGATTAATATCAGGACTTAAATTAAAAGTTTCAAGAAAAAAAGGCCACTGAAACAAAAACGGAACTAAACTTAAAAGAAAAAAAGGTAAACAAATAACAGCTGCAATTACATAAGGTTTTCTAGAAATATATTTAGGATATTTTGGATTCAATTCAAGAAGATCATTTTCTCCATAACCTCCAGGACGCTTCAGCATAATATTGCTTGTCATATAAAATACAAGAAATGGAACAATAACATTAAACAAAATAAAAACATGATACCATCTTACCAAACCTCCAAGAAGAGCAGAAGCCAAAGGCAACAATGCTAATCCTAATGTAGGAAGTACAACTCCTAACATATAAACATTTGTCAAAGGACTTCTAACCTCTCTAGAATAAGAAAGCATTTTCTCATAAACTCCGTCTAAAATAACTTGCAAAGACTTTTCAAGAGTTTGAATTCTCCTAGTATTTGAAGGCTCATATAAACTTGACTCAATTAAATGAAAAGCTTCTACAAACTCTATAGCATCTTTTTCCCATGTTTTAAGATAATTATCCAAACTCTCTTTTATAGTGCTATACTTCCCAGTTTCAACATCCCAAAATATCTTTTTTAAGTCCAAAGCTAAAGGTGCTTGAAGATGTTGTGAAGCAAAAGCAACTGCCCTTTCCAAATTAGATGTATGTTTCATGTAAACAACAACATAAAGAACACAAGGAACCATTTGGCTGCTAGCTTTTAATCTGAAATTATTTGCAAGTCTAGAAGGACTTGTATAAGAATAATAAAAAATGAAAAAACTAGCTATTAAAACTAAAAATAAAAATAACAGCCATTTAGAGAATTCAAACCCTACCCCTTGTATAAAATAAGCTAATAAGAAAATCAATAACCCAGTAAAAAAAACAGAAACCATTGAGAAAAATGAAAAAACAGCAACCTGGCTAGGAGTGATATCAAGATGTGCCATATCTAATTTAGCTTGTATTTTTTTAGCATCTTTCTCAGAAAGTCTAACTCTCATAAAAGATCCAAATGCCTTTGCAAGTTTTTCATATTTAGAAAGCTGAGGCATCATTTCTTCCTTAAATGTTAAATACTCTTTACTTATATCTCCAGAAACATAATTAGTGTCAATCTCTTTTGACAGCTTCCAAGAATACTTTTTCAAAAGATCATCTACCTTTCCCATATTAAACACACTCTTTTATAAATAAAATAAAGAAAAATTGTTAATAAAGTTATGGTTTGGAAACCTTTTTAAAAGGTTTATTTAATAAAACTAATTAATATGTTAAGTCCAATATCAAACTTAACAATTTCATATATCCTCGGAAATGTAATAAATACAATATAAGATTAATTAACATAAAGATAAATCAATAATAAATAAGGGAAAGTATGGTATGTTTTAAACATCAAAAATCAAAGATTTTAAAGATAAATTATATTAAAATATAAAATTTAATTTACATAATAGAATAAAATCATAATAAACAACCGAAATACTTATATAGTATATAACTATATAATTATATGCCAACAACAATACAAATAAATGATTCAACATTAGAATTATTGAAAAAAATAAAGAAAGATCTAGAAGCATCTTCCTATGATGAAGCTATCACAAAAATGGTTATTAATGAATCTCAAAAAGAATCTTTAGCTGGTTTTTTAGGAAAAAAATCAAGAAAAAATATAATGAGGGGCTTAAGAGATAAACATGACAGAATATAAATTTCTTGATTCTTCTATCTGGTTAGAATACTTCCATAATAGAAAGTACTCAAATATAATTGAGTCAAAAGAGGTTATTTTATTGTCTATTTTATCAATTTTTGAAATAAAAAGAAAACTAATAAAAGAAAAATATGAAAAAAATAAGATAACCAGAGCAATTGAATTTATTAAAAAAAGAAGTTTAATTATTCCTATAAATGAAGAAATATCTGAAAAAGCAGCTGAAATTTCAGCTGAAAAAAATCTTCCTGCAATTGATTCTTTAATTTATTCAAGTGCCATATTAAATAACGCTAAACTTTTCACCCAAGATAATGATTTTAATGGCTTAAAAGAAGTTGTTTTGTTATGAATTAATTACCACCTCATAAAAAAGAAGAAAACATAATTAATAAACCTAACCTTAGTATTAAGTCCAATATCAGACATAAAATTCTCTAATTTCATGCACTCTTAAAGATATTATAATCATAATGTAATATTAACTAATTTAATATAAATCAATAATAAATAAGGGAAAGTATGGTATGTTTTAAAAATAAATTACATTAACATAAAAGATTTCATCCTGTAAACTTTTTTATTTCTTCATCCATTTTCTTAACCCATTTTGGAAAAACCTTTTCACCTTCAGGAACACCAACTTCTTGAGTTACCTCATCACAAATTTTATGGAAATAAGAATTAGACAAAGTGACAAATTTTGCCTCAAGTAGCTCTTCTCGTTTATGCTTTTCAGCAAGCTTAACAATCTCTTCTTTTATCTTTCCTCTTAATAAAATATTGTCATAAACAGCATCCCAATCACCTGCCCAGCCTTTAACTCCTGAAGCAACATCTTTAATTATTTCAGAATTTCCGTTAATTAAATCATCACTTGGCTCTAACTCATCTTTTTCAACATTATATTTTAACAAATCAACAAAACCTTTTTCCTCTAAAGGATCTTTAGTCCAGTGTTTTCTCACTTCAGTTAATTGCACAACTCTTCTATTACTATGTAAACCATCAGGAGTTTTAACGGGATTTGCAACAATAACAACATCTGTTGCCTTAAAACTAGTTACAGGAACTTGCAAATCATTTACAATTCTGTCAAATACAGCATAAGGACTTGCTCCATGAACAGTTCCTGCAACAACATTTGCCAAAGCACCAACTCTCATTGCTTCATATAATGCCTTAGCCTCAGTACTTCTGATTTCACCAACGATTAAACTACTATCTCCAAGTCTTAAACTAGTTCTTATACCATCTTCTGCAGATACTTCATTGCTTTTTTCTAATAAAGAAGAACGAACCTTCATGCTTAAAATATCATAACCTATTTTTCTAAAATAATCAGCTGGCAATTCTAAAGTATCTTCAATTAAAATAATTCTATACAATGGTTTAATTTCCAACATCAAACTTCCGAGTAAGGAAGTTTTTCCACTGCTTCTAGTACCAGCAACTAGAAGTGTTCTTGAACCGTCAATTAAAAAACTCATCAACCCTGCAGAAAAAGAATTTAACATTTTATTTTTAATAAATAATGGAAGTGTCCAAGGATAATCTCTATGTCTTCTAATAGCATATGATAAACCATTAGGTGATAAAGGTCTCTGAACAACAGCAACTCTCGCCCTTATATTTTCCAAAGATAAATCAGTATCTAAAATAGGATTTGCTTCATCTAAAGGCCTGCCACTTATCATACGGAATTTAGCAGCCCAAGACTCTCCATCTTCTGGACTTAAAACAATATTTGTAAAACACTCATCATACTTGCTATGTCTTAAAAAAACAGTATTCTGGCTAACAGGAGCATTAAGAACAACATCTTGTATCTCTTTATCCTGCAATAAAACTTCCATTAAACCAAAGCCAATTGTATGCCTTACCAAAATTCTGGCTAATTTATTCAAATCCTGATAAGAAACTTTTATTCTTTTTGTCTCTGAAAGCTCAGTTAATAAATCTCTTGCAACATTAAAAAAAACCTGTCTTGTTCTTTGAGGATCTATAAATTCCTCTGCTTTTGGCTGATGTTCAATTAAAACATTTCTTGCCAAATTTAATAATATTTGAAAATCCTCATTTAAAAAATACTCTGGAGGCATTAAATGATAAAAATATTTTAATTCATCAGGTTTTTTTAAAATAGTCACAGTACTTTTATCTAAATCCTCTCCTATTTCATACTGGTCAACTATAGCTGCATCACTAGGTATATGGGCAACAAGTCTTGCAAATGCAAAATTTGGTACAATATCTGGAAGAAATAACCTAGAATAAATCTCTCTGCTGCCTATACTATACTCTGAAGCTAAATCTCGGACTATTTTTGTATTTTCTAAAAGCCCAATAATTTTTATTAAAACTCTCTGATAAATTAAGTCATGCTCATTTTCAGGCTTAGACTTTTCTTCAAATAAAGCAGCTTTAATTTTACCATAAGCTTGCAAAGGATCTTGTTTTAATAAACTGATAAAATACTGCATAAACTCATATTTTCTTGCAGCAATATCAGGTCGAGAAGATAATTTATCCAAAGACAAAACCCTTTCCTGTTTTAATAGAAAAACATAAAGATTTGCAATTTCAGCCAAAGCCATAACTTTATCTGAAGAATAATTATAATTTCTTTGCTGAACTAAAACAATTCTAGAAACATTAGGAGACTCTATTAACAAATCTACAGCTCTATCCATAACTACAGGAGAAGAAGTCATATTAGGTATTTCACCAGCCCCAAGATAATTTACATATGCAACATTTTCCCCGCCTTCTCTTCTTACTTCATAAGAATAAACCTTAGCACCCTTTTCAAATATCATTTTTCACCTTTTTTTAAATCAGATATTTGAATGGTTGCAGGATTAAAAACCCGCTGGTGGTTTTTATTTTCAAATATCATTTTT
>JBBSZB010000044.1:0-3292 GCA_038044965.1 Nanobdellota archaeon
ATTTTATTGATTGCTTCAGCAGCATAATTAGCTCCTAGGGCAAATCCTATATTTTCTCCGCCTTGTATTTTGAAGTTATTTATTCCAATTACTTTTCCTTTTTTATTTATTAATGGGCCTCCAGAATTTCCTCTGTTTAGCGGAGCATCTATCTGAATATATGCAGGTATATTGTTACTGCCTTCCCTGTTTAATCCGCTGATTATTCCTTCTGTTACTGAGAAACTAAGTCCTAAAGGATTTCCTAAAGCAATAACTTTTTCTCCTATAACTAAATTGTTTGAATCATCAAATGTTAGGTAGTTATATTCATTTCCAGATATTTTTATTATTGCAATATCCATTTCAGTATCATAACCAATTAAAGATGCTGATTCCCAAGAATCAGCTTCATAAGTTAATACTCGCACATAATGTCCTCCTGATAAAACATGGGCATTTGTTATAGTATATCCATCTGAAGTTATTATAAAACCAGAACCTTGTGCTACATCTGTTCCAACACTTACAACTCCAGGAATAACTCCTACAATAATTCCTGAAAAATCACTTCCTGCTTCTGCTTTTATTTCATCTAGCTGTGAAGAAATGTCTGATTTTGTTGAAATTAAATTATCTGATAGTTCTATTATTTGCTCTTGAGTTTGTGCTTTGTTATCTAGTATTTGTTTTTGTAAATCATCTTTTGTCTGTTGTAACTCTCCCTTTAATTCATTTCTTAAAGTTACTAGTGTAATTGCAAGATAAATTACTGAAATTATTAAAAGAACTTTAACTATTAAGAAAATTGTTACACCTGTTACTATATGCTTTCTTTTCATTGTTTTATGAGTGATTTTTGTTTATTAAAGGTTATTATAAGTAAATTTTTGAATATTTATTATTTAAATAAGAAATATATTTTTCTGGATTTAAGCCTTCTCCGCATATTTTTTTTATTATTTCTTCTGCCAGCATTTTTCTGCCATGTTTATGTATGTTTTCATTTAACCATAGCCTGATTTTTGAAAAATCTCCTTTTTCTATATCTTGTTCTATTTTTGGGTGAGATTTTTTAAGTGATTCATATAGTTGAGCAGCATATATTGTTCCTAAGGCATATGTTGGAAAATAACCAAAATTTCCCCACCCCCAATGAATATCTTGTAAAACTCCTTCAGCATTATTTTTTATTTCAATTCCAATAAGCTCTTTCATTTTTTGATTCCATATCTTTGGAAGATCTTCAACTTTTATTTTCCCACCTATTAAGTCTAGTTCAATTTCAAATCTTAGTATTATATGGAGACAGTAATGGATTTCATCTGATTCTATTCTTATTTTGCTTGGAGAAACAAAATTAACTTCTTTATACCATTCATCTAAACTTCCTTTGATGTTATATTTTTCTTTGAATTTTGGAAAGTAATATTGCCAGAAATGTTCATTTAAACCTATCATGTTTTCCCAAAATCTTGATTGTGATTCATGTATTCCAAGACTTGGAGCATCTCCTAAAATATCATATTTATGCTTTTCAGGCATATTTAATTCATATAATGCATGGCCAGATTCATGTATTGTTGAACCAAATGAAAACAATGGTTTTTTTCTTATATTAGTAGTTATTCTTACATCATTAAATCCTGTTTTTGTTGTAAATGGATGTTCTGAAAAATCTATCCTCGCTTTATCTTTTTCCAAGCCTATTTTTAGTGAAACATCTTCACATAATTCTTTTTGTGTTTCATTATTAAAATCTCCAGTCATTAATTTTAAACTTTGAGTTTTATATTTTTTAGAAGATTTTATTTTATTTATTAATTCCAATAAACCTATTTTTAATTTTTCAAATTTAGGTTTTAATTTTTCTACAGTCATTCCTTCTTCATAATTATCTAAAAGACTGTTGTATATGTGTCCTGGAAGTTTTATGTAGTTAGCTTCTTTTATTTTTAGTTTAACTAGTTTTTCTAAGTGAGGTTTGAATATTGAGAAATCTGATTTTAATTTTGCTTCTTTCCATGCCCCCACAGCAAGAGACTGTTCTTTTGATAATTCTCTAACGAAATCATTTGGTATTTTTCTTGATTTTAATAAGTCTTTATGTAATCTTTCTATCATAATTTTATCATCTCCTTTTATATTAGAATTATTTTTTAGAGTTTTGACAGCATTGAATAATTTGTCAGAAGTCAACCTTTCATGGATTATTAAACTGATAAGTGATAGCTGTTCTGATCTTGATTCTATGGCTTTTGATGGCATGTAAGTTTCTTCATCCCAATTTAAAAGAGCATTTGCCTGACTTAACAAAATTATTTCTTTTTGACTTTCTTTAATAAATTCTAATAACTTATTATCTTTTTTCATTTTATAAAATAGGCTTTTTCATCTTAAAAACATTACTTTTGAGCAGGCCCAGGAGGATTTGAACCCCCATCTTTCGGTTTCTTCTATTTTTTAACTAAACCGAAGCCGACTGCTCTATCCGGGTTGAGCTATGGGCCTAATTTATATTTATTTAAATGCTAGAACATATTTAAAAACTTGTTTTTGCTATTTTAGTTATGGAAAAGGGTGAATGGTTTTTTAATAAAAAATTCTGGGCTACAACTTTTACACTAACTGGAACTGTTATAGGAGCAGGAATACTTGGATTACCTTATGTTTTTTCTAGAGCTGGTTTTTTTATAGGTTTATTTTGGGTATTATTCCTTGGCTTTATGATTGTTTTATCAAAGTTATATCTTGGAGAGGTTATTCTTAGAACTAAAGAAACTCATCAGCTTCCAGGTTATGCAGAAAGGTATTTGGGAAAATGGGGAAAAAGGTTCATGGTTTTTGAGATGATTTTTGGAGTTTATTCTGCTTTGATTGCTTATCTTATTGGAGAAGGGCAGAGTTTTTCACAATTGTTTACAGGGGGTATTAATTATTCTTTATATTTTGCTTTAGGTTTTTGGTTATTGATGACTTTTCTTTTGAGAGAGGGACTTAGAGGATTGAAGAAAGTTGAATCATGGGGAGTAATAGCAATACTTGTAATAGTTTTGGGAATGTTTATCTGGTATTTTCCTGGTGTGAAGATTGAAAATCTTTATTCATTTGATTTAAATTATTTATTTTTACCTTTTGGAGTTGTTCTTTTTGCATTACTTGGTTTTTCAGCAATACCTGAAATGAAAAGAGAATTAAAAGGAAGTGAAAAACTAATGAAAAAAGCTATACTGGTAGGAGCTTTAATACCAGTTGTTGTCTATATACTTTTTAGTTTTATTTTTGTTGCAACTCTTGGGCAAAATGTTCCAGA
>JBBSZB010000045.1:0-1224 GCA_038044965.1 Nanobdellota archaeon
GGCACAGATGGCAACCAAGGCAATAACCCTGGTAATCCAAACATGCCAAGATAATATAAGGATTTCTTAAACTACATGTAAATATTTATAAATTAAATAAATATAAGATATATATGGATAAAATAGAGCTTGATATTGTGATATATCCTGAAAAGATAGGCAAAAAACAGGTCTATAGTATTAACTCTGTCCAATTTCCAAATGTAGTTACTCAAGGTGATAGCATTGAAGAAGCGAAAAAAATGCTAAGAGAAGCTATTCTTCTTTATTTGGAATCAGCACCTTGGGAAAATGAGAAACTTGCTAATTAACGGTACAAATAAGTTCAGAATTTGGAATATTTTCTCTTATTCTTTCATAAATAATCGGTTGATGCTTTGTAGTTGCATTTCTAGTTATTGATGAAAACCCAAGATTTAAAGTCAATAAACCGTTTAAAATTTTACTCTTGAATTGAAATCCTTTTATCTCTCGAAGATTCTTTTTTTCAATACTAAAAGTAGTTGAGGCGTCAAATATCTGTAAACCAACTACAAAATCTTCTTCGTCAAAATCTACTATTAAGTTACCTAACTCTATAGAATAGGCATATTCTCTATCTTTAACTTTAAAAAAAAGAATGTCATTCTTTAAATCGTAATCATACTCCCCTGATTTATTAAGATTTCTTTCCATTTTCTACTAGTTTTTCTTGTACTTCACTTAAAATATAGAAGGTAACTATATAAACTTTATTGGTTGAAAAATCTAAAATTATTTTTCCTTTTCTATTCTTATCACTAAATTTGCATCTATAGATTATACTATAATTCCCATTGCTTTGAATTCCTACTTCAAAGATCTCATTATTCCAAATAATATCTTTTAAGACATTCTCAGTATAAATCTTCCTTTGTTTTTGGCTTAATCTAAAAAAAGTGTGTTCAGTTGCTTCAATATTATCATAACCGTATTCTTTTAATTTTTTAATATATAAAGAAATTTTTACTTTATCAACAATCTTATGTTCACTCTCCATTTTTAACCCTTAATAATACCTCTTTGATATTATTTTTTATTTATATAGAATTATTATTAATAAAGGTTATATAAATATCGATTAAAATAAAAAAATCCCCTCTCCCTACCCCGATTAAAAGTGTGCTAATGAGAATTAAGTCATTTTATTTTAATAATACACCTTATCATGATGATCGTAATCAAGAAGTTTTACAGCTTTCTCAT
>JBBSZB010000046.1:0-10929 GCA_038044965.1 Nanobdellota archaeon
ACAGATGCAGATGTTGATGGACAGCATATTAGAACTTTATTATTAACATTTTTTTATAGATATGTTCCTGAATTGATTGAAAATGGAAATGTCTATGTTGCTGTTTCTCCACTTTATAGACTTAGATGGAAAGGTAAAGATTGGTATGTTTATTCAGATGAAGAATTGGAGAAAGATTTAAAGAAGACTGGAGGAAATCCAGAGGTTCAGAGATTTAAAGGTCTTGGAGAGATGAATCCTGAACAGCTTTGGGAAACAACTATGGATCCTAAAAAAAGAATTCTTAAAAAAATAACTGTTGATGATGCTGTAAGAGCTGATGAAGTTTTTACAATGCTGATGGGAGATGCTGTTGGTCCAAGAAGAAGATTCATTGAATTAAATGCAAATATCGCGGAGCTGGATATTTAAAATGAAAGGTTGCATATTTTGTAAGATTGTAAATGGAAAAACGATATCATGGAAAGTTTATGAAGATGATTTAATCATAGCTTTTTTTGATATTAGTGTTGCTAGTGAAGGCCATACACTAATTATTCCTAAGAAACATTATGAAAATATTTATGATATTCCGGAAAAAGAGATTTGTGAATTAATAAAAGTTGTAAAAAAATTAGCAATTAAATATAAAGGTAAATTAAAAATAAATAATGTTCAGATATTACATTCATCAGGAAAAGAAGCCCAACAAGATGTACCTCATTTTCATTTTCATTTAATTCCAAGGCATAAAGATGATGATTTAGATTTGTCATACAAATCTCACCCTGAATTAAAGAAAAATTTTGATAAATTATTGGAGAAATTGAAAAAATGAAGAAAAAAGATGAAGAAGAAAACGAAGATGAACTAGATGAATCTTCTGATGATAAAGACGACGAAGATGAAGAAAAAAATGAAAAAGATAATGGGAATGGTGAAAATGGAGAGGTTGAGACTTTAACTAAACAAGAAATAAACCTAAAAGATATTGGAGAAGACAGAACTGTTAATACTGAAATATCTTCAGAAATGCAAAAAGCATATATTGATTATGCAATGTCAGTTATTGTTGCTCGTGCACTGCCTGCTGTTGAAGATGGTTTAAAGCCTGTTCACAGAAGAATTCTTTATGCAATGGACCAGATGGGTCTGGATAAAGGTCCTACTAAAAAATGTGCAAGAATTGTTGGGGATTGCATGGGTAAGTATCACCCCCATGGAGATGCTTCTATTTATGATGCTTTAGTTAGAATGGCTCAGGATTTTTCATTGAGATATCCATTGATACATGGACAGGGAAATTTTGGAAGCATGGATGGAGATGCTGCAGCTTCAATGAGATATACAGAGGCTAAATTAGATAAAATTGCTTTAGAATTATTGCAAGATTTAGATAAAGAAACAGTTCCTTTTGTTGGAAATTTTGATAACTCTTTAAAAGAACCTATTATTCTTCCAGGTAAAATTCCTAATTTATTGATTAATGGAAGTAGTGGTATTGCAGTTGGAATGGCAACAAACATACCTCCACATAATCTTAATGAAGTTTGTGATGCAATTATTTCTGTTATTGAAAATCCTAAAGTAGAGATAAGCGAGTTGCTTGAAATAATTAAAGGTCCTGATTTTCCGACAGGAGGAGTTATGGTTACAGAAAATTTGTTAGAAATGTATTCAACTGGAAAAGGAGCTGTAACTTTGAGAGGAAGTGTTAAAACTGAATCTTCAAAAAATAAAGAAGTTGTTGTTATTGACCAGATTCCATATCAGGTTAATAAATCTGAGCTAGTTAAACAAATTGCAGAGCTTGCAAGAGATAAAAAGCTAACAGATGTTTCAGATATTAGAGATGAAAGTTCTAAAGGAAAAGTCAGAATTGTTATTGAATTAAGAAAAGGAGTTGATTCTAAGTTTACCATTAATAGATTGTATAAAAGTACAAATTTGCAAACTAGATTTAATGCAACTTTTGTTGCTTTGGATAATGGTGTTCCAAAAACAATGAATTTAAAACAGATTTTGGAAGCTTATATTTTACACAGAAGAAAAATTGTTAGAAAAAGAAGTGAGTTTGATTTAAGAAAAGCTGAAAATAGGATGCATATTGTTATTGGTTTGTTAATTGCCCAAAAACAAATTGATAAAGTTATTGAAACTATCAAGAAAAGCAAGACAACTCTTGAAGCTTCTGAGAATTTACAGAAAAAATTTGATTTAAGTAAAAAACAGGCAGAAGCTATTTTAGAAATAACTTTAAAGCAATTAACTGCTTTAGAGAGAGAAAAATTAGAAAAAGAAGAAAAAGATCTTAAAGAATTAATAAAAGAACTTAAACTAATACTTGATGATGAAAAAGAAATTTTGAAAATTATTAAAAGAGAACTTAGTGAGTTGAAAAAAAATTATGGTGATGACAGAAGAACTAAAGTTATCAAAACTGTTAAAGAAATTGAAGAAAAAGATCTTGTTTTGAAGCAAGATGTTGTAATAACAATCACTGAAAAAGGTTATATAAAAAGAATGCCTTTCAAAGCATATCATGAGCAAAGACGTGGAGGAAAGGGAGTTATAGGAACTGATCTTTCTACTGATGATTTTGTTAAGCAATTATTAACCTGTTCAACTCATGATTATTTATTATTATTTACAAGACGTGGAAGGCTAATGTGGCTGAAAGCGCATAAAGTTCCAGAAACACAGAGATATGGAAAAGGGCAGGCAATTGTTAATTTATTAAGTATTAAAGATGATGAAATATCAAGTGTTCTTTCTGTCAAGGATTTTAAAGACTATCTTTTTATGGTAACTAAAAAAGGAATGGTTAAGAAAATAAGATTAGATATGTTTTCTAAGCCTAGAAATGTTGGAGTTAGAATAATTAATTTGCCAAGTGATAACAGTGATAGTGTTGTAGATGTAAAAAGAATTTCTGAAAAACAGCAGGTAATGTTAATGAGTGCAGATGGGCAAGCTATAAGATTTAATTCTGATGAAGTGAGAAATATGGGCAGAGCGAGTTATGGTGTTACAGGTATTAAGCTAGATAAAGGAGATGAAGTTGTTTCAATGGAAATAGTTCCTATGGAAAAAACAAAGAGTACAATACTTACAATTACTGATAAAGGTTATTGTAAAAGATCAGAGGTTAATGATTATAGACTTACAGGAAGAGCTGGAAAAGGAGTTATTAATCTTAAAGTTTCTGAAAAAACCGGGAAAGTTATAAGAACTATTGAACTCGATGAAAAAGATACTATTGTTGTTACAACAAAAAAAGGAATGGCAATAAGAACTAAAGCTAAAGCTATTAGGGTTATGGGAAGAGCTGCTCAGGGAGTAAGAGTTATTAACCTTAAACAAGGCGATAGAGTTGGTGATGTTGCAAAATTAGTTGAAGTGGAAGAGGTTATTGAAGTTTCGAGTTGATAATTTAATTATTTTGTTTTATTTATATATCAAGATTTACTAAATCTTGAGCATGCTCAAGAACCAGACACGCCATACAATTTATTGTATGGTTCTTGACAATTAGAAATACAATCCCTACTTTTAATTTCTATTTGATGTTTAGATTAATCTGAAGTTGGAGTATAGGTATCTCTTATCCATACTTCTCTTTCTTCTTCATTTTTAGTACTAACTGGTTCATAGTTAGTTTGCACTTGTGGTTGGTATGTTGTTTCCATCATAAAGTTTGAGAAATAATTTATATGGAAACTGTTAAATCATTAAGAGTTTAACAGTCTCGACTAGAATGATTGAGGAATAATTCTTTTTCTTATCTATTTTTTGCATTTTAATTAATAATGTCTGAAGTTTATATATCTTTAGTTTTTTCTAGGTTTTTTCTTTTTTGAAATTATTTTTTTAAACCCAGTGTATTTCCATAAAGCTTTTGGAATGTTTATTGAACCGTCTTTGTTCTGGTTATTTTCCAGTATTGCAACAAGAATTCTAGAAGTTGCCAAAGCTGTGTTATTTAGAATATGAACAACTATTCTTTTGTTTTCTTCATTTAGGAATTTTATATTATGATCTCTTGCTTGATAATCTGTTATGTTTGAAAGAGACATTATCTCTCCATAGGATTTTGTTGTTGGCCTCCATACTTCAAAATCAGCACTTCTATATTTCCATTTAGCTAAATCTCCTGTGCATATTTCTATTGTTCTAAAGGGAAGTTTTAGAGCTTTTAGTATTTCTTCAGAATTTTTCATTAATTCTGTGTAGAATTTTTCAGATTCTTCTGGTCTGCAAAAGATAAATTGTTCAACTTTATTGAACTGATGTGTTCTCCAAAGTCCTTTTTCATTTATTCCATGAGAACCGATTTCTTTTCTAAAACACATGCTGTAAGAAAAGTATTTTTTTGGCAGTTCTTCTTTTTTAAATAAATGGTCTTTATGCATTGCCATAAGTGCATGCTCTGCTGTTCCTATTAAAGCTAAATCTGTATCATTTATTTCATAAATTGAATTTGCAAAACTTTCCATTCCTTCAGAAGTTGTTAAAATGTCTTTTTTTATCATTAAGGGAGTTTCTATGTATTCATATTTCTTTTTTATCATAAAGTCTATTGTAAACCTTATCAATGCTTGATTTAAAATAGCAAGTTCATTTTTTAGATAGTAGAAGCCATTTCCAGATACTTTAGCAGATTCATCAAAACCAGCAATGTCTAAGCTTTCTGATAATTCAACATGGTTTTTTATTGGAAAACTGAATTTTTTTGGTTTTCCCCATTTTTTTATTTCAATATTTTCACTTGAGTCTTTGCCAGTTGGAGTTTGTTTTGAAATAATATTTGGTAAACTTCTTAAAATCGAGTCTCTTTTATTTTGTAAGTCATCTGATTCTAATTCTGTTTTTTTTATTAAATCTGGAAGAGCTTTTGCCTCTGAGATTAAAGATTTGGCTTTTTTTTCATCACCTGATTTTTTTAGCTTGTTTATTTCTTCAGAGATTTGATTTCTTTTAGATCTTAACTTGTCTACTTCTAGTTTTTTCTCACGCCATTTTTTATCTAATTTTAAAACTTCATCTACTGTAATTGTTTTTTGCCCTGCTTTTAACTGATTTGATTTAACTAGTTCAGGATTTTCTCTTACCAAGTTTATGTCTAACATATAGTTAATTATCTTATTGTGTATATAAATTTTTTTAAGCAGGCTTTTTATATAGTTTTTATGAAAAAAGAGGAAAGTTATGCTTTGTTAGTTGCTTTTATTGTGATGATTATTATTTTTATAGGGTCATCAATAAGCTTTCCCAGTTTGCAAGGAGTTCAAGGACTTAATCTTAAATCTATGGTTTATCATTTTTCAATATTTTTCTTTTTAGCAGCTTTTTTCTTAATTGCTCTTGCACCTAAAGGTAATTGGAGTAATGTTATTTTTGTAATTATATTTTCTTTTTTGTATGCTGTTTCAGATGAAACCCACCAATTATTTATTCCTAACAGAAGTTTTTCTTTAGAAGATATGGCTGTTGATTTATCTGGTATTTTATTAGCTTCTTTATTATATGCAGTTTTTAGATATTGGCAAAAGCAAAAGGCTTAAAACGAGTTATTTATTGATATTTTTACCATTACGCTTAAGGCTGTAATGGAAGGCATCTCGCTCGCGGCGCGAGATGCCACCTAAAATTAATTGATAAGATATTTAAACAAAACTGCTATTAATATAATATGTTAAGCATTGATGATTATCTTAGGGATATTTACATGGAAGTTGCTGAATCTTCTGTTCAAGATTGTAGAGATGGTGGAGATAATTTACCCCCAATTAAATATACTTTAAAAGTTATTGAAAGAGCTGATGGCACTTATGAAATGATTGAGTAGAATTTTGATTTATTTTTCTTTAAAAGAACAATAAGGTTTTTAAACCAATTTTAACCATATACTTCATACTCAAAATAAACCTTTTAGAAGAAGGTTCCCAAATGAACCTTTAGGAAAGGTTCCCAAAACTAAAAACAAAAAAATGGCGACTGTAAGAATAAAATTAAGCAGTGTTGATATAACTCAACTTAATGAGATTACTGACACAATAAAAGATATAGCTAAGAAAGCTGGAGTTTTAGCCAAAGGCCCAATTCCATTACCAACCAGAAGATTAAAAATAACTACAAGAAAATCCCCTTGCGGAGATGGAACAGCTACTTTTGACAGATTTGAAATGAGAATACATAAAAAGATAATTGATCTTCCAAGCAATGATAAAGTTCTGCATAGTGTTATGAGACTTCCAATTCCAAGAAGTGTTAATATTAAGATAGAAATGAAGGGATAATTTAATTAGAAATTGTTAATATATTATTATTTTAGTTGGCTTGAAATGTTTGTTATTTATTAATATTATTTTTTCATTATAAATTATTTTATTCATTACAGATAACTTTTATTTAACATATATATTTCCTAATCTAATTACTTTTAAACCCAATTTTTCTATTATAAAAATGAAAAGGGGGAGGTTTATAGTTCTAGAAGGCATTGACGGAAGTGGAACTACTACTCAAACAAATTTATTACATGATTATATAAAATCTCTTGATAAGGATAATGATGTTTTAACAACTCATGAACCTTGGAGAAATGAAGATATCAAAAGAATGTTAACTGAAGAAAAGGACGCATATTCTAGTGCAGAGACATTAGCCAGACTTTATGTTTTTAATAGATCAAGACATGTAGAAGGATTAATTTTGCCTAACTTAAATGGTGGTGTTTTTGTTATTTCAGATAGATATCATCTTTCAACTTATGGTTATCAATATACTCAGGGAGTTGATTTGAAAGTTCTAGAAGATTTACATAAAGAATATATGATCCTAAATCCAGATGTAACTATTCTTTTAGATGTAGGTCTTGATGTCGCTTTGGAGAGATTAAGAAAAAGAGGAGCACCTCTTGAGAAGTTTGAAAGAAATCCGGATTTTACAAGGAAATTGATTGATAACTATAGAGAGATTGCACAAAAGGCTAAAATTGATGGAGCTTTAATTGGAAGAATAGAAATATTAGATGGTAACAAGGGAATAGAAGAAGTTGCTAATAGTATAAAAGCTATTTTTGATTTTATTTGTAAGTAATTTACAGTTTTAAATTATGGTCTGGGAGATCTTTTGAATGATTATCTAAACGGCCTGATTCTAAACAGTCCCAACATGTATGAACTTGGCCATTTGGTTCTTTAACTATGCCTGTGTTTTTACATTTAGAACAAAATTTATCTTTTTGATTATAATCTTCCATGGAAAGTATAAACGAACTGGGTTTTTAATTATTGTTATAGTTAATTTATAAAAGATAGCAAAACTATTTCTACTTTTATCTAATAGAAAGCTTTTTAAAAAACATTAAACTGAAATTTTTATGGCAAAGGATGAAACTTTTGATAGAAATGCACTTGCTTTAGAATATGGTTTGCACTACAAGATTCCAAAATTAGAAAGAGAGAGTGATGATGATTATAGAGTGCGACTTTCTGGAGAATTAAGAACAAGAGGAGATATGATTGAATCACATGAAGTATTCTCAGGCAGAAGATATGATGATCCTGAACAAGGGTCTATGGGACTTATAGCAGGTATTTTCGGTGCAATGGCTCAAGAGCTTAGTGGAAAAAAGTTTTCATCACATGATCCTGAAAGACAGATTGGTGATGATTTAGCTTTAGGCGTTGTTATTAGAGATGGTGGAAAAGCTGATGATGCCTTAGGAAAAATTTTTGGTGTTTTAGGTCCAGAAGCTGGAATGGACTTATTAGATTCTCATTATAAAAGGGACAGAAAATAGTTAAAATTAAACATATATTTTTTATTGACTAAAAATTTAACACGCGTTTTTTAGTTCTTTATAAAACTATGAAACAAAACTGTTAGTTCTTTTTGCATTTCTTTAGGCATTTCTTTTTTAAGTTCATGAGATAGAGAAATTGCATAAGCCTGGATTTCATCATCTAACACTTTTTTATTGTATCCTCCAAGAGAAAGCAGTTCTTTTCTTATATGATTTAAAGAGTATTTTTTCATTATACCAATTGCCTTTTTTTTGTATTTTGGATGTGTATAAAACAATCCATGTGCTAATTCATGTTTTAATACATCTTTGTGATTTTCTCCATGAACAGCAATTATATAGAAATTATGTTTTTCGTTTTTGAATAGTTCTAGAATTATTTTTTCATTTTCAGATAAAGGATTAAAATGGCCTTGATAAAACCTTTTGAGAATTTTTGAAGGAATGTTAAACCCGTCCCATTCTTGATAATAGCTAAACTTTCCTTTTAGTTTTATATACCATTGCTTAAATTCTTTATGAGTAAATACTTTATTCATAAATTTTGGGGATTCATAATGCTCCTGAAATCTTAAAAATGTGCGAGCCATATCACTTTGTTTTTTAAAATGAACAAGATATATGTCTTTAGTCAGCCTCTTTTTTTTAATTAAAATCCCTGGAGTAACTTTTTTCATGTTGTATTTCTCTTTTTTACAGAAAATACAATTAAATTTAGTATATAAATTTAGTTCAATTAAGATATTGTAAACTCAAGGTCGCTTATTGTAGAATCTATGAATATATACTATTAATTTGTAATTATAATTATTTAATTATGTAAGAATTATATGAAATACCTTAGATAAAGCTATATCTTCATTAGGTTTTATTTTTTAATAATTTATTTTAATTAATTATATAGATGATGATAACTTGATAGTATTTTTCAATTAACTTCAAAGCTTTCTTTTGGTTTTGTGAAGAAATCAAATTTCAACAAAAAATGGTCTGAGTCTCCTTCTTTTACTGAAGTTTCTATTTCTGTATTTCCTAAAGTATGGAATATATGGTCATAATCTCTTTTAAACCATTTTAATAGTTTTATAGATGGAAAAGTAGGTGTTGCTTTTGTCTGCATTTCTAGCTCTCTGAATTTTTTGTGTCTGTTTAGTTTTTTTATAGGATCATTGAAATCTCCCATTAAAATTATATTTTTCCCAGAATTTTTATGCTGAATTATAAAATCTGATATTTCTGTTAGCTGTTTTATACGTATTTTTTTAGACAAAGCTAAATGTATGCCCACTACTAAGAGATTTTCTTTTTCTATATTTAATACACAAATGCTTCCTTCATTAATTATGCTTTTTCCTTTTGTTATGTCTGTAGATATTTCATTTCCGCCATATTTTGAAGCTAAAACAGTACATAAATCCAAACCATCTTCCCTATATGAAGATTTACCTATTGAAAATGCTTTATAACCTAAAGATTTCAAAAAATTAGTTATTTTTTCTTTTTGAAGTTCATATATAACTTCATTTATGCATATTAAATCAGCATTTGATTCTTTTATCATTTCGTTTATTTTTGAAAAATCTTCTGTTTTTTCTTTTATTATATCTTTTGCTTTTCTGGCATAAAGGTAGTAATGATGTTTTAGATTTGCTATTATAGCATTTCCTTTCATTCCTCCAAAAATATTATATGTAACACATTTCATTTTAGTTTTTGTCTTTTATTTGATTGAGTTTGTTTATAAATCTTGTGAATAGCCAAAATCAAAAAGTCCTTGTGTTTTGTTTAGGACTTTTGGATGCTCAAGGTTAAGTGCCTTGATATAGCCAAATTATACTTATATTTGTAAGTAGAGCTAATATAAATTCTTTATGGAGGATGGTTTTAGCTACAATACTTTTCCCTTAGATATAATCCCACTGAACCTATAGCCAGAGATGAATAAGCTTTTATTTCTGCACTTAATAAAATGTAGCCATTTAACTCATTAGTATTTGATTCATTAAATGTGGCAATATCCATTATTGCCCCAATAGCACCTATGAGAGCAGTTCCATAGCATATTTTATATAGGATTGAAGCAGTTTTCCTTTCCATAGAATTTTTATTTACTACTGGTTTTTATCTTTTTGTGTATTCTTTTTTATGTTAAGTAGATAATAAAAATGTTTATAAATCAATTTTACATCTTTTTTATATCAAAAGAGGGTTAGATGAAAAAAATATTTGTTCTTGGGATATTTTTATTGCTAGTTGGAAGTGTTTATGCTACTGAAGTTAAGGTTAATATCGAAACTCTTGCAAATCATAGTCTTATAGTAAGTGCTTTGGATGGCGACGCTGTTTATTCTCTTTTAGACAGTAAAAAAGTAACTTCTGATTCTTCTGGCAAGGCAGAATTAACTTTAAATTCTAATACTAATGTTATTGATTTAGGTGTTACATTGAGTAAAGATGGAAGTAAGATACTTTACAATAGATTTGAAGATTATAATATTAACAGCCCTATTTCACTTAAAATAATGCCTGGAGGTTATATAGGTGATGCAGCTAGTGACCCTGATTTATTAACTAATAGTGAGAATACTACGGGAACTGAAGCTAACGATTCTGCTGATTCTGAATTATTAATTCCTATTGAGAACAAAACTACTCAAGATGTTAGTGAAGATTCTGCAGATGTAGAGATTAGTTCTAATAATAGTGATAGTCAAAAAGTTACTGGTTTTTCTATAAGTAAAACTGGAGAAATCCTTAAGAAAAACTGGTATTATCCAGTTGGAATTATTGTTGCTATTTTTATTATACTTAGTGTGGTTTTAGGGGCAAGATCAATGTCTATGAAAAAACAAGAAGTTGTTAGTAATGTTGATAAACCAACAGTATATAAAAAATATTATGATTTTGAGCAAGAAGGTAATATGGACCCTAGAATAAAAGCTGCTGAAGATAAAATAGCTGAAGCTCAAAGACAGCTAAAGATGATTAAAAATGAAGATCAGATAAAACAAGCTGAGAGAAAGCTTCAGGAAGATCAAGAACGCTTAGAAAGACTTAGAAGAGGAGATGGGATTTAATTTCTGGTATTTTTTAATTGAAAAGAAATCCCCACAGCTTGCTGTGGCTGGGTAAAAACTATA
>JBBSZB010000047.1:0-7344 GCA_038044965.1 Nanobdellota archaeon
AAAAAGGCAAGGCTTTTTAATATTAGAAATTTTATAGATTATATACTATAAATTAGGTAAAGATATTGCGTATTTACTTCATACCCAAACCTATAAAAACCTCAAAAAATAACTAAAAAAGTAAATTATTAGTATTTTTAATATGGTACCTTTAGAAGAAATTCCAGAACATGAAAGACTATCAGAAGAGATAGCTGAGCTTAGGAATAAGATAAAAAACACAGCATATGACCTAGAGCACAGCTTTAAGGGAAATAATATGATAAAGCAAAAGTTGGAAACTCATAAAAAAATGCTTGTCGAAAAAGAACAAATTCTTTCATCTGTTATAAAAGACAAAGACAAGATTAAAGAAGTAAAAGAAGCTGAGGAAAAAATAACAGAAAAAGCCTCAACAAGCATTTCAGAAGAGCAAGAGGAATTGCTAGAAGAAGAAATAGAAAAAGAATTCTTGTAAAATTTGAAAAGAAAAGTGCCAGTAACATTTATAAAACATACAACTTCTAAACTGCAATGAAAAGAAAAAATGAAATAAAACCAAGTGTATTTGAAGTAATACTTGGAAAAGAAAAATCTGATAGAAGAAAAGTGCTTGTTACTTTAGCCTTGTACGGAGAATATGGAATGAAAAGAAAAGCCACAAAAGATGAAATAAATGAGATAATGGATTATCATAATCAAATAATGCCAATTGTTTTAGACAAATATAAAGGTATGAGTATAGTTAATGGAGAAGTATGTTGCATTTCAGAAAATTTACCGCCAATACCAATGCATAAATGGACTAATTATTTAGAGCATATTGAATGGATACAAAAAGAATATGAAATAGAAGAAAGCAGAATAATTAACTACTAGATTTAATTACTCATTCTGAAGTCATTAACAAGATTTTTAAAACATAATTATTATAAATCATCCTTATAAATAAGTAATAACTACTTCTTAAAATGACACAGGTAAAACAAGCTATAGAAAGAACTGACAATGAAATAGTTAAAACTCTGCATCCATTAGTAAAAGAATGGTTTTTTTCAAGGTTTAAAGAGTTTTCAATAACACAAAAATATGGTGTTCCAGCAATATGGGAAAGAAAAAACATTTTAATTTCAGCACCAACAGGAGGAACCAAAACACTAACAGCTTTCCTATCAATTTTAAACTACCTAGTTATCCTAGCTGAAAAAAATGAGTTAGAAAACAAAGTCTATGCTGTCTACACCTCACCATTAAAAGCATTAAGCAATGATATTCATAAAAACTTAATAGAACCTTTAGAACAAATAGAAACTCTAGCAAAAACTAAAAACATTAAACTTCAGAAAATTCGTGTAGGTCTTAGAACAGGAGACACGACTCAATCTGAAAAAGCCAAAATGGCAAAAACTCCTCCACACATACTAATTACAACTCCTGAATCTCTTGCAATTATGCTAACCAGTAAAAAATTTGTAGATTATTTGGGCATGGTAGAATTTTGTATTGTAGATGAAATACATGCTTTAGATAACAAAAGAGGTACTTATCTAAGTATAACTTTAGAAAGATTAAATGGAGTAAGTAAAACCTTTCCTGTAAAGGTTGGTTTAAGTGCAACAATATCTCCTCTAGAAGAAGTCGCTAAATTTTTAGTTGGAATTTCAGAAGAAAGAGAAGTAGAAATAGCAGAAGTACCTCTAAAGAAAAAAATTGACATTCAAGTTTTATCTCCAAATGATAACTTAATAAAAGACATTAATATACAAAATGACCTCTATAGTTTAATAGATTCACTAATTCAAGAGCATAAAACAACTCTTGTTTTTACAAATACAAGAGCTGCAACTGAAAGAGTAGTATCTCATCTAAAAGATAAATTTCCAACAATTTATGGAGATGATAATATTGCAGCTCATCATGGATCTCTAAGCAAAGTTCATAGATTCAACATAGAAGAACGTTTGCGCGATGGGAAATTAAAAGCAGTGGTATGTTCAACTTCTCTAGAATTAGGAATTGACATAGGTTATATAGATTTAGTAATAATGCTTGGCTCTCCAAAATCAAGTGCAAGAGCTTTGCAAAGGTTAGGAAGAGCAGGACATAGATTACATGAAGTGGCTAAAGGAAGATTTATAGTAAATGACAGGGAAGATTTAGTGGAGTGTAGTGTTATACAAAAAGAAATGATTGAAAAAAAGATAAATAAAATACATATCCCAAAAAATGCTCTTGATGTTTTAGCACAACAAATATATGGAATGGCTATTTACAAGCCCTGGAATATTGAAGAAATTTTAGAGATAATCAAAAAAAGCTATTGTTATTCTAATTTAAGCAAAAATGATTTCTATGATATTATAAGTTATTTATCAGGAGAATATGCATTGGAAAAAAGCAGTGTTTATGGGAAAATCTGGTATGATGCTGAAACAAAAATGATTGGGAAAAAAGGCAAATTAGCAAGAGTTATTTATCTAACAAATATAGGCACAATTCCTGAAGAATCATTTATAACAGTGAAAATTGCAGGAAGTGAAGAAAAGATTGGTGTTATTGACGAAGCATTTCTTGAAAGAATGAAAAGAGGAGATGTATTTGTTTTAGGTGGGAGTAAATATGAATATGGTTATGTAAGAGGTATGAATCTTTATGTCAGATCTGCTTTGCACAAAAATCCTACAATTCCTTCATGGTTTTCAGAACAACTTCCTTTGAGTTTTGATACAGCTAATGAAATAAATCGCTTTAGATTATTAATGAAAGAAAAATTTGACAAAAAGAAAAAGAAAGAAGAAATAATAGATTTTATCAAAGAACATTTATATGTGCAAGATAGTACTGCAAAAGCTATTTACAATTTTTATTATGAACAGCACAGGTTTTCAGAAATCTCAACTCCTAAAAAAATAATTATTGAGCATTATAAAGGAGAAAAAAACTATCTTTTGTTTAATAGTATGTATGGCCGTAGAGTAAATGATGCTTTATCAAGAGCATTAGGTTATTTAATGGGTCAGGCAGGTGGCAGAGATATAGAATTAGGTGTAACAGATTCAGGTTTTTACATAGCTGGAGAATCACTGAAAACAGAAAAAGCAATTAAATTCCTAAACTCAAAAAACCTAAGAGAAGTTTTAATAGAAGCAATAGAAAAAACTGATTTATTAGCAAGAAGATTTAGGCATTGCGCAACTCGTTCACTAATGATTATACGTAATTACAAAGGTCATAGTAAAACAGTTGGTAAGCAACAAATGAAAAGCCATTTTTTAATGGCTGCTGTAAGAAAAGTATCAAAAAATTTCCCAATACTAAATGAAGCAAGGCGTGAAGTCTTGGAAGATGTTTTAGACATAGAAAATACAAAAAAAGTTCTTGATTTAATAGAATCAAATCAAATAGATATAGAAATAAAAGAAGTAAAGCTTCCAAGTCCTTTTACTCTTAATTTAATTCTTCAAGGCCACAGTGATTTAATAAAAATAGAGGATAAACAAAAATTCCTTCAAAGAATGCATGAATTACATCTGAAGACTATTGGAGAGGAGAAGTAAAAAAATAAACCAATAAAATTCAACACAATAACCTTTATAACCAGAAAAAACACATAAGATTATGGAAGGGGTGGTTTTAATATATTCTACAACTATAATACTTTTAGTTATACTTTTGTCAGAACTGCTTATTTTGTCTAACAAAATATCATCAAACAAAGACAAAGATCGAAAAGAAATAAAGAAAGCTGTTAAAAACTAAGTTTTTTAAGAGTATTTTAATATTTTATGGGAAACCTCCAGAAAGTAATTTAGCTCTTCTTTTCTTCATTAATAATATTAGTAATGGAACTTTTTAATTCTGGAAGTTTATTTTTCACAACATCCCAGATTATTTCTAAGTCTATTCCAAAATAAAGGTGGCTTATTATGTCTCTAATTCCTGAAATCTTTTTCCATTCAATTGTGCTATATTTTTCTTTCAAATTATCAGGAATATTCTTAACTGCCTCCCCTATTATTTGTATTCTCATTAAAGTAGCATCTTGAAGATTAAGGTCATTATTAAAATCATCTTCATTAATCCCTTTAAAAGAATTATCAATTCTTTCAATTGCTCTTAGAATATCGTTCAAGTAAAGATTATAATCTCGCATATTTTACCTCTTTTTTTATATATAACAATTCCGGTTTTAATCCATTTTCTATTACCAAATCAATTTTCTTTCCCAATATTTTTCCCAAAAAAAATTTTAAATCCATATAATTATCAAAACCAGAATTATTAAATTCGACTAGAATATCAATATCACTATTCTCATTCTGTTCTCCTTTAGCGTATGACCCAAATAATCCTATTTTTTTTACACTATATTTATTTATTTCAGATTTATGATCCTTAATTATCTTTAATATTTGGTTGGAGTTTAAATTTTTAGAATTCAATTTTCTATGCCTATGAACAAGATCAACTACATCCTCTTCCCTAATTTTTTTGGGAACTTCCCTTAATGGTCTTGTTATTTCTTCCCAAGTTTTATTATGGGATGAAACTTTCTTGATTATTAAAGTATCTCCTTCAAGAACAAAAAGTATCTTTTCTCCTTCTTTTAAATTAAGTTTATTTCTTACATCCACAGGTATAGCAATTTGCCCTCTTGAACTCACAGTCCCTATTTCAATTGTCCTTTCCATCTTACTTATAAGATAGATAAGATATATCTTATATTTAAACATTTCTATTCATCTTTAAAAAGAAAATAAATATTCATTTATATGGTAAAAACACAAATAGAATTTGAATTCATCAACAAATGCATATTTATCCCAAAACAAGGAATACTGGTAATCGGAGATTTGCATCTAGGCTATGAATACATGTTAAGAGAAACAGGAAGTTTAATACCTGCAACACAATTTAGTGAAACAAAAAAAGATATTCAAAACATACTTGAAATAATTAAAAAAAGAGGACATAAAATAAGAAAAATTATTTTCTTAGGAGATATAAAACATTTCTTCGGATATAACAAAGGGGAGAAAAACCTTTTCATAGAGCTTATGTCAATATTAGGAAAAAATGTTGATATAAATAATATAATAGTTTTAAAAGGAAATCATGAAAAAATGGCTGAAATAGCAGATAAAAAATTAGTTAATTACTATATAGAAGAAAATATCGCTTTTATTCATGGTGATATAGAAATAAAACGAGCCTTTAACAAAGAAATAAAAACAATAATAATGGGGCATTTACATCCAGCTATAACTCTAAGAGATTCTCAGAACATAAAAGCTGAAAAATACAAATGCTTTCTGACCGGAAAATATAAATCTAAAGAAATAATAATTCTTCCAAGCTTTCTGCCTTTAGTTGAAGGAACAAGCTTAAATGAACATCTTTCAGATAATCATTGTATAATTCCAACAAGAAATATAAAGAATTTTAATGTTTATATTATAGGCAAGGAAAAAACATATAATTTTGGGCTATTAAAGAAAATTATGAAGTAAGATTCACAAAACAGGGTGATAATGTCCATCTAAAAAAGTATATTGCCTATTTTCTAAATCAAATTGTTGACAAGCTATCCTATGGGTTCTTCTTGCATTTTTTGGTTTATCATCATGTTCTTCATATAAAACACTTCCAGGATTAATATGACCATCAGAACGTAAAGGAAAAACCATTGTTTCAAAATCTCTTCCAAGACTTGGACTTCTAATAGTTGAAACTAAAACACTTCCATTTTGTGTCTGCACTTTTGTTTGTCTAAACATTTTTGCCATCTTAACATAATACTATTTCTTTAATAAAAGGAAAAATGATCTTTAAAAATCTTGTGGTAAATAAAAAAATATTAATTTAGTTAATAGAATAAGTTATGATAAAAGGTGTAGGGGCGTGCATAACACAAGTATAAGTTATACACGCCCTCTAATTTTATGTGTGAAAAAAGGAAAAATATAAAGGGCCGAGAAAGGCATGAATTGGCGGAGGTGTTGCTGAATTAAAACTCGCTGAGTTTTTTTCATATTTAACTTTCCTATCTTTGTTCCAGTTGTTTATTTGTTTTGTCATTTTGATTTTATACCTCCTTATGCAGGATGATAATCTTAAGATAATGGTTTATAAAGGACTTGTTAAAGAGAAATAAGGAGAGACTGTAAAGAATAGAAATAAAGAGAATAAATCCATAAGACTTAAAAAGGAAAAACGAAATACTAAGTAATGGCAAGTTTATACTATATACCAAACTGGTTCTTTACAACAAGCATAATATTTGAAATTATATTTGCAGTAGTCACAGGATTAGTAGCAATTTTATCTTTTAAAGTATATAATTTATGCAAGCAAAGAGAGTTTCAGCTATTTGGACTAGGATTTACATTTATCTCACTTTCTTATATTATATGGTCTTTAATTAATTTATTTTTGCTAGATCAGCTAAATGAAGCCTTAAAGGTATTATCATTTAATGAATTTGTATCTTTAGGGGCATTGGGAATATATTTCTACATGCTGTTATTTATAGTTGGTTTAGTTACTCTAAACTATACAACACTTAAAGAAAAGAATAAATCAATTTACATTATAATCTTACTTACATCTTTAGTCGCAATAATTACAAGTTTTAACAAAGGATTTACATTTCAAATTCTTTCTTCAATACTATTAGCTTTTCTTTTAATTCACTTTGCCAACCAGGTAAAACGTAATAAAAATGCAAAATCTCTGCTTGTATTTATTGCATTTTTATCTCTTTTGGTAAGTCATATAATATTCATATTTTCAACAAGTCAATATGTATATTATGTAGCTGGCCATATTTTTGAATTAATTGCTTATATGCTGATTTTAGCAAGACTCTACTTGATAATAAAATGAACAGAAAAAGGAATAAGCTAGAAATTATAAGAGATATACTTCAAGTTATTAATAGTAAGAACAATAAAATTAAACCTACACATATCTTGTACAAGTCTAATTTATCTCACCAAATGATGGAAGAATATCTAAAAGAATTAATAACAAAAGAATTCATCATAGAAACTAGACTAAAAACTGGAAAAACATACTCAATAACTGAAAAAGGCCATGAATATCTTAAAAAATACTCTTTAATAGCTGAATTCACAGAATCTTTTGGACTAGAGTAAAATTTTGTTTAGAATAAACTATAAAATGAAGCCTCCCAATCACAGCAAGCTGTGGGGCTTCCAAACGACGAACTAAAAATCACTTAATTTTAACTGCTCTGTATTTCTTCCTTGTTTTCTAATATAATTTCTAATAATATAAGCATTTATGGCCTGAATGTTGTAAATGTTCATACATATCAAAAAGAGGTGATATCAGTATATAGTT
>JBBSZB010000048.1:0-4852 GCA_038044965.1 Nanobdellota archaeon
TCAATGAAGTCGTCTGAGGGACGCTGTGGGCTTTAGCCCATCAGAGGACGTCACATGGTTTCTTGTTTCATAATTTGTTTAATTATTATCCTTTTTTAATTTTAATAAGTAATATCTATGCCTAGTTTTAAGGTTATTTAATTAGTAATTTATCATGTTAATAATATTAGGCACATTTATTACATTTTACCTTATTTTTATAATTTTAGATTAAATTGATTTAATTTTGTTTTATTAACTGTTTTCATTTTAATTATAATGAGAAGTTTATTATAAAACAAGTATTTAAAAATTCTTTTTTATTATATATAAGATGAAAAAAGATGTGAAGAAAGCACAAATAACTATATTTATCATAATTGCTGTTTTAATTGTTTCCGGGATTATTCTTATTTTTACCTTAAATGAAAATGCAAGAAATATGTTTACAAGGACATTTAGTTCTGAAACTAAATATCCTCAGACTGTGCAGAGTATTAAACTAAATGTACAAGATTGCATAGATGAGGCTTTGAAAACTGTTGTAAAGGAAAATGCTGTGCGGGGAGGTTATTATTTTACTCTTGGAGATTCTGTTTATTATAATCCAGGAAATTTAAGCTTGGCAAGAAATATTCCTTTTTATTTTGATAAAAAATATTCTGTTCCAACACTTGCTGTTTTAAAAGATCAGATTTCAAAAGGAGTTTCTTATGAATTAGCTGGATGTATTAATGCTGAAGAGTATGTTGATGGGCCTATAGAAATTAATAATGCTAAGGTTGATATTGATTTTTCTAGGTATAACGCAAAAGTTGTAATGGATGATGAAAGTGTTAAAATTGATATTAAGTTTCCTGTTGAGATTACATTTCAAGATGTTGTTTATAGTGTAGAGGATTATTCTTCTAGTGTAAAAACTAGTTATTTTAAAATGTATGGATTAGCTAATAAAATTACCCAAACTCAAACTCAGTATGGAAATGAAATTTGTTTAACTTGCAATGCAGATTTAGCAAATGAATATAGTGCTCAGTTGTTAAATGAAGATTATTATGAAGATGATAATAATTATGTAATTATATATAATGTTTTAATGCTTGATCCATTTAATGATAAAGTAGAGGTGTGGAGTTTTGCACATAGATTAAAAAGATAAAATGAGAAGATAAAATGAAAAGAATAAAAATAAAAATAAAATGAAAAAGATAATACAAAACCAGAACATGAAAAAAATAATTGCATTAATGTTTGTGTTTGTTATGTTAGTTGGAGTTTTAGGTGCAGGATTTTATAATGTTTATGCACAAACTCAAGGAAGTAGTAGTGGAGGGAGTGGATCAGTTGATATTATGGGTATTACAAATCAAGGCATGCAGTTATTAGGTGTATTAAAAACTGCTCAAACAGCAAAGTGTATGGCTACTTATGGTACTGATAGCACTCTTTGTAATGGACCAACTCCGAAAGAATATATAACAGACATTGTTCAGCAACAAGTCATTAGTGCTCTTATGTCTAAAGTTTCTCAAGATTTGCCTGGAGTTGGACAAGCTTTTCAATTATGGAGTACTTTTCAACCTTTGATAGCATCAGGAAAAGCAAAGAATGTTGATATTAAGATAAATAGTAATGGTGAAGCTAGTGGTAAAGTAGAGTTAACTCAAGGTGCTCAACAGGATTTAACTAGGTTTATTGGTAAGGATAATAAAATTAAGGTAGAATACACTGGTACTAAATATTCTAGAGATGATGTTACTGGTATTACGACATTTGAACCTAAAAAAGGTGAAAGTTTAACTCTTGATGGTAAAAACAAATTTGAAAATATTGCTTCTGGAAAAATTAAATTAAATAATAAAGGAGAGATAACTGAAGCTGATTTTACGACTGATGATAAAGGAGGAAGTTATAATTTTAATGGGAATATTATTGAAGCTCCCCCAAATTCACAAGTTACTTACAAAGAAGGCACTATAGGAAGAGCTAGTAAAATTACTATGGATGTTCCTGATGGTTCAAAATTAGATAAACTTCCTTCATTTGAAAAAGATAAATTTGGAAATGTTCAGATAACTTCAAAAGATGAAGGAGGGAGTTTTACTCTTCCAGATGGTACAAAAATAAAAGGAAAATTAATTTATTCAGATACTATTCCAGAGGGTTTTATACCTCCAAAAGAAACTGTTCTTTTCAATGATAAAGTTTCTGTGACCGCTGGAAATGAGCCTGTGCATTTAAGTCCTGTTAAATATGAGTATAGTAGTTTTTATCCTAGTGGAGATGGTTATATTGGTTATGGAGATATGAACATTAAGATTGATGTTCCTAATGATGTAATTAATTCAGCAGAAATTAACTTAAAAAAAGGTACTGGAGCTTCTTTTTCTTTTGGAGAAGGTTCTATTAATGTTATTCCTTGGAGTAATAACCCTTCTTTAGGAGACATTTCATCAATCTCTGACCCCCCTTATGTAAGAATTGGAAATCAAGTAAGAGATTTTTATGGAAATGATATTACAAGTGCCCCATTTGGTTCTGATGGGAAATTTAGTTATAATGAATTTGATCCATTATATAATACTAATGCTTATATTGATTATCGAGGACTTGTAGGTAATACATATCAACCTGTTGCTCCAAGTGAGGTTATAGCAGGTCAAGGTACTCAAAATATTATAATGCCTAGCACTGTTCCTACTGAGAGAGCAGTTGACCTTGTGAGAACATTAAGTACACCACCAGTTCCTAAAATCAAGATAGAAGATCTTACGCCGGAGACATTTAGCTTGCCAATTAATAAAGGATCACTTAAAGCAGCAACTAAGGCATTATCTAATTTTAGAACATCTGCATCTTCAAGTGTGACAGTTCCTGTAAATTCTAAGAATGTTATGGGTGATTCTTCAGATCCAGGATCTTTAGTAATTAAAGCAGCTGAACAGTTAAGAGGTAAAAGTGGAAAGGATATTTTTAACATATATTGTCCTTCACGTGATACCTCATCTGGATTAAATTGCTTTACCGTTGCTGATTCTGTTTATAATTTTGCAGATGTTGATAGAGAGCTTGTTTTTGCAACAAATGATATTCATCCTGGACTTAAAAAACCCTCTAATACTAATATTAGAGGTCCAGATGATTTAAAGTCTGGAGATTTGCTTCAGATTTATAATAAAAATGGTGCTACTGGAGAACATAATGTTATATTTAAGGGTTGGAAAGATCAGACTAATAAAATTGCAAATGTTTATAGTTTCAGTGGGGGTGTAAATGATAATCTTATTACTAAACAAATTGATTTTAATAATAATCCTATTACAGTTATTTGGGAACCAAAAGCTAGATGATCTATCCCAGATTAAAGTAAGTTTTATAAACTAGTCCTATAGTGCTAATATTAGTGATATTAATAAAATGGAACAGAAAACTCTAACTGAAACAAGTGAAATAAGTAAAACAAGCGGAAAGAATAAAAGGGGTTTTCTTAGAGCTATTGCTATACCTATTGTATCTGTTATGGCAATTTCGTCTTTGCCTTATTTTATGGGTTGCACAACAACCAGCACTTTGCCTGAAATGCAAAGAGTTAAAGATAGTGCTAGAGAGATAGCACCAAGTTTTAGAGAGTTTAAGAAAAGTGTTGATAATTTTAAAAGAGAGATTAATGGGGCTTTAGAATCATCTCTTAAAGATTCTGTTAGTGATGTTGAATTAAGTGGTGGTTATTATTTTGTTCCAGAACCTAATATTTTTTATTCTCCTAAAAAAGATTTTTTTGCTGATGTGCCAAAAGATGAAAGAAATATCCCAGTTTATTTAGATAATAAAGGAGCGCATATTCCTAGTGTTAGAGATTTAGAAAAAGCAATAAATACAGCTATGAGTTATGAAGTAATGAATAATATTCCTGGATTAGATGGTTGTATGATGAGTGAAGAAGAAATTGAAAAAGGGGTGGAAATTTCTGGTTTGAAAGTTAAATTTGATACTGAAGGATTTAAAGCAAATTCTTCTTTAAGTCAGAAAGATGTTAGAATTAGTGTTAATTTGCCTGCTGAATTATACTCAGATGCAACATTTTTTAAACATGATGGTAAATATGATGCTGGTATTCCAACAAACTGTTATGATTTATGGAGCACAGCATCAGAAATTACAAATGCCCAAACAGTGCATAAGGAAATGCTTAGTGATGATGAAGTGTCTAAGCTAGTTGAAAATCATGGAGTAAAATCTAAAAGAATAAAAGTAAATATGTCTCCTGGAGAAATGTTAATATATCATTTAGTTTCTGGAAATGAAATTTTTTCTTTTGCTCATGATTTAAGATAGTGAGATAGTATTAAGATAAAAAGATATGATGAAAAATATGCTTGAAATTAAAATATAAACAAAATTGTTTTAATATATTAATCTTCATTTACCAGCCTCGCCTTCGGCTCGGCTGTATTTAGTGTATTTAATTTGTCTTCTTCAAAAACTATGGTTTTTTCAGAAGTTATCTGATTATTAAATTGATGTTAATGAGAAATATTTTTGCCTAATTTTAAGTTCTTGATCTAGATTGGTTTAATATATTTTATTTTATACTTTTTTATTATTATCTTTTTTAGTTTTAATGAGTAATATTTTTACCTTATTTTATATTTTTTAACAGATTGGTTTAATTGATGTTATGGGATTTAATAGAATTTAATTGAAAATTATGCTTTAAAGTGAGATGATATAGGGGGTTTTTGATTTAATTTTAATAAGTAATACTTTTCCTTATTTATCATTAGTTAATATTAATTTAAATAAAGTAAAATTAGGTATTTGGACTGAACCCTTGTAAGGCAACACTAAGTTAAGCTAATAAATCTTTTTATAT
>JBBSZB010000049.1:0-18848 GCA_038044965.1 Nanobdellota archaeon
TTATGTTATTGTTACCAAGAAAAAAGTTAAGGCTTAACTTAATGACATTGGGCGTATAACCTAAGCACTTTTCAAAAAATCATAATAAGCAAGAAGCTCAGCAGTTTCAATCGCTCCTCCTGCAGCACCCCTTATGATATTATGTGAAAGTCCTGTAAACTTAATATCTAAAACATTACACTTAGATAAATTCCCCACAGTTACAGCCATTCCATTTTCATTATCCCTATCTAATCTTGGTTGAGGTCTGTCTAAATCTTTATTGTAAATAATAGGCCTTTTCGGAGCAGAAGGCAATTCAAATTCTTGAGGCTCTCCTCTGAAAGAAATCCAAATATTAATTATATCTTCCAACTCAGGAACTTTACCATCAAACTTTAAATTAACCCAAGCCATATGCCCATGCCTTACATTAACTCTATTGCATCTAGCAGAAATTGCTAAAGAACCATCATTAATTATTTTACCAGATGTACCTTCAACATATCCAAAAATCTTAAAAGGCTCTCTCTCACTTTTTTCATCTTCTCCATTTATATAAGGTATAAGATTATCAATAATATCATTTGAAGAAATCCCTGGATGCCCTGCTCCTGAAACAGCCTGAGCAGTTGTAACTATTGCACTGCGAAGATTATAACCCTTCATTCTTAATGCATGTAATGGCAAAACATAACTTTGAATAGAGCAGTTGGGTTTAGTAACAATAAAACCTTTCCACCCCCTATTTTTCATTTGATATTTCAAAATATCTTTATGATTAGGATTAATCTCTGGAATTATCATGGGAACATCTTCTGTCCATCTATGTGCAGAGGCATTAGAAACAACACTTAATCCAACATAAGCATAACTCTCTTCCAATGATTGAATAGCTTTTTTATCTTTAAGCTCAAGTGCTGAAAAAACAAAATCACACTTTCCTAAAGCATCTTCAACATTATTAGCATCTCCAACAATTAAATCACATTCTGCAAATGGAATAGGTTTATCCATATGCCATCTTCCTTTAACAGCTTCTGCATAGATTTTACCAGCACTTTCAGGAGAAGCAGCAACATAAGCCACATCAAACCAAGGATGATTATCTAGTAAAGAAATATAATTCTGACCAACCATTCCAGTTGCTCCTAAAACTCCAACCCTTAGATTTTTCATTAAAAAATATTAAAAAACAAGTATTAAAATATTTATATAATAAATTTATTCTTTCCTCGCAACTCTCCACATTAATTCAAAATATTTCCTATATCCATTTGAAATCTCTTTATTCTTAATAACAATTGCCAAAGGGTTTTCCTTACTCCATAAAATCAAAGCTACTTTGTCTCCATAAACATTAACTGCTAATGGTGAAGAATACTTTTGGGGAAGAAATTTAACTTCAGAAAAAAGTATATTTAACTTTTTATCAGTTTTGTTAAAAATAACCCTGGTTTTTATTTTATTTTCAACTCTTCTTTTATCAAACCATTTAAAATAAAACTGCAATATTTCATAAGCTAAAGGAGAGCCCCCAATAATTAATATTTCTTTATTATTTTTAGAACCATCAAGCTGATCTTCCATAACTGTTTTCAACCCATTTTTGCCTTTGTAAAAATTTGTCTCTTCTTTTTCATGAGTCATTAAATACATTTCAGACATCCTAGGTATTACTTCTTCTATTTTATTTTTTCTTTCTTCAATAATTTCAAGAATTCTCTTCGGATTTGAAGCTTGAAATAATTTTACATTATTCTTTATAATATACCCAACAAGACCTTTTTGTATAAGCATTTCAATTGTATCATAAACAACCCTTCTATGCAAGCCAGATTTTCTAGATACCAGTCCTGCATTACTTGGGCCTAATTCTAACAAAGAAACATAAACTTTAGCTTCATTTTCAGTTAAACCAATTTCTTTTAATTGTTCTTTCATAAGATAAAAAATGAGTTTCTATATATAAATATTGTGGTGAGCAATATCACCTCACAAGTTCATTTACTCAGTTTACTAAAGATAATTATGAAAAATAAAATTATAAGGAGGTAAAAATAAAATGATAGAAAATTTAGAAAGACAATTAATAGAATTAATTGCTGCAGACAGAATAGACATACCTATTTCAAGCCTATCTGGTAAATTAAAAAGACTAAAGCCAAAACTTGCTACTCAAGTAGACATTACTCAATATAACAACTATTTTACTGGTGATAGAGTATATGCAAGAGTTGAGACAGATGAAACAATGAAAGCCAGAGGAATGAAAGAAGGAATAGACGAATTTGCTAAATTATATCCTAGATATGGAGCTGTATTAACAGGATTAATTGAAGAAAAAAGAATTGAAAGAGAAGTTAATATGTACTTTGGGATAAATCCTGGATGCAAGCTTACATCAGAAGACTATATGGGTGTAATGAAAAACTTAGGTTTCAGTGAAGCTGGAGCAAGAAATCTATATCCAGAACTAATGGATGTATCTAGAAAAATTGTAAGAAAGAGAGATGAAGAAAGAAGTATTTTAGTTGGGTAAAATCTAGAGTATTTCTTCACTTCTTTTTTTATTTTTAGTTTTAATTGTATCTCTTTATTTCTCCGCAATCAAAACAATATTCCTAGCAGTAGGATAATTTGAATTTAAAATTTTAAACCCAACTTTCTCCAAATCTTTAATTAATTCTTCAGAATCATATAAATAATAATGCCTATACACTTTTTTTCCAACCTCATCTAAACTCCAGGAAACTTTTGTTTCCTTAGCCTTATTTTTCCATCTTTTAGCTTTTTTATTCCAGGCAGTTATAATAACTTTCCCTTTTGGTTTTAATACTCTATATATTTCTTTTATTGTTTTTTCTCTTTCATTTTTACCTTCAATACAATGTAAAACAGCTATGCATATTATCTTATCAAAAAAATTATCTTCAAAATCTAAATCCCATGTATTAGTTTTTTTAAGAATGACATTAATATTATTCTGCTTCGCATTCTGCTCAGCAAATTTTAACATTTCAGATGAAAAATCCACACCATAAATTATTCCTTTAAACCATGAAAATTTAAAAAAATTCCTTCCACTACCACAACCTAAATCAAGTACTTTTCTATCATTTTTAGAAATAAATTCCTCAACAATAGAATCTTTTGTTCCAAAATAAACCTTTTGAAAAGGTTTCCAAACCATTCCTCTTCCAAATGGTTTAATTTTATATTTATTCCACCACACAGCAATTTCATCCCATACCTGCTCTTGTGTTAGATTTTCAGTTTCTTCCTTAGATTTTTCCATATAAAACTAACAAACAAGAAGATTTTAAAGTTAATTAATTGCATTTTGAGTCCACAAAATAATATTAGATTTTAGTGTAACATAATAGAAAAACTTTCGAAAAACGAAAGGTTTATAAGTAAGTATATCTTACAATAAGAAAGTAAGAAACAGGAGGAAAAACAAAATGGTAGTTGAAATGGTAAAAATGTCTTCAAAGGGACAGATAGTAATACCTCAAGATATAAGGGCTGAAATATGCGCTTCTGAAGGAACGATGTTCGCAGTAATTAGTGGAAGAGATAGTATAGTCTTAAAAAAAGTTGCAACACCCTCAAAAGAAGAGTTAATCTGTGAACTCAGAAAAATAGCAAAAGAAGGGGCAAAAAGAGCTGAAAAACTCGGAATTAAAGAAGCTAATGTTCTTAATTTGGTTCATAAAAGAAGAAAAGATAAAGGAAAATGAAAATTGTAGTTGATACAAATTTTCTTGTATCAGCAACTCAATGGGATTATAGTATAAGTCATAAATTATTATTAAAACTAATAAAAAATAATAATATAATATTTTCAACAAAAGAAATCTTAGATGAATTTACTGAAGTTCTTGAAAGGGATTTTTTATATAATAAAGAAGAAATAAAAAACATACTTGAACAAGTTCTTCAATTTTTGATAATAGTCACTCCTAGCCAAAAAGTTGATGTTATTAAAGAAGATGCTGATGATAATAAAATCATAGAATGTGCTATTGAATCAGGAGCAGAGTATATTATCTCATATGACAAGCATCTTTTGAATCTTAAAGAATTTCAGGGAATAAAAATAATCCAACCTGAAGAAGCTTTAGATATGGGAAGTTAGTTTTACAAAATTTTATTCTCTGAAAAAACATAACCATTATAAAATTTAACAACAAACAACAACATTTTAAAAGCTTCTACCTATTAACAATAGTTAACATGATACCCCCAACATCTCAGAAAGAAGTAAGAAAGCCAACAAAAACTCTAGCAGGTGTTACACCAATAGCTGTAATGTGCGCTCCGCGCCCTTGTAGTCATGGAGTTTGTCGTTATTGTCCTGTATTTAATGTTCCTCAATCATACACTCCTCTAAGTCCTCCTGTTTTAAGAGCTCAAAGACACAATTATGACTCATATGGACAAATAGAATCTAGATTAAAAGCATTTGAAGTTATGCATCATCCAACAGATAAAATAGAAATAATAATTCTTGGCGGGACATTTTTAGACTATCCTATTGAATATCAATATGAATTTATAAAAGGAATTTATGATGCTTTAAATGGTAAAAAATCAAAAAATTTAGAAGAATCAAAGAAAATTAATGAAACAGCAAAACATAGATGCATTGCTTTGTGTATTGAAACAAGACCAGATTTTGCAAGGCCAGAAGACATTAAAAGAGCTTTGGATTTTGGCTGCACAAGAATGGAAATAGGTGTTCAAATTCTAGATGACGAAATCTATAAACACATAAACAGAGCACACACTATTCAAGATGTTGTTGATGCGACTCAAAGACTAAGAGATGCTGGTTTCAAGATAGGCTATCATATAATGCCTGGTCTTCCAAAAAGTAATCCTGAAAAAGACCTGAAATTGTTTAAACTAGTTTTCAAAGATCAAAAATTTAAACCAGATCAGTTAAAAATCTACCCAACTCAAGTCATGAAAAATACAGGTTTAGAAAAAGATTTTTTAAGAGGAAAATTCAAGCCATATACCTTAGAACAAACACAAGAACTTTTAATAAAAATGTTTAAAATCATTCCAGAATACTGCAGAACAATGCGTGTTATGAGACAATTTGCTCCAGAGCATATAGTTGCAGGAACAACAAGAATTTCACTAAGGAAAGACTTAGATGAAATACTTAGGGAGAAAAAAGTTAAAATAAAAGAAATAAGATTTAGGGAAATTGGATTTGCACAAAAATTCTCTAAAAATATTGATAAAAATATTAAAATAAAAACAACAGAATATAAAGCATCTAATGGAAAAGAATTTTTTATTCAAGCAATTAACAAAGATAATGTTTTATTTGGACTTTTAAGATTAAGAATACCAGGAAAAGAAAGTTTAGAAAATCCAGTTGTTCCAGAACTTAAAAACTCAGCTCTAATAAGAGAACTTCATGTTTATGGTCAATCTATAAATATTGGAAAAGAAAATCCAGAGTTTGGACAGCATAAAGGTTTAGGAAAAGAATTAATGTTAAAAGCAGAGGAAATAATAAAAAAAGAAATAAGCTCAAAAAACAATAAAAATCTAGAAATAAAAAAAATAGCAGTAATTTCAGGAATAGGTGTAAGAGAGTATTATAAAAAGCTAGGATACAACTTGGATAAGTATTATATGATTAAAGAAATATGATTACATATAACCCTTAAACCTATAAATATCCAACATATCTCTTCCAAATCTAAGAGCTCTTGAAATTAATCCACTATGTTGATAATTATCTTGTCCTTTAGTTTGATCATTTCTTACATCATCATTTTCAGACAAATCTACTTTAGAATCTAAACTAATATTTTCATTATTAACAGGATTACCAAAACTGTAAAGCCTATGATCTGACATAAGATAATTCTTTAATTAAACTTTTTAAATTTTTATATAATCTTAAGTCAAATATCAAACTTAACATTTTAAATAAATTTGGAAGTGTTATAAATATAATGCAATATTAATTAACTTATGAATTAATCAATGATAAGTAAGGCAAAATATGGTATGTTTTAAAGATCAAAAATAAATTAAGATCAAAGGTTTATTTTACATATAATCTTATTTAAGTTAAAATATCAATTCTATTTGTTTTTTTATTTTTATACATATCTCTAAAACCAGGATAATTTCTCCTGTCATTTAATGGATTTTCCATAAAAATAAGTTCGTCTGGAATATTATTTGTGTCATCAGCTAGTTTCACATCGAGAATCCCGGAATCATCAATATGCATTCCACCTCTTGTATTCATTGAAAAAGTATATTCGTGCTCTCCAATAAAAGGATCTTTTACAAGAAAAGAATAACCTTCTACAGGCCCTGGATGATCAATAACATAATAATATACAGGATGTTTATCTCTCATTATTTCAATTGAAACAGGGCGGTCTTCCATAGCATAAATTCTTGCTAAAAAATTAACTTGCTCTCCTTGACTAGCAGAAATTCTTTGCTCACCCTCTCTAGTAAAATAAGGTATTGAATCTTCCCAATCAAATTCTAAGGGCAATTTAATTGAATTTTTAAAAAAACCAACTGAAACAAAATGACTGGCATAATAACTAAATTCTTTAACTCCAAAAGAAACACCAGTAACTCCCCCTGCACCAACAACTAAAGTTCTAAAAAAATTTCTCCTTGAAATAGGTTCCCTTAAAGATTCTAATAAACCATTAGTTTTATTTTCAGCCATTTTAAATATTCAAACTAATAATATAAAATAAAAATTTTACTTAAAGATTTGTATAAACCTTAAGCCTTAGTTACAACAGCAGAGTCAGCAACATTACAAGTTCTTGTCCCAACTATTGCAGCAATTTCTATAGTTTTCCCAACAGGATTTGCTGCTAGAGTACCTGAAGTAAATGTTCTTGTTTCAGCAATTGATGGTATTGTTCCTGTAAATGCAGTATCAGCACCATCAAGCAAAAATTTGAGAGATGTTATATTTCCCTCTCCAGCTATTCTTTTTATTCTTACAATTGTCTGATTTGTAATAGCTACAGAGGAATTAGTAGCACTTTCTATACTTAGCTGTGTTGAAAAACAATCAGCTGTTCCTCCAATGCTTTGAGTTCCTTGATTCAAAAAACTAGAAACAACAGCCCATACAATTCCGATAGCTGCCAAAACAATTAATATTAAAAGAACAGTTGTAATAACATCAGACACTGCTTTTTTGTTAAATTCTTTCCTTTTATTTTTATGCTTTTTCTCCATGTTGCCTATGTTATTAAGGAACTATTTCTGAATCTGCAGTTGGGCATACCTTAGTACCAAATACCCCTAATACTGAAACTTCATCATCCGAATTAGCATTTACATTGTTTAGATTATAAATTCTTGTCTCACCTGTTACTGGCCATGTTGTAGGAGAAACTTCAGCAACAGCAACTTTAATTCCCTTAACTATAAACTCAAGTCTTGTAGGAGTTACATCTCCAGCAGTTTTTTTAACACTTACATTAAGATCAGTTCCAATAATATCTAAATCTTCTATTGAAAAAGAATTAGTCAAACAATCAGCACTTCCTTCTACACCTTTAGTTCCTTCATTTAAAAATCCACTAATAGCATACCATAATATTCCAACAGCTGCTAAAACTAATAATATTAGTAAAACACCGCTAATAACATCACTCACTCCTTTTTTATTCATAACATAAATAAAATTTCTATCTTTATAAATCTTTTTCTTCTGTTAAATATAATATCAAATCTAACTTTTTAAACATTTTTAAATAAATTTGAAAATGTTATGAATACAATTTAATTAATCTACGAATAAATTAATAATAAAATAAAGTAAAGTATTATATCACTTAAGGTTGAAGTTTAGGCTATATTCTTTATCAATCATGAGTATACCAAAATTCATAATCTCCATTAAATCTATCTTTTCCCTCGTATTTACAAAAACCAAATCTTTCAAATTGAATTATCTCTCCTTTTTTTAATTTCTCTATATTTTCTTCAGCTAATCCATATTTCCAAAATCCTTTGGGCATCATAATTTTAGTTTTAACACCTTTACTTACCCAATGAATTTTTCTTATTTTAGGGTCATTTTCAATAGAAATAAATTTTGCTTTTTTATCCAGTTTAATATTAAATAAATGCATCAATCTAACATTTTTCCCCTTAAAATCATTAAAATCTTTATTTGAAACAAAAATGCTTTTTTCAAGTTCAACTGTTTTCATCTTATTCTCTTCGGGATGAAACTTAACTTTTATTTCTTTTATATTTGGAGCATTTTCAATTTTCAATTCAACAGGATCTTCGACAAAAAAATACCTATTAGCTTTTTTATCTAACAATTTTCTGCTTATAGAAGCAATTAAATCAAAATCTATATTCACTTGATTTTTATTAAGTCCAAGATTCTCAGCAAGTTCATAATAAACTTCTTTTACAATTCCTCTTCTTTTTAACGCTCTAAGTGTCATAAGTCTTGGATCATCCCATCCAAGAAACTTCCCTGACTCAATCATATCTCTTATCTCTCTTCCTTTTGTTACAGCATCAATAACATTAACTCTCCCATATTGAACAATAGTTTGGCTTTTTAGTTTTAACAAATTCCGTATATAATCATGCAACTCTACCCTCATATCAAACTCATTACTTCGAAGTATATGAGTAACACCCATTATTGAATCTTCAATTGGGTTATAAAAATCATACATTGGCCATGCTTTATATTTTGTTCCATATTTATAATGTTGAGCACTAGAAATTCTAAACATAACTGAATCTCTCATAACATGATTCAAACTCTTCATATCCCCCTTTATTCTAAGGATAGCTTCTCCTTCCTTATAATCTCCGGAAATAAATTTTTTCCACTCTAGCATATTTTGTTTAACATTTTTCTTTCTGCACTCGCACTCAATTCCCTTATGTCTAAGATCTTGCATTTTATCTCTGTCACAAAAACAGATGTATGCTTTGCCCATTTTTATTATCTGCTCGGCATAATCATAAAGCTTTTTCATGTCATCAGAAACATATCTTATACTATCAACCTTAATGTCAAGATAATCAATAACATCCTCTTTCATAGAATCAATATATTCCTGAGAAACTTTTTCAGGATTAGTATCTTCAAACCTCAATAAACACTTTCCTTTATACTTCTTAGCATAAAGATAATTCAGCAGAAAAGTCAATGCATGTCCTATATGATTATACTTTGAAGGCTCAGGAGCAAGTCTAAAAACCATTTTTTTACTAACATTAGGTAATTCTTTAAGACCTTTTTCTTCAACAAATTTTTCGGGCAAGAATTTTTTATAATTATTAAAAAGTTTATCTCTTTCACCACTAGGCATAGAATTAATCTCACTAACTATCTTATTTATTTCAGGCATAACATCTTTTATATTCTCTTTTTTTAATCCATGCTGAAAAAGTTTAGGCATAACAACACTTGACATTGTTTTTCCATGCTCTATAGCATTTTCAAGTGCATAAGCATATATTTCATTGCTAAAATTTTTCAAGTTCTTTACCATAATAAAAGAAATAAAATAATATTAATAAGGTTATCTATATGTTAAGTCAAATATTAAACTTAACATTTCATGCAATATTTTAGCAATTCCATATACCTTTGAAAATATTATAAATATAATGTTATACTAATTTATCTACAAATTAATTAATAATAAAATAAGGAAAAGTATTGTGTAATTTAAAAATAAATTATACTGAGATACATAATCTACTTTACACTATAAATAATTAAACTTCAAAAAAGGACAACGTTTATAAGCCTAAAATTCTTATTTAAAATAATTAAAAAAAGGTGTGAAAGGAGGTAAAAATGGCAAAAAATACTTTAGATTGGATTGCTCTTGTTTTAGTTATTATTGGGGCAGTTAATTTGGGACTTGTTGGAATAGGTGGTTTCATGGGTTCTAATTTGGATGTAGTTGGTTTACTTGGGACTACTATTGCAAATATAGTTTATGTGCTAATAGGTCTTGCTGGTCTTTACACAATCTATTACACAATTAAAAAATAAGCACTAAATATTTTAATTTTTTATTTTTAATTTTTTATTAATACATCTAATCCTAAACACTCAAACAAGAACTAACAAATCCAAAAAACAAGGGTGAAGGCCTTAATGGACGAGATTTAAATTCGGGATGGGCTTGAGTTGCAATAAAGAATTTATGTTTTGGAAACTCCAAAAACTCCATTAATTTTCCATCTTCTGATTTTCCAGAAAAAACCAACCCACTATTTTCTAAAGATTCTATATAATCTGGATTAACTTCATACCTATGCCTATGCCTTTCAAATGCAACATCGCTTTTGTATAAAGAACTAACAAGAGAATTATTCTTAAGCATCGCTTCATACTTTCCAAGCCTCATAGTCCCGCCTTTATCACTAATTCCTCTTTGTGTAGCCATAATATCTATAACAGGATTTTCAGAATCTGGAGCAAATTCAGTGGAATTTGCATTTTTCAAACCAACAACATTTCGTGAAAATTCAATTACAGCGCACTGAAATCCTAAACAAAGCCCTAAAAACGGGATATTATTCTCTCTTGCATATTTAACACAATTTATTTTTCCTTCAACACCTCTTTTACCAAATCCGCCAGGAATTAAAATTCCATGCACATTTTTCAAAACATCTTCAACACTTAATTTATCTCCTTCTACATCAGTTGACTCAACAAATTTAATATTAACTTTAGTGTTAAGATTTCCAGCTGCATGATTTAAAGACTCAATAATAGAAACATAAGAATCTTTCAAACCAGTATACTTTCCAACAATAGCTATATTAACTGTTTTAGAAGGATTATTTAAATTATTGACAAATCCTTTCCATTCATGCAAGTCTTGTTCTCTAGGCTCTAAATTAAGAAAAGAAAGAACTTTTTCTGCCACACCCTGTTCATTAAGCATTAAAGGAATTTCATATATATTATTCAAATCAGGTCCTGAAATAATCTTCTCCTCTGAAACATTGCAAAAAAGAGAAATTTTCTTTTTTATACTATCTTCAAGATATTTTTCTGATCTGCAGAAAATCATATTCGGAATTATGCCTATTTCTCTCAACAAACGAACATTTTGCTGAGTTGGCTTAGTTTTCTGCTCTCCAACAACTCCCATTACAGGAACTAAAGTGCAATGAATAAACATAACTTCTTCTTCTAAAGAAAGTTCTCTGACAGATTCTAAAAATATCTGATTTTCAATATCTCCAACAGTTCCACCTATTTCAATGACAACTATATCTGCTTTAGAATTATCATAAAGAGCCTTATATTCTTTTTTTAATTCACCTGTAACATAAGGAATCAACTGAACAGTTTTACCAAGATAATCTCCTCTTCTTTCTTTTTCAATTACTTTTTTATATATCTTGCCTGTAGTAATATTGGAATCACTGTTTAGTTTTACATCTAAAAACCTTTCATAAGTTCCTAAATCCATATCAACTTCAGAACCATCATCTAAAACAAATACCTCTCCATGTTCAATAGGATTCATAGTGCCAGCATCAACATTTACATAAGGATCAATTTTTAAAGGAGAAATAATATACCCTCGTGATTGAAGCAGTTTTCCCAAAGAACTGATGAAAAGACCTTTTCCTAATCCAGATAAAACTCCTCCAGTTACCACAATGAATTTTCGCTTATCAGACATAATAAAACACCTTCTTTTTTTAAATCAAACTAAAAATAAAAAAGTTAGTATAAAAGCTTTGTTGTAATAATTTATAGAATTCTTTCAAAGATAACTATTCAAGATAAAAAAGGAAAGACTTATAAAGCTAAAACTATCACAAAAAGATATGAAATTTATGGGAAAAATATTGGGAATTGGAGCAATAGTTTTAGCATCAGCTTCTTGTGACAATCAATTAAAAAATGGTAATATTTCTGTAGATTCTAATACTCAAAGGCAGGAAGTTGTTGCAGAAAGAACTTTAAAAGATATTTTATCTAAATCTAGGTCTTATTGGATAGAAACATATGCTAAAGATTTTGCTGAAGAAGAAAAAAGAAATGTTAGGGCTGAAGATTATGTAAAAGCTTCAGAGAGATTAGGCGATACTTTTCTTGTTAATGAATCAGATACCAGTTTAGGAAATTTATTTAATGCGTTGAGCACAATAGCCCATAGGGAAGAACCTACCCATAACGGAGATGTGATTTATAGTATATCTAATAGTGGAGTAGAATATTCTGTAAAAAACCAAATAATAGGTGGAGAAGATGAAGTGTCTGTAAGTATTGGAGACATATGGTTTAACATTTCAAATAATCCAAATAATTATCAAAATGAATCTAGACTTTCTCATTATGGGAGTGAAATTCCTAAAGATATTTTAACTCAGTTATTAAATTCTAAAGTTGATACTAAAAGATTAGAAACAGAAAAGGGGTATCCTGTAGCAGGAAGTTCTGGTGGATACGGAAGTCATGCATATAGTCCTGCTGATCCAAAAGAAGAATTTTGGGCTAGAACATTTCCTGGATCTATGAGAGCTGCAAAATTTGATGATAGATATGGTACAAATTATTCTGGCGGAAGAAATTCAAGCAGAGATATGTCTGCGAAAGATATAGATGATGCAAAGTGGGGGCGTGGTAAATATGTAGGAAAAACAGGAGATGTATTTATTGATGATCCATTTTTCAATCCTTGGGCTCCTGGTGGTAAATTTAACAAGAAGTAGTAAGAATTAATATAGCTAAAATCAAGAACTATAAACAAAAGAGCTTATTTCATCATGAAGTTTTCTGAATTCTTTGTTTAAATCCCAAGAACAAAAAGTATAAAGTGGGAAAGATGAATAACTTTTAGGCTTGAAATCTCTTTTCATCATTTTTAAATCACTTTCTGTAAGCTCTCTTATTACATTTCCAAACTCAGGATCACAATCGCCATCTAAAGTATTTTGCATAATATCAAAATTATGAAATCTTTTTGTATAATCAAACCTAGGAATTATTTCTCGACTAATAACTCCTTCCATATATTCATCATAAAACCTAGAATCAAAAAAAACATAAGCACTGCTCCTACCAAAAGACCATTTTAAAAATTCAAGTGTTTCCCTTAAATCAACCATTAAAGAATCAAGTTATTTTATTTAAAAATATTTAGGTATGAATTTATCTTCCTTCAAATCTTTCTAATTTTCTTTCTAACAACTCTATTCTCTGCACTAACCTGTATATTTCATTAGACTGGTCTTCAATTCTAGTTGTCATATTCCTTAATTTAACCCTTAATTCAGACATTTCAGAAACTTCTGCAATGGGATTACTAATATTGCTAGAAATATTATTTGTACTTGGGTAAGAACTTGAATTTGAACTTGAAGTATTGGAGGTTAAAAAATCAAAAGGACTTTTTGAAACACTAGAAGCTTGATTATAAGTTTGTTTTTGATTAAAAGACTTAATTTCTTTTTCTTCATCTCTCAAGTCAACAAAATCCCCTGACATTGGATATTCTTTTTTAATTATTCTTGGGGGAATTCCTCCAGCCTCTCCTGTTGTAAAGTCAAGTGTCTTCTTTTTTCCAAATCCTAAAAAACCCATATTTTTCTTAAGTAACCGGTTTTTTTAAAGTTATTGATGCTTGAAGGATTATATCTTTCTATTCTTAATGGAATTATCCATCAAATAAGTAAAATTATAACTGTTAAAATTAAGGCAACAAAAATACAAGCTATCCAAAGTAAAATTATTTTTTTGAATAGTTCCTTTAAATCGATCGGTAATTTTGAATAATTAATCAATAAATAAAAGTTACTCCAACTACCCAGATTAGAATAATAGAAAAAATTGCTTTTTTTAAATTTAACTAAATATGATTTAGGAAGAACACCTAATTTAGGGTATTTAGTTTCAAAAAGATAAACAATTTTTCTTAATATTCTTGCTTGAATCCATAACAAGAAAAAGACAATTATTACAATAGTTATAAATCCGATTAATACAAATAACTTGTTGTTCAATATATCCATTATATTCAATAGATACTTTTAGATATTTAAATGCTTAGTTGTATATTACTAAAAATTGTAATTAACATAAGCTCAAGACCTCTCAAACTAACAATATAAACATTTGATAAGGTTTAAATAATTCTTTCTCAATATATTAAAGAGGTGAAAATAAAATGACTGATGCATTTGAAGTTTTAGAAAAAATGAAGAAAGAGCCTGCAAGAACTCATCAATTAGTATACGATTCATCGTCATCAACTTTAGAACCTATTTATTTCTGGGTGTTAAACTTCATGAATAATATATTTGGTGGAAAAGTAGAAAAATTAGTAGACAACTTTTCTTCATCTCCTGGAAGTGGACATTTTACAGAAATGGGGCAAAGAAAATCAATAATGCAGGATAATGTAATGAAAACAATGGGAGCTATAAACCAGGTAACAAAATCAGTTATTAATTTAGTATATGACTTAAAAGATTTTGAAATAAGATTGCAACACTATGAAGACATTAAATCAAAAGATAAAACAACAAAAGAAGCTGCAGTACTTGCACTAAAACAAATATGGCTTGACAATGTTGATATAAAAAGAGGAGTAGGAAGTATACATCAAATGACTGCTGGGAATTTAAACTTTGTAACACTAAGAGATGCTTTTCTTGCTGTTAGTTCCCTAGAAGAAGCTGACAAAATAGACTTAAATGACAGAGTAAAAAGAATTCTAAAACCAAGACTTGCTGAATTTTACAAATGGATGGAATCAAGTGAAGCAGAACTAAAAAAACGTTTTAACATAGAAAAAAACTATCTAAAAAGTCAGGTAAATACACTGCAGTTATATGCCAGATGGGTAAAACCCTATCTAAAAGCTGCTACAGAATTAGAAATGGAAGAAAAAACAATGGATGCTGAATTAGTAACAGCATTTAACACAATATTACTTGAATTAACATTATTCGGAAAAAAGAAATTTGAGTTTGATGAAGCAGTTCTTGAATCTAATCTACCAAAAGGAGTTAGGAAAATTAAAAGAGATTATTTTTCATGCGTAATAGTCAAATTTCATTTCAGAGGAATTCCACAAAAAGCAGGGCAAAATTACTTATTTGGTGGAAGAGCGACTGTAGACTTTAAAGGATATGCACTAAATGATCAAGAATTAGAATTATTTGAAAAAGAAATGAAAAACTCTGATATTGAAGAAGCTATGAAATTAATCCAAGGAGCAACAACAGAAAGTTTAGATGAAATCAAAAAAGATATAGATCATTTCCTGGAAGGTGACAAGGAAAAAGAAGAAGAGAAAAAACAAAAGGAAAAAGAAGACATAAACCCTTTCAAAGCTCTTTTTTCAGGATTATGGCCTAAAAAATCTGGTGAAAAAAAGGATAAAAAGGAAATTAAAACAATTAAAGACATAAAAAAAGATAGCTACATAGAAGGAGAAGTTAGAAAATTAGTTGCAAAATCAGCGGACGAATTATGTTTTAATGTTTATGATATATACAAGAAAGCACATAAAATGCTTTCACATGATAGTCCGTTTGAATAAAATTAATCTTAACACCATACAAATTCTTTTAAACAATTAATTACACAATCTCATATGCCTTTGCTACAAGAAGTTAAGTACAAAACAGGGATTAAAAGATTTGAGGATATTTCTCCGCAATCTGTTTTATCTATGTTATATGATATAAGAAAAAGTGTAGGAGAATTAGATGGTACTTTTGTAGATTCTGATTTAGCAGAAGTATTATCTGTAATCGAAGCTGGAACATACGAAATTAATGGAACTATATCAACTCGTATTGATCTATCATTTGCAAAAAGCATTGTAAAGTTTTATAGAGAACACTCTGAAGGAGGATGTCAATCTTGTATTAGCCTTGGAAGGGAAACTATTGATGCTCAAGATGCAACATCAGGATGGTATTGTGAAGTTTCTGATCCTGATTTCGATAAAAATGCTGTAAATAGACCAGGAGTTCGTTACAGTGGCTTTTCTCCTAAAACAAATAAATATTATCAAAGCCCTTGTAAAGATTGGAAACCTAAGTTTTCTCCAACCCTAGATAAATTAATTAGACAAGAATAATTTTTATTTTAGTAAGCTCTTCACTTCAACCAGAAAATCCCATATAGCCTATTTTATCTTCTCCTATAACTAATTTCATAATTAATTCCATCAATTGATACTTCTCCAGGAAAACAAAAAGCTGTTTGAATATCAATTTTTACAGGAGAATAATCAACATAAATAGTCTTAGAATCAATTGGCAATCGCCCTCGTGAAAATCCTCTATAAATTCCAAATTCATCATCAGATATCTGAATTAAACTACCCAAACCAGTAACCTCAGCAAATTTTCTATTAAAAGATTTCCTAAGATGCTTTTCTTCAGGCGTAGGAGCTCTTCGATAAAATGAAGAAAGTTTTTTAGTATCTATATCTTTAGGCTTAACATAGACAATAGGTTTGGAGGTTTCTACAACTACCTTTTTCTCTTTTTCAGGTTTTTTTCCTTCTCTACCCCTAGATAAATTTCCTTCATAAGCCATTTTAATCAATCAGATATTGAACTTAAATAGATTATTGTAGTCAAGAATTATAAATTAACAAGATTTATAAATATCTTTTATAACCCCATAACATGCATAATAAGTATATCTTACCTAATATTTATGAAGATAAAGAAGAAGACAGAGTAGAAGCTCAATTAGTTGAAACACTTTTACCAAAATATCTCTCATTAAAATTATCAGGAAAAACAAATAAAGGAAATAGAATTGCTTTAATGGTTTCTCCGACTAATGGATCTGGAAGCTATAGTTCTATAGACTATGATTATCATCTAAATGCAGGAAGAAAATATAAATTAGTATTTGGTAAAAATGCTACATTGTTTGATTCAGCTTCTTCAAGAGATTTAAAAGAAGTCGTTCAAGATAGTGATTTTGCAAGTATATTTGTTATAGGTCATGCAAACTACCATAGTTGGAGAGCTTCAGATAAATCTGTTAACTGGTTTGATCTAGGACAAATGGTTAATGGACACTTAAAAAATGGTATCTTTGCAAATGTTGGTTGTGGGGGAATTCATTCATGGAACATGATTCCATTAGGATATTTTATTGTCACAAATCAAGAAAACTTACTAGGTTATGAGGCTGAATACGCTGATGCAGATAGTTTAGGGGATTTATCAAAACTAAAAAAATTAAAAAGAATGCCTCCTCTTTTTTCATTAATTTAACTGTTTATCTTATCACAATTTCAAATTATTTTCAAACCTCTCTATCAGCTCCCAGGAATTTTTTAACTTCCTATTTGCCTCTTCAACTAATACTTTCAAAAATTTATCATCAATTAAAATCTCATTTTTATTAATTATTGGCATTTCAATTCTTTGAGTAGCATTTAATTCAACAACAAACCTTTTTTTACTAGCTATTATACCACATCTTTTCCATCCAGCATCTTTAGCTAAATCATGTATTTCCTGAGCTTTTTCCAGATTTTTACAAGCTATATGCAAAATACATGGATCTTGTCTAAAATAAATTAATTTTCCAGTTTTACTTTTTATTTTATTCAGCCCATCTTTTAAAATATCAAATGAAATTAAATCGTGCGAGCAAAATAAAAATAAATCATCTCTTTTCACTTTATAATCTATCAAAACAAGAATTCTTCCACTGCACGAAGAAGTTGTGTAATAATCCTTACTTTTATTTATTTTATCACACAAATTCAGGATTTTTTTATCCCAGTTACCTTTCAAAGATTTATCATCTTTTTTCAGCTGGTTTTCTTTTCTAAAGGTAAAATTGTCTCTTGGCATGTAATTCAAAAGAATTATATATTAAAAATTATTCTATTGTTTTAATTTCTTCAACAGAACTAATTTGAGAAAGACTCTTATATTTATCTTTCAATCTTTCAATTTCCTCCTCCCTAGTTTTAATAAGAGTTTCTATAATATTCTTTCCATAAGCCTCAACTCCTTCTGCTGTTAATATTACCAAATCAGCTGTAAGAATGGACCCTGTAAAAGCATCTTTTTGTGCTAGAACTAATAATCTATTTACAATATCTATAGCAACAGGAATACCTACATTTGACAAATCAATATTACTCTCAGAAAAAGGATTGTCTGCAAGATACTCAATCAAACGTTTTGATCCAGAACCAATACAAGCATATTCCAAACTATCTGCCTTAAATGGATCAACCAATCTTCCATACTCATTAACATACCAAAGACCATATGTATTATCACTAAAAGAAGCGGCTAAAATAAATTCACCTGTATCTTCTTTAACATCCTCAGAATCTCTCTTATCACTTGAATCGCTCAAAAGAGTATTAAGATCATTAACCAATGAAAAATCAGCAACTCTCAAACCTTCTGCTAAAAAACTAGATAACCTATATTTCTTACCATGGGTACGATGATGGTTAATTGCATCTTCAACAATTGTTCTAGCTCTTTGTTTATTTGATGTAAGAAACCTATTAAAATGAGAAAGGTTAGCATTAACAATTCCTGCATGACCTAACATCCATCTGTCACCATATATTATTTTATACTTAGGATTTGGATCTTTTTCAGAAAGATTACCTTCCTGAATATAATTTTTCTGAGTATCAGAACCCATCACAATACCTTCAACACCATCAATATTTGTTTTAACAGCAATAACAGTTGTCATTTTAACTCAAAGAATTAATTATATAGCTTTTAAAACTTTTATATACTAAAAAATGGGCACAGGAGGAATCGAACCCCCACCTGCTGCTCTGGAGGCAGCCAGACTACCACTATCCTAT
>JBBSZB010000050.1:0-2256 GCA_038044965.1 Nanobdellota archaeon
AAAGAAATCAAAGAAAAGAAGTTCAAGATAAAGGACTTGAAAACTGGAAAAGAAAGTATTCTAAAAATATAAAAGAATTTCTAAGAATATTTATGAAATTCCAAAGAAAAGGAAAATTATAACCCAGAAGTGTTAAATGGTTTTTATAGTTAATGAGTGGCAATTTTCCATAATAAATTAAAATAATTTTTATATCCTTCAGCGGCCTCTTTGCTTTCTATTACAAAAGCTGTTGGTATTTCACTCCAGATTATTATTGCAGTATTATCCCCATAGATATAAGTAAGTGTTGGTGGTTGATAATCTTTAAGAAATCTGAAATCTCCATAAGATCCAGTAACAGTTTTTGTATTTTTGTATTTTATCCCCATTAAAATTTTACTGTTTATCTTGCGACGCTTTTTCTCTTTTTGAAAATAATCAAAAAAAGGACCTAAAAATTCTACTGTTTTCATACCTTCGCCAAATGCAAAATATTCTTTATAAGATAAAATGTCTTCAAAAATATTCTTAATTGCCTTAAGTCCTTGATATACTCTTGCCTGATTGTTTTGTTTTAGTTTATTTTGTTTTTCTCTTAATTTTGGCAATAGTTGTATAACCCTATTCTCTCTTTCTTTACAAAGATCTAATAACCTTTCTGGAGAAATTGTGGTAAATGAAGTGACTCCATCTTTCTCGAAATGACTAATAAATCCTTTTTCTTTTAGAGAATCTAGTGTATCGTATACAGTTCTTCTATGTAAATGAGTTTTTGTTGCAAGCTTACCTGCAGTAGATGTTCCTTCTTCAAGTAAAGCCAAATAGATATTTATTTCGTGCTGTGTGAATCCTAAATCCGACAAGGCCGTTGTATCCATACATATTATAATATTTAGCCGTTTTTAAATTATACTATTGTGGTAATAAATTTACCACAAATATTTATATAGTCACTCTTCTGTTAGTTATTATAAAGTAGTTACAATAACTACAAGGAAAAATAAAATGGAAAATAAAGAAACATACAATCCAGAAGAAGTAATGGAACTAGTTAGTCTTTACAATGGTCTCATCAGAACGAGTCTTTACATTAGGCCGACAGTAGAAATGATTAATGCGGGAGTAAGACAAACTGATGCTAAAGATATTCTTGAATATCTTGCAATCACACCTGAAAATATTAGGACCTTGTTTATAAAGGATTTAGAAAGAGTGTTAATAGGTAATTTCGGAGATGGTAAAAGGGTACAATTAATAATGGAGGAAATAAAGAAAAAGAATTAAAAATAAAAAGAAAAATAAATTATTTAACTAAAAAATCCGCTTGCTCCAAAATAGTCTTTTGCTTCTTCATTAAATCCCAAATACCAGATTATCACACCACCAATTATCAAGGAAATAATTCCTGAAACACTAAATAAGCTAGTAAGACTACTAAGTATTCCGAGAGCTGAAATCAACTTTATAATAAACGCTTTTATGGTTTTTAAAGATTGACAAAATTCTCAATCAAAATCTTATTCCTGACTTCAGGATGAAACAATACGCCATAAATAGGAAACTCTGAATGTTTTATCGCTTGAGGAATCTTTGAACTTGTAAATTGTTCAAATCCAAAAGGCAAAGTCGTATAGTTGTTATGCAAATGATAGACCTCTTTTTTCCCTTTCATCCCTAAAAAGTCCTTGACAAAATTCTCGTTAAACAATCCAATCTCGGTTTCTTTCCTGGGTTCCCCATCAAAAATTAAAGAAATAACCTGCATTCCACCACATATCCCTAGAACAGGTTTCTTGTAAAATTTAATCCAATTAAATAATTCAATCTTATCAATAAAATCATTATCAATTAACGATGTCCCGCAAATAATAATCTTATCTGCCTTCAAGTCCTTGTCATTAAATTTTGTATAATGTTTAGTATAAAACTCAATTCCTGTATTTTCCAAAATATCTTCAATCGGCTTCACAAACTCATAATAATGAAGACGTTCTTTGCATATATTGATTATTAATATTTTGCTCATTCAATATTCTCCAATTCTCTTCTCCAATTATTTTTCTCTCCATAATCTTTCCAACTCTCGATTTTTAATTTTCTTTTAAACAAAGGACAATTCAACACAAAACTTTCAAATTCCCCGCCTTCGCCCGCAGGATTAATTTTATATTTCTCATTCAACTCTTTAATCTGCTCAATAAATCTTTTATCAATCTTTTTTCCCAGCCATTTTTCATCCAAAGGATAAGCCGCAACGCCAGTAATAACAACTTC
>JBBSZB010000051.1:0-1072 GCA_038044965.1 Nanobdellota archaeon
CTGCTAGAATTGCTACAAGTGAAGCCAAAACGATATTTTTTTTCATTTTGGATATTTGTTTATTTAGGTTATTTTTGCAACATTATCTTTATTTATAAACTTTACGGTGACAACAAAATTAATGTAACTACTAAGTGATACAAAATAACAGAGGCACAAAGTTTAAATATTTGTTATAACATTGTTATAACATAAAATAGAACATGGCAGTACCAAATAAAAGGATATTTTACCGTCGGGCAATAAAAGTTGGGAACAGTTCAGGAGTTTTACTCCCTAGAGCGTTTTTAGGGCATTATGTTAGAGTAGCAGTTGTTAATCCACCAAAAAATATTAAGAAAGATGTTACCTCAATTCTATCACCATTGCTTGAAGAAATACTTGGGATTTACCTAATTAGTGAAAATGAAGAAAAAACTGAAGTGCTTGCAGTTTCAACAAACATAAATAAACATTTAGAAAAAAGAAATTATTTAGTTGATGTTGTTCCATTAAACGTTTTAAAAAAATCTCTGAAAGAAAAATTAGAAACTAGAGAAAAAATAAAAAATGCAAAACCAATTATGAATAAAGTTTTACTTTTTGAATTAAAAAAATCAATTGGAGCTTAAAATAAAATACATAAAATAAACTATAATAAAGTTTAAATATTGGGATAAATGAAAAGCTCCATGGATTATAGAAATGTTAAATTAGAATCAGAGTTACATGGTTTATCTGTTAGAGAGCCAGAAGGATATGAAGATTTAGCAATTATAGGAAATTTAGATAATAATTATGATACTGATAATTTAAGACCTATTTTAGAAGAACTAAAAGAAATGAATAGAAATAGGCTAATTTTTGATCTTTCAAAATATCCTGATAGTTCAAGAAATAATTGGATGGCTTTTCTTGATGGAATAGTTATTGGAAATTATGGAAGATCTCAATCTGGTTTTAGGACAAGATATGTTGGAGTTGAGGAATTAGGAATTGGTTGGCTCTACCGTTTTAAGGATAAAGTTTCAATAGACCTTGAAAATGCAGTTCAGAGTATTAGTAATTAATTCATCTCATCCCATATCTTAAC
>JBBSZB010000052.1:0-17516 GCA_038044965.1 Nanobdellota archaeon
TTTGCAGCTTGGAAAAGAGTACATCCAAGTAATCCTCCCATACTTAGGGTTCAGGCAAAGGGTAAGTCTCCTAAGAAAGCTATTCAAGATGCTATTGATTCTATAAGCAAAGATATTAATAATATTGCTTCAGAAGCTAAGAAAGCTTGATTTCTAAAGATGAATGCGCTCAGAGATGTTTAACTAAATCATTATTACTTCTTTATAATCTTTAAAATGTTCATCTTTAATTAGAACTCTTATTTTAAAATTGTTAAATCTTTTCTCTCCACATTTCTTCTCTTTCTTTTCTTGTGAATGGCTTCCCCTTTCCCTTTAAATGCCCAAACATAGATTTTTTAATTTTTTTCATATTATTATATGTTTATTAGACTTATTAAGTTTTACTTAAACTCCCTGCCTGTCCAATTCGTTATTTATTATTGTTACAACTTGTGATGCAAAGTATGTTTGTTTTCCCACTGAAACTGAAGTGCCATATGAAAGAAGTTTTTTGAACTCTTTTTTATTAAAACCTTCATGATCTCCTATGACAAATACAGGTGTAGAATTTTCTTTAAATTTTATTTTTCTTATGTCTTCACCTCTTGCATCTAAAACATAAATTTCTTTATTTTCTTTTTCTAGTTCATCCAAGATCTTGAATATGGATTTTTTTTCTATTTCATAACCTTCTTCAACTTTAGTTATTTTATTAGGACTAGATTTGTACAACATTTTTTTAATTAATCCAGCTACATCTTTTTTACTTAGCTGTATTTTTCCAGAAGAGCTTTTTCCATCTGGGAAAATTATTAAATGCTGTGGAGGATTTGGAGGACCATTAAATACTAGATGCACCTTAGTTTTTTCTCTTATTTTATGACTTAAAAATAAAGAATTGATTAAGACATGTATTGCTATGTCCATTCTACCAGCTCGCATTAAATTACCAGATAAGTAATTACCAGAAGTTACTGCTTTATTTGAAAAATATATAAATTCTCTCATTTTATTTATTATAATTATTAGAAATTAATTAGAATACTTAAATCATTCTGCTAGAACTGTTTGATTTTTTAATCTATGTTGTTTTATTAAAAGTTCTTGAAATTCTGGTTCTTCTGATAACAATAAAAGACCCTTTGCTTCACATATTGTTCTATAGCAAGTTCCTGTTTGGTCTGGAGTAAGAGTTATTTTATGTCCATATGGGCAAATTGCTGTGCAGTTATATGTTTTAATTTGAGGATCATAACTAGCATTTATTCCTACTTCTCTGCATAAATGATAATGGTTATCTGTCATTTTTATTTTAGTTTATTTTATTGGCTGAAGCACATATTCTGGATGTGCGATAGCAATATTATTTTCTTTTTCAGATTTTTTAAATGTTCCTATAAATAGATTGTCACAAAAAACAATTATTTTATCAGTATTTATTTTATTTAGCGCTTTATCATTTTTTAAATACTCTTTTAACAAAGGTGAGCCATGATATAATTTTTTTATATATTGTTTTTTTATTTCCAATATTGGAAGCACTTTTGATATAATTTCTCCCGGAATTAAAATATTTCTTAAAGGATTTTCGTCACCTTTTTTATATTCTTCAACAGCTTCTAAAAATTTGTAAATATCTATAGAATCATTTTCTAGAAATATTGAAGCTTGTGTTCTTCTTAACTCTAACATGTGAGCTCCTCCAATATTTTTTCCTAAATCATCTATTAATTTTCTGATGTAAGTACCTGCTTCTACTTCTGTTTCAAATAAAACATCTTTTTTGTTTTCAGAAATTTCTAAAATATCAAATGTATATATCTCTCTTTCTCTAAATTGTCTTTTAACGCGCGATTTTACAGGAGGCATTTGTGTAATTTTTCCTACAAAATTTTTTATCTCTTTATTTAATTCTTTTATATCTAGTTCTTTATGAAGTCTCATTACCCCAATATATTTTTTCCTTTTACCAATAAAATAAGGCATTAGCTTGCAAGCTCTTCCTAAAGCTACTGGTAAAACTCCTGTTACCATTGGATCTAGCGTTCCAAAGTGGGAGGTTTTATTTATACCTAGAGCTTTTTTTACAATAACATCAACTCCAAATGATGTTGGCCCTGATGGTTTGTCAATATTTATTATAGAAAATTCTAAAAGTTCTTTTACTGGTTTTTCTGCCCGGATTTTTTCTATGTTTACCATAAATTGGATAATTTATTTCGGTATATAAATCTTTAAAAATGTAACTGGCAGTTTTATTTTATGTTTTTTAGAAAAAATAAACCTTGTAAAGCTTATCTAATTAGAAGTTTAGAAGAAGTTAGTTTACATACACCAGTTGATACTTATTTTGATAGTAGGAGTAGTAAATCAACTCATTCTTATGTGAGAGTTATTGTTGGAAAAAAAGGTTCTAGGAATGTAAATGGAAAATCTGAATCTGTTTCTCTTTGGAAAAGTCCAGAATACCATCAGGTTTATGATTTAATCTTAGTTCCTGATTTTCATGATAGAAAAGGGGATTATTGGCTTGCTTTTAATGCAATTGGTTTTCAAGGTAAAAAGTTAGTGCAAATTGGAGATGATATAATTTATGGTAAAACTCTTGCAGAAGTAGCTGAAGAGAATAAATATGATGGTGAGCCAGATGATTCAGATAATCTTGTTATGCATATAGCTACCGGATAATGATTTATGGAAAATATAAGAGAATTTAAGAATGAATATGACCCTGTTAAATTTGATGAATGGCCTGGAAGAGAATATGCTAATACTAAATATTTTGGTGATGCTGAAGACAGAGCTTTGTTAGGTGCTGCTAGATCTTATAGGGATTTACAACAACATGGTAAAATAAATTTATCAATGATAAGAGATAATGGTTCTTGGAATATCTATTTAGGTGAAGAGTTAATTGAAAAGCATCATTTTGCAATTGTTGAGGATTTGTAATATTTTTAGATTTTATATAAATGCTTTTAAAGTTTGATTTATTATTTTATAACATGAGTTATGAAAATTATGGGGATGATTGGCACAGGGATTTTGGACCTCCTAAAAATGAAGATGATTTTTCTAGAGTTTGCAGACTATTTCGAACTAGGCTGGAACATTTAAGAAAAAAAGGAAGAATATATCTTCCTGATTGGTTTGAGCATACATTAGATTTACGTAACTCAAATTATTTTGGAGACAGGTGGATGTATCTTTCAACTGATTTTGTGAATCTTGGGGCTGATGTTGGAATTTTTCAAAATTCAGATGATAGAATATTAAAATCTTTATACCAGAAATATCAAGATTTAAAACCACCAAAAGAAGATAGGAGACCACAATTTATTGAGTGGCAGGGTTATGATGGTTGGGAGAAGGGTGATCATTCAGCTTATTCTACTGCTTAAGAAATAATTTTAAATCTTATATCTCGTCATTGTTTTCCATTCTACAAAACTTTTTAAAATTCCTGGGATTATTCCTGTTAAGATAAAATTTTTATATTGTAATATGCCATTAAATCTTCCAAGACTTATTACCATAATTCTTGGTTTTGGTTGATATTTTATTAAATGTTTATCATTTATAGTATTTATTAAATTTTTAATTACTATATCTGCTTGTTTTTCTGCATTTTGGGCAAGTTTTTCTTCTTTAACTGCTGTTATGTCTCCTGCTGCAAAAATATTTTTATAATTTTCTACTTGCAAAAATTCATTTACTTTAATCTGTTTTTTTTCATTTAACACATTTTTAAAATTTTTTTCAAGAGGATGAAAATTAGGTTTTATTCCAGTGCATAGAAAAACCATGTCTGCTTTGATTTTAGTTTCTTTATCAGTTATTATAATATTTTTTTTATAGCTAATAGCATTTTCATTGAAAATAAATTTTACTCCTTTTTTCCTTAGAAATTTATCAGCATAGCTTATAGCTTTTGCATGATTTCTTTCAATTAATTTGTCATTTTTGTGAATGATAGTTATTCCTTTATTTGGATATTTTGAAGTTATTTCCCCAGCTAATTCAATTCCCACAATTCCCCCACCTATTATAACTATTTCATGAGATTTTTCTAATTGTTTATAATATCTTTTTAAATGATTAATACGAGTTATGATTATTATATTTTTTTCTTTGAATGGTGGGTTGTAATTTGAGCCTAAGGCGATTACAAGATAATCAAAAGCTATTATTTTTTGATTTTTTTTAGATAAAACTACTTCTTTTTTTGTTATTTCTTTAACTTTATCTGTAATAACTCGCGCTTTTTTTAGATATTTTTTATGGGGGATTTGTATTTTTTTAAAATGTTGGTGATTAACAATTGTTTTTAAAATACCTGGAGTAAATTCAAAATAGTCTTTACTGTCTATTAATGTTAAATCAAAAGAATTTTCTAAAGCTTTTGCTATTTTAGCTCCCGCAAAACCCCCTCCTAAAACAACTAGTTTTTTCATTAATACTTATAAGTAAATTTATTTAAAAAGCTTGGGAAAGGTAAATAAAAAAGAAAATTGTTAAAAATAAATTAAATTACTTTTTGTCAATTGCTAAAGCTCCAGGACCAATCAAATATATTGTTATTAGACCTGCTATTGCTTGTAAATGGAAAATTAAGTTTACATAACTTCCACTAGTATTTGGAATAACTACAAATATTGTAGCTACTGCAAGAATAATTACAAGTGGCCAGACAGTATATTTTACTTTATATCCTAGTATAAGTGTTAATCCAAATACAATTTCAGATATAATTAATACCCATGCCATTATTGATGGTATTGGAAACCCTAAATTTGTTAGCATTCCAATAGGCCCTCCAGGATTCATTAACTTACTTATTCCTGGAACTAACATTAACAATCCTAAGAAAACTCTTAGTAATGTTGGACCATACATTGAATATTGCTTGTTCATTTTTAACCCCCTTTCAGTTAACTATTGTTTATCCTTTAAAATACATGAAACTATGATTTAAAAACCTTAGGAAAAATAAGTTTTTTTAGAATTCTACCTTTCCCTGAGATTTTTCATGCTCTGCTTTTTTTGCTTTATAAGTGTCTAATAGCATGTAGGCATCTTCTTCACCTGGTTGTATATCAATTTTTGGAGGTAGATTATCAGTAATATAATCTTTAACTTTAATTGTCCATCCAAGTATTGGAGTATCTAGTATTTCAGTTTCATAATATTCTATATTTACTTCAGGATCTAGATCTGTTTTTTTGCTGTTTATTTCCATTCTTAGAACTCTTGCATTCTTCTTTCCTTTTTTCTTTTGTTTTATTTCCTTTTCTTCTTGTTTATACTGGTCAACTGCTTTGTTAAATAATCTGATATATTCTTCAGTTGCATTTTCTGGAGCTACAATATATAATTGAATTGCTTTTCTTTTAGGATCGTAATAAACTACACTACCCCATTCATTTTTAGGATAGTTTATAGTCATTGTTCCATTTATTTTTTCATCCCATGTTGTTTGTTCTAATACACTTTTTGCTTTTTCTTCTCTTGTTATTTTTTGTTCTATTTTCTCATATTGAATATTTTTACTAGATGTATTTTTAGCGTAATCGTAATTTGCTTGAGAGGGCATGTTTGGAAATAATGAGGCTAATGCAATTGCTCCTAATCCTAAAACTAAACTTCTTTTCATTAAGTTTATTTATAGAATCGATATTTAAAGTTTGTTACACTAAGATATTATTAACTTATCAATGTATCACTTATTTTTTAAGTTCTGCACAGTAGACTTTAAGCTAAAAAATATACCTGTTTTATGAGTCTAGATAATTATGAATTCTCTTTGCCACAAAAATCTTTGGTTTTTAGTGTTTAATAATTATATGAATCAATAAATAGTAAATCATAAGAAAACACCCAAGATAATTTTATTCAATTAATCAACTTTAATCTAATTTCATTATATTTCTATCTTCAATTTTAGATATTTTTTTCTTTCTGGTTCTGGAAATTTCTCAATAGAATATCTTAGCATTGTTCTTGGCATTTTTCTATAATGTTTATTTAAGAAGTCTAATAGTGTCTTTTTATCTCTTTTTCCTACTTCTCTTAACATCCAGCCGACTGCCTTTTGTATAAGATCATGTTTATCTTTTAAAAGAATCTCTGAAATTTTTATTGTATCTTGAAATTGATTATTTTTAATAAATGCAGCTGTTGAGATAATTGATATTCTTTTATCCCATAGGTTATTTGATTTTGCTAGCTTATATAAGATTTCTCTTTCTTTATTTTTATTTGATAGAAAATCCCCAATAATGTAAGGTGCTGTTAAATCAACCAAATCCCAATTATTCATCCCTTTTCTGTTTTCTAAACAAAAATTGTAAATTTCTCTTTTTTCTTCATCAATAGATTTTTCATATTTAAAACATAGGATTTCAAATGCACATAGCCTTTCTTCATGAATTTTTGAAGTTAATAATTTTTCAATAACATTCAAAGAAACATTCTGATATTTTTTAGCTACTTTTCTTGTGTTTGGAACTGAAACTCCTATAAAAATATCTCCTTCCCCATATTGCCCATGAGATGTTTTAAAGAAATTTTGGTATATTGGTATTTTTTCTTTTTTTGCTAATTTTTTTAAATCACTCTTTATTTTATCTAACATTATTTTTTAGGAAGGGTTTGAGTCTGAATTCTTTCAGTTTTTATTGGCCTTTGTTTTGCTATGTGTTTTAGCTCTTTTGCCTGCATTTCTGCCTGCATTTCTTTCGAAGCCATAACAGAAGCTTCTTTTTCCTTTTCTTCTTTTATTTCTTCTTGTGTTTTCTCCAATGATTTATCTTCTTTTATTTCTTCAGCTGCAGGTTTCTTTTTCTTTTCCTGCTCTTTTTTATCTTTATTTTCCCTTTCAATAATATATTTTATTTTTTCAGGAATATTTACTAAGCTTACCTTTACTATGTCGTTTTCTTTAACAACTTTGACTTTTATTTTATGTGGGGGGTTTTTTATTCCTCTAAACCATAATTCATTGTTTAACCATTTGTCTAGTTTTACATTTTTTAGATTTCTATCTGGAATTTTCATATGTTTTGCTATGAATTGTTTAACAGCTTTTACTGCTTTAGGTGTTCTTTTGTGTCTTGGCACTTTCATAAATTCTCTTCTAAGAGGAATTGTGTATTCTCTTTCAATAACAGTTTTTTTTGAATCTGCTTTAGCCATTTTTATACTACTCCTACTCTCCTTTCAGATTTTTCTATAATTTCTGTTAGTTTTGATTCTGCTAGCCTTACAGCATCTTGATGGCCTTCTGTTATTTTACTCCATGACCCATTGTGTGTTTCATAAACTATAGTGCAGTCTCCTTCTTCAGTTATTATATGATATACTTGATATGCTGGATTTACAACTACTTTTCTAATTCCTGTTTTTCTTGATATTTTAGGACCTATTTCCTTATCTGATAAAATACCTGGTAAAACTATGTGTTCTTCATTTGAATCAGTGCTATGAGTTGTTTGGTATTCTTCATATCTTTCCATTTTATCCTAGGTGCCTCTTTCTGTCAATTCTTGGTTTTATTTTTAGTTTTCTTGTTCTCCAGTTTCTTTTTACTCTTGTTATTGCAGCTGGATGAATTCTTTTTCCAGATCCGAATTTACGGACAACTATCCATACTGGGGCCCATTTAGTTCTACGATTATGTTTTGCTAATTGTATTTTCTTTTGCCTTTGTCTTTTTGCCTTTGTCATATTTACTTAATACCCTCTAACAATTTAATTCCTTTTTCAGTTAGTTTTCTTCCTTTTTTATCAACTTCTACTTTTGCAACAAGTTCTGCTTTTTCAGCTTGCTGTAGTATTATTCTTATAATTTTACCACTACCTTTTCTAACTTCTGATGGTCTAGCTCCTCTATCTTTTAATCCACCATATCTATTTTTCAATCTGTTAACTCCAATTGTTTTTTTAAGATATAATTGTCTTAAGATACTTGCAGTTCTTTTATGCCAAAAATCTTCTTCTTGTGTAGGGCGTTCTCTTGCTACAGATGTTTTTACAAAAAGACTCCATTCTGGTGCTTGGAACTCTGGAATTTTTTTTAGTTCTTCGGCTAATTTTTTGTTAAATTCTCTGTGTTTTATGCTATATACTGACATTTTTATTATATTTATTGTATTATATTTATTTGGTCTTGCTTTGCAGCAATAGATAGATCTTTTGATCTTTCAACCTTGATTTTATGAGGCTAAATGGTTTATAAAGTTGTTGGTAATATTAAGTCTATAATTAAACTTAACATTACATATATCATTCAAAATACTTTAACATTATGAATAATCAATGTAAAAATCAGGTAAAATTATGGTAGAGTTTAAATATAAAAATAAGTTAAGATCAAAAGTTTACTTTACAGATAAAGATTAGAGTGGGTGTGTATGTTTAGAATTAACTTGTAGACATTTTAATTATTTTATTTTTTATGTCAAGATACTTGATAGAAAACTCCACAATTTATTGTGGGTTTGTATCTTGAGCATCCAAAAGTCTAAATAAACTACACATTTTAATGTGTAGTAAAACTCAAAGACTTTTTGATTTAAGATTAAATATTCTTTAAAGAGAAGTCATCAAATTCAACATCCATAAAATCAGTTCTTATTCCTACATAGCCTTCATTAATGATTTGTTTACCATACTTTGTCCCATTATCATTTGCTTCAGCTATTAAAGCCCAGTTTCCTGTTTTATTTTTATCCATATAAAGTTTAATATTTGTCTGACCATTTATATTCTTAATTTGAGTTTTTAGTCCTATCCAGGTGTTTTTTGGAAGAAGATTAGGGTTTGTATTTTTATCATAAATTCCAGAAAATACTTTTTTAGAAGATAGAGTGTAATATACGCCATTTATTTTTTTCTTAATTATTGCATTACCATCTACCCTTATTCCTGAATAAAATAAATTATCTCCATTTTGATATCTTGATATTAATAATAGTCCATTATAAGCATCACGATTTGGGCTTGAGCTTAGATGATCTTTATTTATTTTAAAGTATGTTATTTCTTGTGAATTTTGCCATTTACTTCTTGTAATTAATCTAAAAATATTTTGTGGATGATAACCATTATCCGTATCTATTGGATTTGAAGAAAGGTAAATCAAACGCCATTTATCATTAGAACCCAATTCTTTTTGGACAGTTTTTCCTGTACCATTTGAAATTATTAATTTAGCCCCCGAATTTAACCAAAAGTATGGACTTGAACTTTCACTTTCTGAACCTGATTCATATAATGTTCCGGAAGAAGAAAAATAATAATTAAATGGAGAGCTTACATTAGCTGCTGGAGTGGCACTAACTAATGAGCTAATAAATACTAAAAATAAAATTATAATTATTGTTGATAAAATAGGGTATAATTCTCTTTTTTTACCTCTCCTCCTCATTAATTTTTTTGTTCATTAATATATATAAATTAATAAGATAGTCAAAAACATACTTGAATTTGATTTAGATTTTGATGTTATTAGTTAGTAGTTAATAACCGAAAGCTTTAAATAAGTAATTATTTATCACTTTTAAATGACAAATTTATTCAGTAAAATCTTCAATAGAGAAAAAAAGAAGATGTCAAAAAACAGGCTTGAAAATGTAGCTGTAATTGGCATGGGATATGTAGGTTTTCCTTTAGCTTGTGCAATTGCAAAAAGCGGAAAATATAATGTTTATGGTCTTGATATTGATGAAGCTAAGATAAATAAAATAAAAAATAGAGTTTCAACTGTTGAAGATGAACAAGCTAGTGAAGATATTAAAGTAGTTGAAATTAATGCTACAAGAGAGTTTTCTATTTTAAAAGACATGAAATACATTGTTATTTGTGTACCAACTCCAGTAGATCATAATAAAAATCCGGATTTAACTCCAGTTATTAAAGCAACTGAGAGTATAGCTAAAAATTTAAGGGAAGGGCAGATTATTATTTTAGAATCAACTGTTAATCCTGGAATTTGTGAAGAAGTTGTGCTTCCAATTTTGTTAGAAACAGGCCTTGAACCTGGAGTTGATTTTAATTTAGCACATTGTCCAGAAAGAATTAATCCAGGGGATAGCAATTATAATGTTTATAATATTCCAAGAAATGTTGGAAGTTTAACTAAAGAAGGTACTAAGATAGTAGCTGATTTTTATAGGTCTTTTATTAATGCTCCTATTAATGAAGTTTCTTCACTTAAAGTTACTGAGTCAACTAAGATTGTTGAAAATATTTTCAGAGATGTTAATATTGCTTATGTTAATGAATTGGCTAAATCTTTTGATAAGCTTGGAATTGATGTAGTGGAAGTTATTAAGGGAGCTTCAAATAAACCTTTTGCATTTATGCCCCACTATCCTGGATGTGGTATAGGAGGTCATTGTATACCTGTAGATCCTTATTATTTAATTGATTATGCTAAAAGAAATGGATTTAATCATGAATTACTAAAAAATGCCAGAAAAATCAATAATAGTATGCCTCATTATACTATAGAAAAATTAGTATATCACTTAAGGAGATTAAATATTCCTATTAAAAATACTAAAATTGGAGTTTTAGGTATTTCATATAAAGCAAATATCGGGGATTTAAGAGAAAGCCCTTCACTTGAAATTATTGATGAACTTAAAAAAATAGGATTTGATGTTTTTAGTTTTGACCCATATTGTTTAAATGAATCTAACTCTGAATTGAAAGAATTACTAGAAGAATGTACAGCTGTAGTAGTTGCTACTAACCACAAAGAATTTTTAAAAATAAATAACTGGAAAAATATTAAATTAATTATTGATGGAAGAAATTGTTTAGATAAGGATAAAATTAATGATAAAATAGTTTATGATGGAATTGGTAGAGGATTTAAATTTGAAAAGATAACAAATATTAATAGAGTTAATGAACCTAAGAGAAGAAATGCTAAGATAGTTTCAAAATATGGAAGTAATAAAATTATTATTACAAGAATAAATCCAAATTTAAAAAATTCTGCATTAAAATTAATTAAGGGTGCTGAGGAATTAATATGAAATTTAAAAATAACACCTTTTTTTCTTATTTTAGAAAACATAACATAAACAGCTGGATGATATTTTTTGTCCTTATTTACGTAGTCTTGGTTATCAAGTTTATAACTATACAGACAATAGATAATAATATTCTTTTTGGAGCTTATAGTATTTTAGTTTCTTTTTATATTTTGAGCAGATTTGGATTAGCTTATTTTTATGAACCTGATGATGCATCGTTTGATAAAAACTATAGACCCACAATATCTTTTGCAGTTCCATCAAAAAATGAGGGAGAAAATATAAGGGAGACTATAGTTAGGATTGCACAGACAGACTATCCTAAAAGTAAATTTGATATTATAGTAATTAATGATGGTTCGACAGATAATACTTTAGAAGAAATGTTAAAGGCAAAGGAAATTGCGAAGAAAATAGGTATAAATGTAATTGTTGTAGACTGGAAAATAAACAAGGGAAAGAGAGAAGGGATGGCTGAATGTATAAGAAGATCAAAAAATGATATAATTATTTTTATTGATTCAGATAGTTTTGTAGATAAGGATACTGCAAAAGAACTTGTAAAATATTTTATTGATGAAGAAGTAGCTGCAGTTGCTGGACATGCTTATGTTGCAAATGCCAATAAGAATGCACTTACTAAGATGCAGGCAGTAAGATATTATGTGGCTTTCAAAGCTTATAAATCAGCTGAAGCTCTTTTTGGAACTGTCACCTGTTGCTCAGGATGCTGCTCAGCATACAGACGAGAGTATCTTATAAAGATCCTTAATCCTTGGCTCAAGCAATCTTTCTTAGGGGTTAGATGTACTTATGGAGACGATAGAAGTTTGACTAATTTTCTCCTTAATAAAAATTATACTACTGTTTATTCTCATGAAGCTAAAGCATATACTTTTGTTCCTGATACTTTTAGAGGTTTCATGAAACAGCAACTAAGATGGAAAAAGTCTTGGATAAGAGAAAGTATGAAGGCTGGACAGTTTATGTGGAAAAAAAATCCAATTATGAGTGTTTCATTTTATTTAGGGGTTATATTGCCTTTGCTGGCTCCAATTATAGTAATTAGAGCTTTGATATGGTACCCTTATATTACATCAAGGTTGCCTTTATTTTATCTTTTTGGTTTAGCTTTAATGGCAGTTATTTATGGTCTTTATTATTATATTCACACTTCAGATAAAAAATGGATTTATGGTGTGTTTTTTGCTACATTTTATACTTTAGTTTTAGTATGGCAATTACCTTGGGCAATATTAAATTTAAGAGACGGGTCATGGGGTACAAGATGATGAAAAAAAAGAAATTTGTAAAGAAAATTTTAATATCTATAGTAACGTTAGCTGTTTTATTTGGATTAGTTTTTATATTTTATATAAATCAGAGTAAATTTGGTGAATTAAGCATTAAAGAAGTTGATATTTATCTTCTAAGTTTGATAAAAACTAACCCTGATTCTGTTTATACTGATAAAGTTATTGATTATCATGATCAAATTCCTATATGTGATTCTAAAAATAATAAAACTATAATTTTAAGATTAGATGATGTTAAAGCATGGCAGTATTATGATGTTACTGCAAATATAACTGATTTAATATTATCAAAAAATATGACAATTACTTTAGGAGTTATTCCGCAAGATATTGAAAAAGATACAAGATTATTTTTACCATGGATTAATGAGGTTAAGAATAATCCTAATGTTGAAATTGCTCTTCATGGATACTTGCATGAAGTTTCTGAGTTTAAGAATCTAAATGAAAGTGAAGCTAGTTATAGATTGATGAAGGGAAATGAATTACTTCTTAAATATGCTGGAATTATACCTGTAACATTTATTCCTCCCGAGAATTTATATTCTGAAGGAACTGTAAAAGCTTTATCTAAAAATGGTTTTAAAGTTTTATCTGCTGGAGATATATATAATCATCCTAATTATTTCAGAATAAATGATGAATTAGTTTTTGCAGGAAAATCTGCACAAACTTATGATTTTTATCATTCAAATTTTGAACCTGCAGAAAAAGTAATTCAAGAATGTAATGATAGTCTTAAATTAACTGGAGTATGTGTTGTAGTTATTCATCCACAGGATTATTTAACTTCAGATAGAAGGCATATTGATGAAGAAAGATATAAGGAATTTGTTAATGTTCTGACTGGACTTGATGAACTTGATGCAGAGTTTAGGAATTATAGAGATATTGTAAACTGTATTTAGATTATCTCATTGGCTTGCGCCATTTTTTTATGAAAATTGTAAATCCTAAAATTCTATATGTGTAATTATTGCCTAACTTGTCTAGTATTTTTTCAGCGTCTTTTTTTATTGTTTTATTATCTCTTCCAGAGCCTTTTAAAAATACTACTTTAACATTTAAACGATTTTTAAAATGAGTTTTAATAGTCTCTATTGTATTTTCTGTAATTCCATTTTTGCCTATTTGGACACTACTTACGAGCTGCATGATAAAAACCACCTCCGGGTTTTTGATCCTGGAACCATTGCTTTCAGCATGTTTGAAAACCTCCAGTTGGTAGAGCGTTGAGTATTTCTTCCATAGGAATATCTAGTTTAACAGACAATTGCTCTGCAAATTTTTCTTTTGAAATTTTTCCTGGAATGATACAAACTGAATCTTTTTTTGCAAATGGAACTGCTCTTAATTTGTTATTTTGCTTTGTCAGATATAATTTCAGGCTTACTGGTTTTCTATCTATTTTTCCTACAACTCCAAATGTACCTGTTTTCATATTTTTGTTTTTTATTATTTGTTCAACAAGAAATACATCTACCATAACAGATTTTTTTCTTTCTCTCCAGGCTCTTGAAAAACAACCTGTAAATATTGCTGTTTCCCCCAAATCTTTTTCGTTATATTTATCTGAAAGAATTATTGAAAAAGGGCTTCCTGGTGTTTTTGTATGCATAAAAACATATTTTGAGAATTTTTTATCATCTTTATAATTTTTAACTAATTCTTCATTTTGTTCAGCGTTTTTCCCACCTATAACTAATTTATCTGAAGATGTTAAAAACCATTTATACTTACCATATTCATTATTTGCTTTTTTAGATTTTATCATAAAATATCATAAATAATTAGGCTTTTAAAGTTTCTTATTAAGCTTTTTTAACAACAGGTCCTTCTAAGGTATCAGAAATAGAATATCCTAATTTAATTATTTTATCTCTTAATTCATCTGCTAGCTTCCAGTTTTTAGATTTTCTAGCAGATTCTCTTTTATCTATTAATAACTGGATATTTTTTGGGATTTTAATATGTTCTTTTTCCAATATTTTTAGTCCAAATATTTCGTCCATTTTTTTAATTGTTAGGATTTTACCTTGAGCTTTTTCGTCTCTAACTAAATTCCATAAAATTTGAAGAGCTTTTGGTAAGTTGAGATCATCGTCAATCGCTTCTTCAAATTCTTCTAGATATTTTTTGTTTAATTTTTCATCTGGTTTTATCTCTGAGATTATGTTTTTCAACCGGTTATAAGAATTTTTAGAAGATTCTAAGTTTTCTAATGAAAATTGTAATGGTGAACGGTAATGTGTTGTTAAACACATATATCTATAATCTACTGGAGATACTTTTTTTTCTTTTAATTCTTTTAGGTTAAGTACATTACCAATAGATTTTGACATTTTACCTTCTTTCATTGTTAAGAATCCTCCATGAAGCCAGTATTTAACAAAAGTTTTTCCGCTAAATGCTTCACTTTGAGCTATTTCATTTGTATGATGTGGAAAGATGAGATCGATTGCACCTGTGTGGATATCTAATTTTGGGCCTAGAATTTTCATACTCATTGCAGAACATTCTATATGCCATCCAGGTCTTCCCCTTCCTATTTCAGTGTCCCAATAAACTTCCCCATCTTCTTTTGTATGAAATTTCCAGAGTGCAAAATCCTGCGCATTTTCTTTATCATATTCATCGTTTTTTATTCTAGCTTTTTTATCATTTGCTTTTCCTTTTTCTAATTGTGCTAACTTGCCATAATTTTTAGATTTTGAAATTGAGAAGTAAATTCCATCTTCTGTCTTATAAGCATAACCCTTTTCAAGAAGATTTTTTATCATATTGACCATTTCAGGTATAGATTCTGTCGCTCTTAATATATAATTTGGTTTCATAATATTTAACGAATATAAATCTTGGAAAAATATTTTTTCATATTTTTGTGTGAATTCCTTTAAAGAGAGTTTTTCTTTCTGGCTTCCTTTAATTGTTTTATCATCAACATCTGTTATATTCATAACATGGGTTACATTATACCCCAAAAAAATTAAACTTCTTTTTAATAAGTCATTAAAAATATATGTTCTTAGATTTCCTATATGTGCATAATTGTATACTGTAGGTCCACAGGAATATATGCCTACTTGATTTTTGTTAATTGGTTTAAACGTTTCTTTTTTTCTTGTTAGTGTGTTATATAACTTTAATGCCATGTAAGGATTAGAAATTAAATACTTATTAAGGTTTTTGTTTGGTCTTTTTTAAGTCACAACTTCTACATTTTCTCCTTGGATGATTATTGTGGCTTCACTTTGTGATACAGGTGATTTTGATTTTTCTACTAGATGTGTAAATTGGTGTATTATTCCTGCTTGTTCTAAAAAATTAAGAGAAATTAATGCTCTTGTTCCGAATTTTTTAACTAACCATCTTGAGCAGAAAGGAAGAGTGTTATATTCATCTAGTATATATTTTAGTATTTCTCTGGCATTATTGTCTCTTACACTTCCAGATTTTTTTATTTGATATATTCCTGAGGGTTTTCCGTCATAAACTTTTCCTTCTCCTGTTGTTATAAATGGTTCTATTGCATATATGCCTTCTTCTAAAACAATGCTGGAATTATTGTTATAATTTGGTATTGTTAGTCCTGAATGTAATTCCCATTGTTCTATACCATGTCCTGAAAGATTTTGAACTGCACTAAAACCAGCATCAGATGCTGTTTTTTGTATTTTAGTTCCAATTTCTCCTAAAGTTTCACCATTTTTAATAGATTCAATTGCTCTTTCTAAAGCTAGCTCGCTTGCTTTAATTAGTTCTTTGTTTTTAGTTGAGTTAGCTAGATCGAGTGAAAAAGCATTGTCTGCCACATATCCTTTTATTTGAACTCCAAAATCTATTTTTAACAAACCATAAGCAATTGTGGTTTCATTATGCGAAGGAGTATAATGGGCTGCATATTCATTTATCCCTAAGTTAACTGGAAAGGCTGGTTTTCCTCCTTGCTTAATAATTTGAGCTTCTATTTTCTCAGCTATTTCTATTAAAGGCATTCCTTGCTTTATCCAGCTTTTTGCCTCTTTTTTTATTTTTTGGACTATTTCTCCTGCTTTTCTTGTTGATTCAACTGCTTCTTTGTTCATTATAAAAACACTCCCATAACATTTATATAGTTTTTTGCTATTTTGTTTATATGAGAATTGAGATTAATGAATATATTGTAATAGATAGTGAAATTTGTCATGGGAAGCCGACTTTTAGCGGAACAAGGATTATTGTACAAGATGTTTTGGAAATGTTAAAAGCTGAATCTAATATAAGAGAGATTATTGAAGCATATCCTTCTCTTACAAAAGAACATATTAAAGCTGCTATAGATTTTTCTAAAAAGGGCTCTAAAAGAAGTTTTAAGATTGCCCAATAAGATGAAATTTTTACTGGATGAAAATGTTCATAGAGATATATCTTATTTTCTAAAGGATTTAGGTCATGATGTTTTACTTTGTCCAAAAGGTATTGAAAATGGAGAAGTTTTCAATTTGGCAATAAAAGAAAAGAGAATTCTTATAACAAGAGATGCAGATTTTTTAGAAACTTATGTTTATCCTAGAGAAAATCATTTTGGAATCTTATTAATGAGAATAGCTTCATAGGATTCAACAGCTCAAAAAAAGGCAATTTCATCTATTTTAAAGAAGTTTAGTAGTTTCAAAGGAAAAATTATAAGATTATTATATGATAAATTTGAGGTTATCTAATCCTTCTTTCTTTTGGAACATAATTTTGTATATATGTTTTTCTGTTTTTCGCAACTCCTAAAAAATCCTGATTATTTTTGCTTTTTACAACAACTAAATCATTTTTAGTTATGCTTTCTGTATTAATTTCTAGAGATTTTCCTTTTAACCATTCTAAAATTTGTTCTTCGGAAATTTCAATTATATTTTTGTTTATTTGAGATTTTATTTCAGGCAAGTTTAAAATATCAAAATTAATCCTTAGATTATTTTCTTCTATTTTACCAAGAGAAGCTCCTATTAACTCTACTCTTAAATTTTTTCCTAAAAAGTTTAATTCTTCTAAAGACAACCCTCCAGAATAAATCCTTATTTTATCATTTCCAGATCTAATAAATAAATGATGTAAATTTTCTATGCCATAATTATCATTAAGATTTTCAATTATTTTTTTCTTTTTTGTTTTATCCATTAGTTCTATTTTGCTCATTTTA
>JBBSZB010000053.1:0-4170 GCA_038044965.1 Nanobdellota archaeon
TAAATATGAAACAAAAAGAAAACAAGTCATTTTTTTTAATGCAATTTGGAGATACTCCACAGCTTAGAGTTATAGATTTTTTAATAGGATTTCGTTTTTTTGATTATCCTATGACTGAAATTGCAAGAGAAAGCAATGTTAGTTATAATTCAATTAAATTATTCTTTCCCCATTTTATAGCTTCTGGTTTAGTTATTAAAACAAGAAAAGTAGGAAAATCAGATTATTATAAATTAAATATGGATAATGATTTTGTAAAAAACCTTGTTAAGTTAGATTGGATGCTTGTAAAGAAAAATGTTCTTCCAGAGATTAAGAAAGTTGCTTAATATTATTTTCTTTTATCAATCTGCCCATTTTCTTAAAGATAAATAATCATCATTCCTTGTTGTATTAAACTTTTAGCAGGATCATATTTTTCACATAATCCTTTGTGCCCATTTAAAACAGCTTCTTCTGCATCTTTATTTATTGGAAGTGAATTAAATTTTCCTTTTCTATGAAAAACACTGCATTTTCAAGTCTTATTCCATCAGTATGTTCATATTTAACATATTCGCAATTTGTACAGTTTGCATCTAATATATTACTTGTTTCCATTTTTTTCTTTATTATCTTCAATTTCAGGTTTCATGAAAGGAAACAAAATAACATCTCTTATAGAAGGCTGATTTGTTAAAATTATTGTTAGTCTATCAACACCTAAACCATACCCGGCAGTTGGAGGCATTCCTACTTTTAATGCATTAACAAAATCTTCATCCATAGGCATTGCTTCATCATCCCCGCCCCTAAGTAAATTTGCCTGCTCTTTTAATCTTTTTTCCTGGTCTAAAGGATCATTTAATTCATCATAAGCTTTAACAATTTCTGCTCCATCAATAATTAATTGAACAGAGTTTATCTTGCTAGGATCTTTCTCATTTCTTTTTGCTAAAGCTATCATTTCAACAGGATAATGTGTTAAAAAAGTTGGTTGAATAATACTTGGACGAACTACTCTTTTATAGAGTTCATCTAACAAAGCCCCATAATGCGAACAACCCTTAATGTCCACATCTTTTAATTTTTTAGATTCAATTTCTTTTTTTAATTTTACAAAATTATTTGCTTTGTCAATATCAATACCAATTTCTTTTATTAATAAATCCCTAAACTTTATTCTCTTGAACGGAGTTTTTAGGTTTATTTGCTTATCTCCATACTTTATCTTATTACTTAATTTTAATTCTTTTTTTAATATATTAAACAATTTTTCAGTAAATTTTATGTGATACTCATAATTTTCATAAGCAATGTAATACTCCATCATTGTAAACTCTGGATTATGAAACATATCAATACCTTCATTGCGGAAATTTTTACAAATAGTAAAAACTCTGTCTATTCCACCAACAACAAGCCTTTTTAGATATAATTCAGGGGAAATTGATAAAAATAAATCAATATCAAGAGCATTTAGATGTGTTTTAAATGGAGTTGCACTTGCTCCGCCATAAACACTTTGCAATGTAGGAGTTTCAACTTCAACAAAATTATTCTCTTTAAGTAAATTTCTAATAGTATTTACTATTTTTTCTCTTTTAAGAAAAACCTCTTTAACTTCAGGATTTATAACCAAATCAAGGTAGCGTTTTCTATACCTTTCTTCTTTATCTTGCAAACCATGGTATTTTTCAGGAAGCGGAAGAATAGATTTTGTTAACAATTCTATATTTTTAATCAAAACAGATAACTCGCCTGTTTTTGTTCTCAAGATAATTCCCTCAACTCCAACAAAATCTCCTGCATCAACATATTTTTTAAAAAATTCAAATTTCTTAGAAGGAGTTTCTCCTTGTTGAGAAACTATCTGTATTTTACCAGAAGAATCTTGGATAGTTGCAAATGATATTTTTCCTAAATCTCTCTTAATCATAACTCTTCCAGCAACAGAAACCTTATCTTTAGTCTTACCCTCTTTCTTAAGTTTCTTATACTTTTCCTGAAGTTCATTTGCATAATGCTTAAAATCAAATTTATTTGGATATGGATTAATTCCAAGTTTTCTCAACTCTTCAACCTTTTTAATTCTCGATTCAATTATTTGGTCTTCTCTTCCCATGTTAATTAGAAATAAATTATGTTTAAATATGTTGTTGAAGTAATATATGGATAAATTATTTATTTTGAGAAATTACACATTCTACTTGATTTGATTCAGTTGAATAAATTATATCTATATTTCGATTTGGAGTATGATATGTTACTATCCTAACCCCATCTCCTAGATTTAAATTATCTAAACAATTAGGTCTTAAATTTGTTATTTTATCATATGTTTCTTGCGACAAGGATTGTGCTGGAGAAACATCATAATTTTCTACTTCCTGATTCCCCAATATTGCCTTAACTTCATTTTGTTTTAAACTATGATCATATAAATCCCAAGGATCTATCTCAGAAACATTAATAGTATTATTTGACAATAAATAATAACTTAGGACAATTAATATGATTAGAATAATAATAGAAAATATTGCCCAAATCATTTTTTTCATAATAATAAATTAAGTTATGGTACCTTTTTAAATTATTCTTCAGATATGCAGCACCTTAAACTCTTTGAAATCCTGGAAAGGAGACTCGTTAATGCTTACGTCTTTTATTTTAGCATGTTTTGGTCCTGTTTTGCATATTTCACATAGCTTATCAACACTTTCAATTTCACCTTCTGCAAATACTTCAATATCTCCACTTTCTAAATTCCTTATAAAACCCTTAACATTAAGATCATCAGCTTTTTCTTTTACAAAATTTCTGAAAAATACTCCTTGTACAGTTCCTTTTACTAACATTTTTACTGCTTTTTTCATGTTCAAATAGCCTTTTACTGTTCTTTGGTAAAAGGGCTTGACCATTTATTAATTATTCTATACTGTTAAGTTCATAATTAAATTTAATAATTTAAAAATTAAGTATGTCTTTAAGTGTTATAAGTACAAATTTATATTAATTAATCTATAAATCAATCAATGATAAATAAGGTAAAGATATTGTATGTTTAAGGATGAATTACCCTAGGTTTAAGGTTTAATTTGCATAACTCCTATAGATTTTTAAGAAAACCTAGCTCCCAAAGGATCTGTTAAATAGCCATTGGCATAAATATAACCTATCCATATTAATACTAGTATTGCAATAACTATTACTGCAGAAATAACAGCTATTAAACCAGCTTTTCCTGTTTTAATTTTATTAAAACTAGCTGTGCTTTTTGTTAAAAACACTAAAAAATGAACTAATTGAGCTAATCCAAGTATAAGCAGAATTATTGCACCTGGCTGACTAAAATGTAGCTTGTATAATTGTAAGATATTCGTAATATCTGAAGTTGACATAATTCCCTGCAAATATGACTGGTCTATTGGTATTGTTAGCTGTATAATAAACGAAGCTATTAAAATCACAAACCCATAAATAATCCATAGCATTAAAGAATATTCAACTGATTTTAAATTTTTAACATATTCTTTATTTGATTTAGTTATTCTCAAGAATAAATAAATCATTCCAGAAATACTAAATAAAATAATTAACAATAATGATAACTTGGCAATTATGCTTTGCAAAGTTAAATATATCCAGGAAACTATTTCAATAGGTTGTATTGTTCCATTATCTTTGAAAAAAAGAATTAAATTAAGAAATGATTCAAGTACAATGTATGCTATATAAAAAATTACCAACTGAACTAAAACTTTAGTCCATTTAACATCATGGTTTTTACCAAAAAACTCTGCTGGATAAAAATAAATAAGTCTCAGATTTCCTAAAAAACTATTTTCATCCATTACCCAAGTAGTAAAGACTGTTTTATAAATTTTGCCAAGTTGTTAAATCCAATATCAAACTTAACAATTTCATATATCCTTGAGATGTAATAAATATAATGTATGTTAATTAATCTGCAAATTAATCAATGATGAATAAGGTAAAAGTATGGTATGTTTAAGGATAAATTAAAAAATAAAGTGTTTTACAGATTTGCATTAAAATGTCTCAACTAACTAATATCAAGCCTAAAAATTCAGGCAATTAAATCTGTTATTGAAAGTATCATAAATATACTGTTAATTAATCTATAAACTAACCTAATAATAAAACTAATAAATAAGGAAAAGTATTGCA
>JBBSZB010000054.1:0-9088 GCA_038044965.1 Nanobdellota archaeon
TAAAAATGGAAGAAGTAAAATAAAAAATAAACCAAGAAAATTTAATACAAACAAATAAATTACAATTAAATCTATATAAACAAATAATGCATAGTATGTTTGAAAAATAAGTAGGAAAAATAAGTTAAATATAAACCAATAGAAATAGATTAATGTAAATTGGGAAAAGGGTTATGTATTACAAATAAACGGGAAGAAAATGTAAATAATAAATAAGGAAAGGGTATTGTGGATTTAAAATAAAAATGGATGGGAAAAATAAACCAAGTAATGTAAATAAAATACAGCTAAAGGGAGGGTAATGTCTAAAGAGATAATTAACTTAGGTCAGTAAAATAAATTGAATGGGCTAATAACCTAGTATAAATGCGGAAAAGATATTGTGGATTTAAAATAAAATAAAATAAATGTAAATATGGTAAAGTATAACATGTCTGAAATTTATCCATATAAAGATTTGTGACGTCCTCTATGGGCTAAAGCCACACAGCGTCCTAGACGCTTATTGATTTTCTATATATGAAAACACATTATCAAAGTCAACTCCAACAGGGCAGCAGAAATACTCAAAAAATAAATAATTGCCGTAATTCATCCTACACTTGAAAGAATAGGATTTCTTACGGAGCCTTTAAAATTTTCTTTGCATATTCACTATCAAATCTCTTCCCATAGTATTTTATTCCATTTCTAAAATATCTTAGTTCATCCATGATTTTTGCTTCTGTTTCAGAAAACCCAATTTCTTTCAGATAAGAAATTTCTGCTTCATGAGATCCTTCTCCTGAAGACTTAAATCCATCTAAATAAAGTTTGGCCCTTATTAATCCAATTAAAATATCATAACAATATTCTAGTATATCATTTGAATTATCATTACTTAACCCTATTTTACTTAGTATTTTCCTTAATGATTTTTCTTTTCTTTCAGACTCTTCAATTAAATCATTTGCCCTTGATTTATTCATTGATTGTTTTTTTATTATGCCTTTGTTGAGAAATTCCTTGAATTCTTTCATAATTCAATTCCTCCTTTTAGTATAATTCCATTAAATATATTTTCTCTAAGATTTTTATTTATTTCTTTAAAGTCTTTATAAAAATTAATTGAGATTGTTCTTCTTAATTTTTTATTGAATTCAAATAGACTAATATTTTTTTCTTTTGCCCCAATTATTGAAATATCAATATCAGAATCAAAAGTATCTTCTCCAAAAGAATAGCTTCCAAATAAAATTAATGTTGATGTTGGGAATTTTTCAGATAAAAATTCCACTAACCCAGATTCATAAATCATCTTTAAATTTTCAGCTCTTTTTAAATTTAGTACATGTTTATTTTCCCTGTTAAGTTCAATAGACCATCTTTTAGACTCTTTATCCTTACTTATTTTAATAAGGTTTTTTTTCTCCAAATATGGTAAGGCTTTTGATATTGCTGTTTGTGAAACATTAAGATGTTTTGATAAAATTCTTGCATTAAATGATTTTCCAGACATTAAAAATAAAAATCTTAAAATTTCTTGCTGTAATATTGTAAACTCAAGTTTATATATCTCAATCATAGTTTATACATGTAAACTAAGGTTTATAAGTTTTTTGTTTGTCTGGTTTCTTGATAAATCTATCTTCTGTTTTTCTTTCAATTTTTTCTCTTGCAACAACATAAGAAACTGGATTTTTTATCTTCTCACTTAAATTATCTGTGTCAAAAACCCCTATTTCTTTGTATATTTCATTGTCAAAATTAGGAGGCATTATCGCTTTATGGCGGGAATGCCAGATTAATTGTGCTTTAATATAACCATCTTTTAGTGGAGGATTATTTTTTTTATTCCATTCTTTTATTTTCTCTTCTACTTCTTCTATGCTAAAACCCAAATATCTGAAGAAGTTAAGCAGAATGAATAAACCTCTTTTTTTTCCGTCATTCATTCCTTTTAGAATCTTTTGAATTGTTGGAGGAAAATAATCATCTTTAACTTTTATTTTAGGCATTTCAAAAGATTTGTTTTTTCCGTCTATTTTAGAATAATCTATTTTATCATCTTTTTTCTGTGAGGCATACCAGTCAATTGAGCTTAAAAGAAGCTCTTTAGCTTCGTTTTTTTTAGTTTTTATAATAAAATCTTTAACAACAACATTTAATGGGTCTGCATCTTTAATTTCAAAATCAGATATTTTATTTTTATCCAAAACAATGCTTGCTAAAGCTGTTTTTTCATGCAAAGAATAAGGCATTCTAAACAAATGTCTTGATGAAACTAGTTGAAGATCTAAACCTAAAACTTTGAAAATGTCTATTGATATTTTTTCAATAAAATTATTTTTATTTTCTATAGAATTCATACTGCATCTTGGGCAATAATAAAATTTTTGTTTTTTAGTTTCAGACATATCTGTTCTAATATGAACAGGACATTTTTTTGGTTTGTAGTTTTCATTAGAAGTTCTAAAAGTTTCGATATGTGGTGGAGAGCATTTATCACATCTTACAGTTACTTCGAACCTAGAATCTGCTAGGTTATTGCATTTTTCACATTTTATTCCTGAATAACCTTTAACTTTAAGAAAATCTGATTCTGTTTCTTTAATTAATCCTTCTAGTATTGGACGAGCAAGTTCTTTTAAATAAGAAACAATAGCTTTTGGCCACTCTGGAAACATTGAACTTGTTCTTATACCATTTATTTCTTCTGGAAAAGCTTCCCAAGGAACTATAATATGAAACCCTTTACATCCTGAAAATTTCACTCCAAGGTTTTTAACTCCCTTATATTCAAGAACTTTAATAATTGCAATAGCTGCTTTTTTACTATAATCTATCCAGTTACAGTCTATATCAATAATTAAATCCCATCCTTGTCTAAGATCATTTAGTTCAGATTCAGACATGCCTGTTTTTAACTGCAAAGGATCTGTCCATATTTCTTCAGAGCAATGAAAGCTTGAAGCTCCTTTTTTTACTAGGGCAATTATATCAGAAGGGTATTGAAATGAGTCTGGCCTTTTACCAAAGTTATCGAAATATCTTGGTGTTACTTCTCTTTTGTTTGAAAAGTTAAAAATAGCTTCTAGAACATCTTTTCTTGAGTAATAAGACAAAGCTAGGGCTGTTATACGCTCTTTTTTCATTTTAGAAAAAGCTATTGTAATTTTAAATACCTTTGTTCATTTTAGAACAATAATACTTAAAAGCTCCTAGCTATTATGAGAAAAGATTAAAATGAGGGCAAAATTAGATAATCCAAAGTTGCTTTCTGAAGTTATATCAATAATTTCAGAATTAGTAACAGAAGTAAAATTAAGGTTTAATGAAGATGGGCTTAGTATAGTTGCAATAGACCCTGCTAATGTTGCTATGGTTTATTTTAAGCTTCCAAAAAGCTCTTTCAGTGAATATCAATCTGGGAAAGAAGTTCTTGGTGTGAATCTTGATAATTTAAAGGCAGTTTTACGAAGAACAAAAGCTGGAAGCAGTTTGATAATGGAAAGCCATGAAAGCACAATTGAACTTGATATTTTAGATAAAATAAAAAGAAGTTTTTCGCTTGCTTTAATAGAAGTTGAATCGGAAGATAAAGAACCTCCAAAATTAGAGTTTTTATCACAAATACAAATGTCTCCTGGAGATTTTGTTGATACTGTTGAAGATTGTTTAATAGTAAGTGATGCATGTACTTTAATATCTACTCCTAATAGTTTTGTTATAGAAGCTAAAGGTTTGAATTCAGCAAGAGCTGAATTTTCAAGCGATGAAGTTACAATTATTTCTGGAAATTCAAAATCAAAATACAGTTTAGAGTATTTGCAGAAGTTCATAAAAGCCAGCAAGCTAGCTGATAAAATATTTGTCAATTTTTCAAGTGATAGTCCAATAAAATTGGAGTTTAAGAAAGACAGCTTTGAACTGTCTTTTATCCTTGCTCCAAGAGTTGAGAACGAGGATTAGCACGCGTAAAAAACCTAGGTTCTTTAACGCATCAATCTCCTAATGATGCTAATCTGAGCAGAGGATTAGTTCTGTTGTTTATTTTAATAAGTAAAAATATTTAAATACCTTATGTTATTATACATATTAATAGTAATACTTAATTTCATATGATTAATAATATGATTATTACTATGTTTTATAATATGAATATTCATAGTAGCAAGATTACTGAATATGTAAAGAAAAATAGAGTTGTTACTAGTTCTGAAGTTGCAAAACATTTTAAGATATCCTGGAATACTGCAGACAAGTATTTATTAGAATTAGTTTTGGATAATAAATTAGAAAGGATAAAAAAGGAAGGTGTAAACTTATGGTTGGTAAAATAAAAAATGAGTTGATTAAAAATGAATCTGAATTTCAATCTTGGTTTGAAAAAAATCATAAAAAATTAGGTTATGATAAAATTATTAGGGGGGATATTGGCAAATTTCCAGATTTTATAATGTTAAAAAATGATAAGGAATTTAAAGTTGAATTAGAAACTGAATTATCAAATTTCCTTTTACATAAACATGATATAAACAAAGTAGATGAAATAATATGTATTAAAAATAACTTAAAAAAAGATATATTAACAAAACCGATAATAGAAATAAAAAATCTTGAATATACTCCAAGGCAAACTAGAGTTTCTGCTACAATTGATCAAGAGACAAATAAAATGTTAAATGAATTCTTTAAAAATTCCAGGTTTAGGAATAAATCTCACTTAATTGAAGAAGCTATATTAAAATACATAGATGAAAATGGTAAGAAAAAATAATTTTAATAATAAGGGGCAGGTAACAATATTTATAATATTGGCAATAATGATAGTTGCTGCAATAATTCTTCTTTTTGTTTTGTATAATAAAAATCAACTTTCGATAAAACCTACTAGCACTGATAATCCAAAAGATTTTTTAGAAACATGTATTCAGACTAATTTAGAAGAAGCAATAGATAAAATTATTACAAATTCAGGATATATACAGCTTCCTGAAAAAACAAAAAGCTACAAAGGAAGAGATATTCCTTATCTGTGTTATACTGCAAATACAAATGAAAAATGCTATCCGACTGAAGCTGTATGGATAGAACATTTAGAAAATGAAATTCATAATTATGTGAACGATAAAGTTTCAAATTGTATTAATCAAATGAAAGGCAATTATGAAGCTAAAGCTTATCAAATCAATGTTAATTATAAAGGATTTGTTATAAGTTTAGTTCCTGATAAAATAAAAGTAATAATTGATGTGGGCATAACAACAAAAAAAGCAGATGAGCAGAGAAAATTCAGTTCTGTTGAAATAACAACTTTCACTCCTTTATATGAAATGGCAATTTTAATTCATAAAATAATTTATGAGGAAGCAAAATACTGCAATAGTGATTACACATTAATTATGAGGACAAATCTTTGGGCTGAGGTAACAAAAGATCAGACAGGAGATGATGAAAAAGTCTATACTATAAAAGACACTAAAACAGAAAAAAGTATGCAGTTTGCCTTGAGAAATTGTGTACAGCCGACGCCGAAATAAGAGAAATGAAAATAATAAGATGAAAAAAGAAATGGAAGAAGATTGTAAAATAAACAAAAAATGAAAAAATAAGTGGCAAATGGGAAGGGGAAATAAAACAATAAAATTAATGATAAATAAGGCAAAGATATTGTATATTTAAAATAAACAAAATGGAAGAAAATAAAATGGAAATGTCAAAGGTAAAAATTAAGGCAAAAAGAGAAATAAGATGACATGTTTAAAGAATAATAATGTAAAAATAAATGAAAATGAGGTAAATGATGTATAAATTAGGAAAGGATATTGTATGTTTAAATTTAAAATAAAAATGAACCTTTAGGAAAGGTTCCCAAAAACGAGGAATAAAAAATGGCAGAAAAAAAAGCTGATGAAGTAAGAATTAAAAAAATAGTAAGTATATTTGAAATAATATTATTTGTAGTTTCAATAATTAGTTTTGCTTTTATTATAAATGGATATCAAATTAGTATAAATGATAATTTTAAAAATGAAGTTAATAGTTTTTTTACATTAATTCCTATTGTTTCTGCGCAAGGACTTCCAGATTTATCTAGCATAGCTGGAGGATTAGATGGAGGTGCTGGAGGAAGTGGAAGTGGAGGAGTTCTTGGAGATTTAGGTGGAATATTAGGGGGAAGTGGAGGAAGTGGAAATGGATGTTGTTTTGATAAAAATGAAGGATTATGCACTCCGAACAGCATAAAAACCCAGTGTGAAGCTCAGCAAGATGGACAGTGGTTTTCTTCAGCTTCTTGCGAAGTAAATCAGTGTGAAGTAGGCTGTTGTGTTCTTGGGCAAGAAGCTCAGGTGACAACTGAAAGAAGGTGTGAAAAACTTGAAGAATTACATGGTGTTCCTGGAAAATTTGATTCAAGTGTAAAAGATGAACTTGAATGTGTTGGATTAGCAGATAGTCAAAGTGAAGGAGCTTGTGTTATTGCAGATAGTGAAGGAGGAGAAAATACTTGTAAGTTTGGAACAAAAACAGAGTGTCAGTCAATTGGAGGAGAGTTTTATGAAAATTATCTTTGCAGTAATCCTGATTTGAACACAAATTGTGAAGCTCAAAAAAGCACTAATTGTGTGGAAGGAAAAGATGAAATCTATTGGTTTGATTCTTGTGGTAACAGAGAAAATATTTATGATTCAAATGAAGATAATTCCTGGAATGATGGAAAAGTTTTAGCAAAAGAAGATTCTTGTGGAGCTGGCAATAATAATATAAAATCACAAGGATGCGGAAATTGTGATTATAGCGAGGGAAGTTTATGTGGTACTTATAGGGCTGGGCAGGATAAAAAAAGAAGTGATGGGGATTATGTTTGCAGAAATCTTAATTGTAAAGATAAATTAAAAACTAGAAAAAATGGAGAGTCTTGGTGTGTTTATGATGGTAAAGTTGGAAATGGAAATGATGTTGTTGGCAGCAGACATTTTAGAGAATTGTGTGTAAACGGAGAAATAAAAACAGAGCCCTGCGCTGATTATAGAAAAGAAATTTGTGTTGAAACTGGAGAAGGATTAGGAGCTTTAGGTGGAGGGCTTGGAGGATTAATGGGTGGTTTAGGTGGAGGAGGTTCGGGAGGAGCTTTAGGTGGATTAGGAGGAATAACTGGTGGTGCTATTGGAGATATTTTAGGTGGAGGAGGCATGGGTAGCCTTGGAGGATTAATGGGGGGTGGAAGTGGAGGTTTAGGTGGAGGGCTTGGAGGAATGTTAGGTGGCGGAAGTGGAGGTGGATTAGGAGGATTAAGTGGATTACTTGGTGGAAATTTTAAAGGTTTTGGAGATTTTTCAAGTCTTTCAAAAAAACCTGATCAAAGTGGTGCTTTTTGCAGGCCAAATATGTGGGAAGATTGTTCTGGAAGAAAAATAACTGATTGTAATCAAAATCCTGATTGCATGATGAAAATAGTTTATCTAAGCAGTGATTTTCATTTGGAAAAATGTGTTCCAAAATATCCTCCAGGAAATGAATTTGGCCAGGGTGGAGGAATAGCTGGTGGAGCTGGTGGAGATGCACTTGGAGGACTTGGTGGTGGAGGAAGTTCTGGTGGAGCTCTTGGTGGATTAGGAGGAATGATGGGTGGAGGAGATCAAAGTATTTGCAGTGCTGGAACTGAAACCTGTACTGTTGTTTATGAAAAAAAATGTCCTCAAATGAAATGGGAATGTGTAAAAAATTGCGAGTGTGAAAAAATACAATTTACTTATCAGATGAATGATTATTGTAGAATGTTAGGAGATTGCGGAGCTTATGTTAATATTGCTGGAAAAACAACAGATGGTGGTTATTCACTTAAAAAAGAAGGAGGTAAAGCAAAAAAACCTCCAAAACTTATGGGTTTGGAAAAAATGTATGCAATGAATGCATTTTCTTCTGGATTAACAAGCATAACAGGAAGTGCTGATCCTGGATTTTATAATAATGTACCAGGTTTAAATCTTTTGCAGAATTTTGGAATTGATGATATGTTTTCAGGAAGTCAAGGTGGAGGTGGAGGAGGTGGAAGTCAAGCAGGAAATATGTTTTCTGGAAGTAATGCTGGAGGAACTATTGGAGTTGCAGCTGGTGCTGGTGCAGTTGGAGGAGTTGCTGGTGGAACAGCACTTACTGTTGGAGGAACAACTTATGCTGCAACAGCTGGCACTGCATCATCAGCTGCTTTAGCAACAGAAGGATCGGGTTTCGCATTTGTAGGATTTAATCCAGTAACAGCTGTAGCTGCTGTAGTAATAGCTGTAGTGGCAATGTATGCGATGGGATGTGGAAAACAAGAAGAGACAAAAATAACATTTGAATGCAAAGCATGGACTCAACCAAGCAATGGAAATTGTGATTTTTGTAATGATAATCCTCAGAAACCTTGTTCAAAATATAGATGTGAAAGCCTTGGAAAAAATTGTAAAGTAATTAATGAGGGAACTGGTTATGATAAATGTGTTTCAGTGCAAGGAGAAGATTCACCTCCAAGATTAAGTCCTGATGAAAAAATTTTAACAGAAGGATACAAATATGAAAATGTTGGTGATAATGGATTTGAAGTTAGAACTGAAAATGGTGAATGTGTAAATCCATTTTCTCCAATAACATTTGGAATTGATACAAGTGTGCTTGCATCTTGCAGATATTCAGAAAAATCAGGAGAAATATATGAAGAAATGTCTGGGAGTTTCTTAGAAGGTGATGTATTAAGTAATAATCATACAACAATGACTTATCTTCCAAGTATTGATAGTATTATTGCAAGTGAAACATCAAGTCCAGAAGAATTTTCTCAGGCAAGTGAAATAATAAAAAATAATAAAACAGCTTATGATTCAATTCTGGATAAAGCAGGAGATATTAATCTTTATGTTAAATGTCAGAATATGAATGGTGTTGAAAATACTGGGATATATGAAGTTAATTTTTGCGTAAAACCAGGGCCTGATTTAACACCGCCCGTTGTTGTAGCAACTTCTCCAAAAACAGATTCTTATGTTGCTAAAAATACAACTGGATGGTTAACTATGTTTTTTATTAATGAGCCTGCAGAATGTAGATATTCTGAAACAAATAT